>CAZPGX010000018.1:7989-17315 GCA_964586605.1 uncultured Planctomycetia bacterium
CACGGCGCCGACAGTTTCTCCGCCGTAGGTTTTGCCGAGGTTTCCCTGACCATCTCCAACCAGGATAAACTCTTACCCCTAGATTATGAGGAGATAAAGATTACCCGCCGTATCTTTCGTTCCGGAGAAAGCGAATACCTGATTAACAAAGTCCCTGTAAGGCTAAAGGATATTTCCGAGCTCTTAATGGGAACCGGCGTGGGTATGCCTTCTTATTCTTTAATGGCGCAGGGCCAGGTGGATAAGATCTTAAGTTCAAGGCCGGACGAAAGACGGGCTATCTTTGAAGAGGCCGCAGGCATTACTAAATATAAGTCTAAGAAAGAAGAGGCGCTAAGGAAACTGGAACGTACGGGTGAGAACCTGCAGCGCATTGGCGATATAATCGTGGAGGTAAAGCGCCAGATAAACTCGATGGAACGGCAAGTAAATAAGGCCCGCCGTTACAAAGAGGAGTTTGAGCGGTTAAAAGAGTATGAACTGAAGGTTTCGCAGTATCAGTTTCAGAATTTAAAGAAGGAAAAAACGCAGTTACAAAATAAAACCAGAGAAATAGAAGAGAAAGAGGCGTCCTTTAGTTCGGGGGTGGATTCAACATCCCATACCCTAGATAAGATGCGGCATGAACTCTCTTCCATAGAGGAAAATATATCCCGAATTCAGGCAGAGAGCTATGAACTCTCGGCTACAATTAAGACATCGGCTAACAAGGTAACCCTGGATGAGGAGCGTATTGAGGAATTGGTTAGCCAGGGAGAAAATCTTAAATTCCAGATGGAGGAGTTGAAGAGAAAGGCTACTGCTACTTCCCAAGACATAGAAGAGACCAGAGTTCGAGCAGAAACTCTTGAGCGGGAGAGGCAAGAGAAGACATCCGCTCTGGCAGAGAAAGAACAAAGCGTTAGCGATATCTTAAATTCGGTTAAAGAGACGCAGAAGGAAATCTCCGCTGAGAAGGCCCAGGAAGTGGAGCTCTTAGCGCAAAAAACCCGCCTAAGAAATAGCTTAAACAGGCACCAGGTGAATCTGGCCAATTCTAATGCCCGCCAGCATAGATTAAATATTGAATCCGAAAGAACACAAGAGGATGTTGACAATATTAAAGGAAAATATAGTGCTTGTGAGCAGGAACTTAAGGTTGTGAATGAAGAGGTAGGGCGTTTAAGCAGAGAACTCTGGGACTTAAAGAGCAATTCCGATATTCAGGCCCAGAAGAAACAAAAGCTTCAATGCCGTGCCGAGGAACTCGCGCGCCGGATAGCCTTACTTCAGTCCAAGTTGAATTTTTTACAAGAGGCAACTAAGAAATACGAAGGCTTCTCTTCAGGCGTTAAGTCTATCCTTTCGGCGAAAGAGAACCAGAGTCTAAGAATAGAAGGGCTCTTCGGTGCAGCAGCCGATTTAATTGAAGTCTCGCCTCAATATCAGATAGCTATCGAGATGGCTTTAGGGGAATTTGCGCAGGTTCTGGTGGCGGAGAACCGCCATGCCGTGCAGGAGGCGATCGATTACTTAAAGGCAAAAGACGCCGGCCGGGCCGGATTCCTCTGCCTGGATAGCCTGACTCCAGGCAAAGAAGAGACGCTTAGGCCGTCTGAAGGCCTCCTGGGCCGAGCGCAAGAATTTGTAAAAACAGAACCCAGATATCAGGGGCTGATCCGGTATCTGCTGGCCAATACCTTTATTGCGCGGGACTTAGAGGCCGCAGGTGAATTACTCAAAAGCAGCAAGTCTTCTTCCCTTAAGATAGTTACCCTGGATGGCGAAATCCTAACTAGGGCAGGCGCTGTAGGCGGCAGCGCCCCTAAAGACGTTACCTCAAGCTTAATCGGCAGACGGGAAAGGATTAAGCGGCTTCAGGCAGAGCTCGAGAAATTAGAGCAGGAAAGGGCCGGTTTGGAAAACCGGCAAACTGCCCAGGCAAGAGAAATAGAAGAGCTGGACAAGATTATTCAGGAGAAAGAGCCGGGTTTAAATAAGCTAAAGATTAAACTGGCTAATAAGCAGAGCGAAAAGCTGAATATCGAGACGCAACGAAAGAGATTTGAAGATGAGGCCTCGGTTCTAAAATCAGAGATAAATGAAGCCGGCGAGCAGATTCGGCAATTGCAGGCTGAAGAGAAAGAGCTGAACGAGCAGATTGATTCTCTGGAGGAGAAGCAAAAGCGGCTTCAGCAGAAGATTCAAAGACAGGAGACATCTATATCCCAGAACAATCAAAAGAGGCAGGATACGCTTATTGAGATTGCCGGGCTAAAGACAGAGGTTTCTGCCCTGGCTCGGGAGGCAGAGGACAGAAAGAAAAGGCTGGATATGCTTGTTGAATCTGAGGCTGAGCAAAAAAGAGCGCACCAGGCAAGGTCTGCAGAGGCAGAGAAGGCTGAGGAAAAAGTCGGACAACTTAAGCAGGGGATTGAGCAGCTTAAACTGCAGAACCGCAATTTAACCGGGGCTAAACAGGACCTGGAAGAAAAGATAAATCGCACAACGCTCAAGCGCCGGGAGCATTCCGCTGCAATCCGGGATTTGGATGAAAAGGCAAAAAATGCCCAGAGAGAATTGAATGAAATTAGAGAACAAAGGCGCAGCCTGCAGGTTAAGCTTACAGAGACCAATTATAAAGGGGATTCGCTGAAGGAAAAGATGCAGCAGACTTACCAGCTTGATCTGGAAGGTTCTTTGGAAAATATAATAGAGATTTCCCCGCCGGAAGATTCCGTCTTTGGGGAGATTAAGCATCTCAAAGGCAGGCTTGAAGGAATGGGCCCGGTAAACCTGGTGGCGCTTGAGGAGAGCGATCAGTTGCAGCAGAGGCATTCTTTTCTTATCTCTCAGCAGGAAGATTTAGTCAGCGGTCAGGAATCTCTGCGCAAGGCCATTACCCAGATAAACCGTACGGCCAGGCAGATGTTTGCGGAAACTTTTAGTAAGATTCAGGTCTGCTTTAAAGAATATTTTAGAATTTTATTTAACGGCGGTGATGCCAGGCTTATCTTGCTTGATGAGAATAAGCTCTTAGAGAGCGGCATCGAGATTGTGGTGCGTCCGCCGGGAAAGAAACTGCAAAATATTTCCTTACTTTCAGGCGGAGAGAAGGCCCTGACCGCAATCGCCCTTCTTTTTGCCGTATTTAAGGTTAAACCCAGCCCCTTCTGTATCCTTGATGAGGTTGATGCGCCCCTGGATGAGGCAAACGTAGACCGCTTTGCCAACCTCCTGCGGGAATTTATCAAGACCTCGCAATTTATCATCATCACCCACAATAAGAAGACCATTAATATGGCGGACATTATGTACGGCATTACCATGGAGGCCTCAGGCGTCTCCAAGATTGTTTCGGTGAAGTTTACGGAAGATAAGATGCCGCCCGCCAGAGCAATGGCTCCCGCCGAGGTTTAGGTTTGTTTGGAATAGATGCAGGTGCGGTTTTTTTCTGCGGCTTTAGCCTGATAAAGCGCATTGTCGGCATGGGCAATCAGGCTTTCTTTATTTTTGGCATCTTCGGGGAAGGAGGCCAGGCCTAAGCTAATGGTGAGGTTCTTATTAGGCTGGACTTTTTCTCCGGGAAAGTCAAACTTCTCAATCGCCTGCCTTAACCTTTCAGCCAGCCCCCAGGCAAACTCTTTAGTTGTATCACTAAGCACAATAGCAAATTCCTCTCCGCCGTAACGAGCCACAATATCACCTGTGCGGCAGGTCCTTTTTAAAATCCTGGCAATGTTAAGTAATACCTTATCGCCGGCAGGATGGCCCAGGGTGTCGTTGAAGTTCTTAAAATTATCTATATCGCCCATTAGTAAAGAGAGCGGCTTTTTGGCTTGGCTTGCGTTTTTTAGTTCTTTGCTTAAGAGATATTGAAACCGCCCGTGATTGATCAGGCCGGTTAAGGAATCCGAATGGGAGCGCATTACTGTCTTTTCGTAAAGGTGGGAGTTTTCGATGGCCAGTCCCGCCTGGTTGGCAAACATTGTCAGGATTCTGATATCGTCTTTGGTTATCGGCTTCTTGCTGAATATATTATCTACCAATATTACCCCGATGGTCTTATCTTTTGCCTTTAAGGGAACGGTGACAAAATGTCTGGTTTTGAGCAGGGCACAGGCAGGGTCTTTGATTTTTTTGCTTACCTCGTCTGTGGTGATTTCAAAGGTCATCCCTTCAAGAGCTGTTAAGGCCAGGATGCCTGCGCTTTCCTGCAAGGGGATTTTTATAGACTTAACCAGCTTATCCAGCTGGGAGCCTTTTTTCTTAAGAAAGACCTTAGATGCCTTAATCATGTTTTTGAGCGTGGTTTTTTCGGCTTCAATCTTTTTCCAGATCTTATCGGCCTGTTCGGCTGTATCCGGGCCGATACCCATTTTGCCCTCAAGCGTCCTTCTTCTTTCATTAATCAGGAACAGCACGGCCCGATTGAAGCCTAGGCCTTCGTGGGAAGTAACGCAGGTGAGGATGATATAGAGGACCTCATCAAGCTTAAGCGTGGTGCGCATCAGGTTTGAGACTTCACAGAACATCAGCAGCTCAGCCTGGGCCTTCTCCAGATCTTTTTGATAAGGGTTTTTCTTCATAACAAAAACCGATACTATACCAAAACCCAAAGCTTGTCAAGCAAAAAGGGGCCTGGCCCCTTTTGGTTTTTACTTGACAAAGTAGGCTCTTGTGGTATAATGCGGGATGTCTTCGGGGTGAGGTGATATTCCTCAGCCGGTAGTCAAAGTCTACGAGTCCCGAACATTCGGGATTGATTCGGTGAAATTCCGAAACCGACCGTATAGCCGGGATGGGAGAAGAAGATAGGTTGTAGATTATAGATAAACCCCCGAGGATTTTTCGGGGGTTATTTTTTTGGGTGAGAAAATGAAAAAGTTTGATCCTATTACAGAGGTAATCGAGGACCTGAAACAGGGCAAGATGGTCGTTGTTATTGATGACGCCGAGCGGGAGAATGAAGGCGATTTAATCCTGCCTGCTTCTTTTGCCACTGCCGAAGGTATAAACTTTATGGCCAAGCACGGCCGCGGTTTAATTTGTGTGCCTATGGAGGGAGAGAGACTGGATGAATTGAGGCTTCACCCTATGGCCGGCGAAAAAAAAGACCCCTTCCAGACTGCCTGGGCAATCTCTGTAGATGCAAAAGAAGAGGTGACTACAGGCATTTCCGCTGCTGACCGGGCAAGGACAGTTAAGGCCCTGATTGATCCCCGGACAAAGGCCGCTGACTTAATTAAACCGGGACATGTCTTTCCTCTGCGTGCGCAAAAAGGCGGTGTGCTTGCCCGGGCCGGGCATACCGAGGCCTGTCTAGATTTGATGAGACTGGCTAATCTTTATCCGGCCGGGGTAATCTGTGAGATTATGAATGAAGACGGGAGCATGGCCAGGACGGAGGAGCTTTTGAGATTTGCCAGACTTCATAACCTTAAAATCTGCGCCGTCTGTGATTTGATTGAATACAGAAGAAAGCGTACCCAGCTGATCAAAAGAATTGAAAACACAACCCTGCCTACTGAATATGGTAATTTTAAACTGATAGTCTATGAGTCGCAGGTAGATAAACTCCACCATCTGGCTTTAGTCATGGGCAACACAAAAGGGGCCAGGCCCCTTTTAGTTCGCGTTCATTCCCAATGCCTGACCGGTGACGTATTTAGTTCCCAGCGTTGCGACTGCGGAAAACAACTACACAAGGCGCTGGAACTAATCCAAAAAGAAAAAAGAGGCGTGCTTTTATACATGCGCCAGGAAGGAAGGGGCATTGGCCTGGCCAACAAAATCCGCGCCTATGCCTTGCAGGATGAGGGGTTGGATACGGTGGAGGCCAACCATGCCCTGGGTTTCGCTGCCGACCTGCGCGATTACGGTATCGGCGCCCAGATCCTGGTTGATCTGGGGATAAAAAATATCAGACTGCTGACCAATAATCCTAAGAAGATTGTAGGTTTGGAAGGATACGGCCTGAAGACCGTGGAATGCCTATCCCTGGAGACAGAGCCTCACGCCGCAAATATAAATTACCTAAGGACGAAGAAGAACAAATTGGGTCATATGTTAAAGAAAGTGTAAGGGGGTGAAGAAGATGGTTAAGACAATTGAGGTAAAACTGATTGCTAAGGGCAAAAGATTCGGCTTGATTGTTTCCCGCTTCAATGACTTTATCAGCAAGCGCCTTTTGGAAGCGGCCGTGGATACGCTGCTGCGGCACGGAGCAGACGAGAAGAATCTCGAGGTTGTTTGGGTTCCCGGCGCTTTTGAGATTGCTCCTGTGGCCGGCCGGATGGCCAAAGGCAAAAAATATGATGCCTTGATTTGCCTGGGCGCTATAATCAAAGGAGGGACTCCTCATTTTGATTATATCGCCGGTGAGACCGCCAAAGGCATAGCCTCGGTCAGCCTGAACAGCGGCAAGCCCGTGGCCTTTGGTATTGTTACCGCAGACAATATCGAGCAGGCTATTGAGCGTGCCGGCACAAAGCAAGTCAATAAAGGCCAGGAAGCAGCTCTCAGCGCCATTGAAATGGCCAACCTTGTAGACAAATTGTGATGCGCAGAAGAACTAAGGCCCGAGAACTGGCCCTGAAGTTCCTTTACCAGATAGACATCAGTAAAGAGGACTCTGCGCAGGCCTTAGGGTATTTCTGGCAGGAACATCGGGCGGCCAAGCCGATAAGGGATTTTGCCGATGCGGCTATCCGGGGAATTGTTGCCAATTTGCCCCAAATTGATAAGTTGCTTATTAAGTATACCCAGAACTGGCAACTGAAAAGAATGGCCATAATTGACAGGAATATCTTGCGCCTGGGTTGTTATGAACTGCTCTTTTTAGAGGATATCCCGGCCAGGGTTTCTCTAAATGAGGCCATAGAGCTGGCCAAGAAATACGGAGACACAGAATCCAGCAAATTCGTCAACGGCATCCTGGATAAAATCCATAAAGAGCAGGGTAAGAAATGAAGGACACAGCGAAGTACGCCGATTTACATATTCATACGCGGTTTTCCGACGGCACCTTTACGCCTTCCCGCGTGGTCAGCGAGGCTAAAAAGAACGGCCTTTGCTGCATTGCCGTTACCGACCACGATGAAGTCAGGGCAATCGGCCCGGCGCAAGATAAGGCCAGGAGGCTGGATATCGAGGTTGTTCCTGGAGTAGAGCTTTCTGCCGAGATAGATAACTGCGAGGTGCATATCTTAGGTTATTTTATCGAGTGGCAGGCGCAATGGTTTCAGCGCAAGCTCAAACAGATTTGCGGTCAGCGCCAGAGGCGCGCCTTAGCTATTATAGAAAAATTGAAGGCCTACGGTATAAAGTTAAATAGAGAAGAGGTTTTGCGGCAGGCGCGCATAGGCTCTGTAGGCAGATTGCACATTGCCCGGATGCTACAGAGTGAGGGGTTTGTGCATTCGATTCAGGAGGCCTTTGACAAATATATTGCTGACGGCGGCCCCTGTTATGTCAAGAAGTTTAAGTTGACCCCTTTTGAGGTGATAGAGATGATTCGTAGATTAAAGGGGGTAGCTGTATTGGCCCATCCCTATACCATCGGAAACGATGAGATTATTAGCGAATTTGTCCGGATGGGATTAAGGGGGATAGAGGCCTATTATTCTGAACAGAACCAGGCGACTTCAAGGCATTATCAAAAACTGGCCGCCGAATACGGGCTTTTAGTTACCGGAGGCTCTGACTGCCACGGCCTGGCTAAAGATGGGAAATCAATAGGCAGCGTTAAGCTCCCTTATCAATTGGTAGAGGCATTAAAAGAAGAGGCCGAGGCCTTAAGAAGTGGAAAAAAGACATAACAGATTTATGCGCATGGCCTTAAGATTGGCCAAAAAGGCTAATGGCCTGACTAACCCCAATCCTTTGGTGGGGGCGGTAGTAGTAAAGAAGGGAAAGGTCCTTGGCCGGGGTTATCATAAAAAGGCCGGGTTAGCTCATGCCGAAGTTGTTGCTCTGGAGAAAGCCGGCGATGCCGCCCGGGGCGCTACTCTTTATGTTACCTTAGAGCCATGCTGCCATTTTGGCAGGACTCCTGCCTGTGTGGATAAGATACTAGCCTGCGGCATAAAAGAGGTTGTTTTTGCTATGAATGACCCCAATCCCTTAAATAACGGTAAAGGAGCCCAGGTCTTGCGCCGGGCCGGGGTAAAGGTCATATCCGGTGTGTTAGAGGAAGAAGCCAGAGAAATCAATCAGGTATTCATTAAATATATTACCAGGCGGCTGCCTTTTGTTACGGTTAAAGTAGCCCAGAGCTTAGACGGCAAGATTGCTACCTCAAGCGGGGATTCCCGCTGGATTAGTTCAAAAATGAGCCGCAGGCTTGTGCATAAATTACGAGCTGAGGTGGATGCGGTTTTAGTGGGGATAGATACCGCCCTGAAAGATAATCCCTCCTTGAGTTGCCGCTTAAACGGGCATCTCTACAAAAAGCAGCCGAAGAAGGTTGTTGTAGACAGCAGATTAAGAATAAGGCCCGGCTTAAAGATATTTTCTCAGGCCTCGCCGGCGGAGGTAATTATAGGCAGCACAAGGTTTGCGCCGCAGGCAAAGGTTTCCGCTTTTCAAAAGAAGGCCCGGGTAATTATCACCAAAGATAAACAGGGAAGAGTCCAGCTGCGGGATTTGTTCAGGAAACTGGCTAAACAGGAAATATCCCATCTCCTGATTGAAGGAGGCGGAGAAATCATTGCCTCTGCCTTGCAGGCGGGATTGGTGGATAGGATGATTGTATTCGTATCTTCTAAAATCATCGGCGGGCGTAATGCCCCCACGGCAGTGGAAGGCGAGGGTGCCGGAAGGATGAAGGCAGCCTTAAACCTGAAAGAGATGAAAGTGAGAAAGTTAGGCCCGGATTTAATTATAGATGGAAGGATAAGATAAGTGTTTTCGGGGATTATTGAAGAGTTAGGTACAGTTAAGCTTTTAGACAAGGGCGGGACAATCGCTAAATTGCAGGTCCTGGCGCCGAAGCTTGCCATAGGGGTTAAAGTCGGCCAAAGTATCTGTGTTAACGGCGCCTGTCTTACTGCGGTTGAGGTAAAAGGAAATTTGCTCAATTTTGAGGTAATGCAGGAGACCCTTAAGTGTACAAGTTTAGGAATGTTAAGAGAAACCGATAAGGTTAATCTGGAAAGGGCGCTAAAAGCCGATGGGCGAGTTGACGGCCACTTTGTCACCGGACATATAGACGCAACCGGGATAATTAAGAGCAGGCAAAACAGCGGCAGTGATCTAGTAATAGAGATAGAGGCAGATGAGCAGATTTTGCGCTATATAGCCTTAAAGGGCTCGCTAGCCTTAGACGGGGTAAGCCTGACGGTTTC
>CAZPGX010000019.1:0-17104 GCA_964586605.1 uncultured Planctomycetia bacterium
AGCGCCTCTTTGTATTCCTTTAACCTAACCTCTAAATGCTCTTTCTCCTTTTTTAATTGGGCGGCCTTACGCGCAGTTAAATCCCCGCGCTTTTTCGCCTGGCTGCTCTGGGCTTGATATTTCTCTAATTGTTTTAAAAGCCGGGCCTCTTTTCTCTCTAACTTTTCGCGCTGCGCCGCCTCCTGCGACAGCTTCTTTTCTATGCTGCGCTGTCTGGTTGAATCCGGCTGCGGCTTTAAGTTGTGGACCCTGCGAACAGGCAAGGTCTTCTTAAGCCTGGCTAATTCCTTCCCCACGCACTTCAGGTACCATCCTGCGCCCTGATGAGCCGGTTCCAAATTTAAGACTTCCTCAAATTCCGCCTTTGCCTCTAAGTACTCGCCTCTTCGGTAATGGTTTCTTGCCCGGGCATAATGGATTCTGGCTAATTCCCGAATAGACCCGGAAGAAAGCAGCTCCTGCTCCCTCTCCTGTACAAGAGAAAACTCCTGCCCCTTTGCTTCACCCTGCAAGACCAAGGCCGCCGCAAAAACCAGCCAGATTAAGACATGCCGCTCTAATTTTTTCATTTATAGCCCTTCGATTGTCTTAAGACTAATATTTTCTTCGCCTTTTTTTGATAATATCACTTCGGTATCCGTAATGTCAAGCACTTTGTACCCGTTTAGCTGTTCTCCTTTAGCAACCATAAAGGTCTCGCCTGAACGCGTCTGTTCGATTATTACCAACAAGCGATTTCCTGCCGCTATTTTACCTTTATATAGGAACACAGGGGTACTTTCCTCTACCGGTAAAACCACAGTTCCAGCCGTAGATGCCTTAGCCTGCCTGGGCTGAACCTTAAAAAAGGGGCTGCGCTTCAACATGCCCTCATAATGGGAAAAGGCAACCAAATCCTGCACCTTCTCTATGTCTATCTCTTGCGGCAAAAAGGGCTTCCTTTGCG
This sequence comes from uncultured Planctomycetia bacterium, assembly GCA_964586605.1. GTDB lineage: Bacteria > Omnitrophota > Gorgyraeia > JAFGHF01 > JAFGHF01 > CAZPGX01. Next base: position 947 of record CAZPGX010000019.1, read on the forward strand.
CTGCGCGCTTTAATCTTTTCTCCAGCGCCTGTTCCTTGGCGCCAATCTTAAGCCTTTCGCCTTTGTTCATCCGGCTGCCGATTAGCAAGCCCAGGGCAATTACCAATAATGTAAAAAAGATATATTTTTCTTTCACGCAACTATCAGCCTGCTCAATAATATCTCCACTTGCAAAGAAAGCCCTTCCTGTCTTTTTATAATTATATCCTTAATAAACAAAACCGGAGAAAAATTTTTCATTTGATAGAGAAGATTTACCAGCGTAGAAGAATTGCACAAAAAGCTCAAGTGCAGTGGCAACTCCCGATAAAATAGTTCCTGCGTCACCTCATCCCTCTGCTCGAGCACGCTTAGGGGCTTAACCAGCGATATTTCCTTAACGCCCTCTTCCATCAACAAGGTCGTTATTCTATCGACGATATCCAATTCTTTTAAAAGAAGCGCTACATCCGCGGCATCTTCGGGCATCTCTTCGCTAAAACCAAAACTGTCGGGAATCTTGATCTTCAAGGTATTCCCCTGGCGGTTAAGCCGCTTTGTGGTAATATGCAGCTGTTCGATGAAATATAGCCCCGCCTCCTGCGTGCCCTCGGGCAAATATTCTCTCGCCGGGTCAATAAACTCCTTCAATTGTCCGTAATTGCGCTTATACCGCAAAAGGGAAGCCTCCAGGGTCTGGACGAATTCTTCTTTCGGCAAAACACCTTTTTCGCTTTCGGGAATATACTTTTCCAGCTGAATAACTGCCTCGTTAATCTGTTCGTCTAACACCCTCATCCCCTGTTGGGCTAAGGGCCGGACCAGAATTACATAAAGGACCAGAAATACGGAAACAACAATACTAAATTGTTTGATTAAGGTTTTATAGTCCGCAGAATAAGCCATCTTATTCGCCCCTTATCTGTTCTGGCAATACCTTTATGCTCACAGAGAATTTTACCACTTCCACCCGCTCTTTATCCTTGAGCTCTTCTTTGATGAATGAAGAAGAAAGGGGCTTAACCTCTGCAAATAAAGTGGAAGATTTTAGCCTTGAGACAAAAACGTTTACCCCCTCATAAGAAGCCGCCTTGCCCTGTAGGTCTAATTTACTTTCGAAATCCTTTTCAACAGCATTAAAGGCGGTTGTTCCGCTAAAATCCGTAACCCAAAGCTCGTCCGGGAGCATCTTCTGCAGCTGTGAAAGGGCCTTAAGCCATAAAGCACGGTTTGCGGCAAGGTCTCCCAGCATATTTATCCGCCGGCAAAGCAGTTCTTTCTTTTTCTGCAATTCGTCTATTTGCGGCTGGTAGGCGCTGAAGGTCTCAAGCGAGCCCTTCAGGCGGCGCAGGCGCAAATTTTTATCCCGGTAATCGCGGCGCATAAAAGTGGAAGCGGTAAAAAGAATGGCCAGGGCCAAAACAAGCGAACCCACGCCGTAAGCCACCTTCTGATAGACAAGGCGCTTGGCCTTAATCTGCCCTTTAAGCAGATTAATCTTAATGCGGCTCCTGGAGAGGCCCCTTAAAGCCAGGCCCACTGCCTGCGAAAACAAAATTTTATCCTGCAACTTCAATTTATTTTTAATCTGCTCATCCAGGTGCAACATCTTAAAAGGCTCCAGGCGCCTTACCTGGCAAGAGAACCTCTGCGCCAACAACTTATCCAGACCGGGCGCAAGTGAACCTCCCCCGCTGAGTAAGATTGTATCTAGCTCGTTCGCCGCGTTAGGGCCTTGCTGGAAATGGTAATACTCAATGGAGCGGGCAATCTCACCGTATAAATCCTCTAAAGCTGCGCTTATATTATCGCCGCCGATAGCAAAATTTCTCATCCAGAGATCCCCGCCCTGAAGAACAACCAAATCTGTTGATTGAGCGCCTATATCTACCGCTAAGGTAATCTTATTTTCGTCGTAATCCTGGTTAAACCTTACGCAGTTATACAGGCTTAAGGTGCTGATATCCAAAATAGAAGGTTTAAGGCCTGCTTTCTCCGCCAGCTTTATCGTACTGGTGAGGTTGTCCTTTTTTATGGCTACCAGAAGAAGCCGGTAAGCGGATGGCTCTTCTCCTTGAGCCTGCTCAAACAAATGGGCATCCCACTCTACCTCATCCAGCGAAAAAGGAATTTGCTGCTGGGCCTCATACTTTATAGTCTGCTCCAATTTTTCCCTGGCTACCGGCAGGATCTTTAAAAATTTTATAAAGACGGATTGGCCAGTGATGCCCAGAACTATATCTTTTTGGCTTATCTGATTTCTGGCCAGCAGGTTGATGATAAGTTTCTTGATCAGGTCGTTTTTTCCGCCGGCACCTGGCTGAGGCGAAGGTATCTTAGCCAAATCTATTTTGCTTAAGCTAAGCTTCTCGCCTTCCCGCGTAAGTTCTACTAACTTTATTGAATCCTTGCCGACATCCAAGGCAACCGCGGTATTTCTTTGTTGAGTTAAGCGAATTGCCTGAATGTTTGCAAGTAAATCTTCTATTATCTGTATCTTCTTTAATTTTATCACTTCAAACGCGCCCCAGAATCTTTTTTAACGTCTTGATATCCCGCAGTGTATACTCCCGCCATCTATTCACGGTATTCCTTCTGGCCTTAGGAAAAATCTTTTTGCCCTCGTAGCGAATTAAGGTTTGCTTGGAAATGCCCAGGCTCTTTGCTACTTCAGTAGCCGAATAATATCTCTCTGGTTGATTCATAGTTACCTATACTTACATATTTTTACCGAAAACTATTTAAACGCTCTTAAGACCTTTTGAGAGATGTTGATATATTTATATACTATTTGAAGGCATTTGTCAAGGGTTTTTTGAAAAAAACGGGCAGGCCAGAATAAAAAGGGGCCAGGCCCCTTTTTATTCTTCTTCGCGGATTTTGACGGGTTTCTCGGGCTGAACAGGCGGCCTAAGCAGACCGCTTACGCTTATCGTCCAGGTGCGCAGGGCAGGAGTCGGGTCTACTTCCTCCAGCTGCAGGATACCGTCCTTATTCAGGTCCCTGGCTGAACGGACCATAAAGTAGTGGTTGCCTTCGGAAAGGCCGGCTCTGTTAACCAGGGTGCTGCTGGACCAATCGGACCACTCCTGATTATCAAACTTGTAACTGAACTGGCAATCCTCCAGCGAGGCACGAAAACCAAACTGCGCATCGGCAAGTTCGGTAAGACCCGAAGGCCCGCTGAGAATAGAGGTATCCGGAGCCGTAATCACCAGTTTAATCTCATCAAAAAAGGCCTCGGAAAAATTGCCGGCCTGGTCTTTAAGCCTGGCATAGACCTTGCGCGTTCCGTTAATCGCCGGCAGGGCCCAGTTTTTGCGCAGGCTGGTGTAAGATTCCCAGACCTCTGTATCAAATACGCCGTCGTTGGAGAGCATCAGGTATGCAGCGCTCGTAACATCGTCGCCGGCGGAGATATTTAAAGTTACCATATTGGTGGTAGTGAGCTCGTCGCCGTTATTAATCAAGATGGTGCCTGTGGGGCCTTCGGTATCCACAACAAAACTCCAGCTTAAGGGCAAACCGGAATTACCCACGGCATCGCAGGCCTCTAAAGAGATTACTATCTCTCCCTCACTAAAAGGGACCGAAGGCGTAAAGGTAATCGTGCCGTTTGCAGGATCATATTCGGGGTTCACCCGCGCCTGATTTACCCTCATCTCAATCGTCTCAGGGTCAACCCCGCTGGCTGCGTCGGAAAGGACTGCCTTCACCTGGGGCTGGTCATTAGCAATTACCCCGCCCAGGGTAGGAGCAAAGCTATTAACTGTAGGGGCAGAGGTGTCCACCCAGATATTAAATTGCGCCGGCTCACCCCAGAGGCCGGATGAGCGCTGGGCCTTGACATAGAAGGTATGGGCGCCGTCGGCTATATCACCCTGGAGAAAATAATAATAGGTACGCGTACTGTCTATCTCATCGTCAGGCTCTGCATCCAGGGAATAGCTATAACCTGAAATCTCTATTCCTTCGGAGGGGGCCTCCCAGTAGAAATAAGGGTCACTGTCTTTTTGCCAACTGGCCTGCACAATCACCTCTCCTCCGGGCGCAGTCAAGGCGCTCAGGCCGCTAATCGCAAACCCCCCTTTGGTAAGAATGAAACCATTGTCGGCTACGCTCCAACCCGACCAGCCAAAGCCGTCATCCACCCTCACTCTCCAGTTATAGGTTGTCCTTTCTTCTGTGCGCGGTAAAATAGAGGTGGTATAAGAAGTGCCTGCGGAACTGACTACCCCCGTATCTATCACAGGGCTGTTAAATCCTGTATGTCCCACCTGGAGTTGATACCTTTTCTGCGTGTCATTGTCCGCGTCGGAATAGGTCCAACGCAAAGTCGGCGTCTCATCAGCCACGGAGACGCCACTGTTGTAGCTGGCAATGGCGGCCACAGGCAGGCTGTTTAGGTTGTAAAAACCAGCATTTACGCCGTAGAGAGAACCACTCATCGCCGATAGCCCGTTAAGGCCAAGGATATTGTCCAACTCGTAGCTGGAAGAACTGGGCCCCGGCCCGGCTAAACAGGACATTCCATGTTTAAGTTTGTAATCTGAGCCGGACATATCTTCTGCTTTTGCCAGTGTAGAGAAAATGGACATTAAAAATAATGAAGTAATTAAATAGGTTATTTTTCTCATTAGTTCACCTCTCAATCACCATGCGGATTTTCTTCTCCGCCATTACCCGGCCGCCTCTTAAGGCCTGGCCGGTAGCAATAATCTGAAAGATATCCGAACGCACACTAATCAGGTTGGAGAGAGCGCTGAATTTGGCTATCTTCTCGCCTCTATCGCTATCCAGAATACTCTCGGATAATATATCGCCGATACCCCTGCCCTTATCTTCTTTATTTCCGTAGGGACGGCCGGCAATGATACGCTGGGCTGTGTCTGTGTCAATTTTTGGCAAGGCCTCAAGCACTGCGGAAGAGGCGGTATTAATGTTGAGCTTTCCCGGCACGTAAGGCAGGGGGGCCAGATGGATATAGTCAAAGTAGGCAATACTACTCGCCGAGGCATTCTTCAGGCGGAGCTCTATTTTTCCCGCCGGCAAAGAACCCTCGTTTTGCCCGCCTAGTTCTATCCGGCCAAAACAAACGCTGTTATTCGCACCGGGAGTAAGCGGCGGGGTAAAAGGCGTCCAACTATCATCCGCTAAATGCAGAGAAACCGAAAAAGCACGACCGTTATCTCCATAGAGATAGAGGGCGTAAACTCCGTTGGGGATGCGCATTTGTTCATCCCACAGCCAGGTCCCCACCTCACCCGGATTAGAACTTTCAAACCAGGCCGTCTGAGGAGAGGGCCGCAGTTTCTCCGACCAGTCCCCTGCGTCTTTGTGGCCCTCGGCCTCCAATCTTAAACTATAAACGGTGAGTTTATCCGCCAGGTTCATCAAATCCTCTGTATCTACTTTTTCCCAGGACCCGCCGGTGCTAACCTGGGCTACCTCCCCCAGATTCGCAAACGGGCAGTTCTTCACCACCACCTCATCCAGGCTATGCTCAACAATCTCTTCTCCTATCTGTTCAATAATCTCGGGATTGTTATTTTTCTTTGCCGGTGTGGCCCGGCTCAAATCAAGGCTCTTAAACCAGTTGCTGCCGGAGGTGGTAGGGTCGCCTCTTTCCAAGCTAACATAGGGGCTAATCTCGGAAGAGGAATAGTATTGAATATCCACAATGTTGCCCTGTCCGTCGCGCAGGATAATCTCACCCGGTGAGGCGGCATCATCAAACATATCGGAATAGCTTGTCAGGGAGCGGGTAAAGTCCAACTGCGCGGCGAGAAGCCCGCCCCAGATATTTTCAAAAGATATAGCGTTTGCGCTAATGCCGGCGCAGGTGTCTTCTTTGTCCACGGCCAGGATTAAATATTCGCCCGGGCCAATGGATGTACCCAAAGGGATGCTTGCCGGCCAGCCGTCGGTGCCGGAGGCCTCCAGGCTAAAACCCCCCAAATCAACCTGATCCGGGGTTAAGTTGACCAGCTCAATATATTCTGCGTCGGGTTGCTGACTTAACAACGCCGATTGAAAATAGCAGGTGCCGGAGGCAAGGTTATTCTGAATATCCAGCCTGAATACGCCGCCGCTTACCGAAACAGTCTCATGCCCCGTAAAGCGTTCTCCCGAGCGCATATTCTCCTGAATAGTGCCGTCGGCTCTGACGTCGCCGATTATCTGGCCGGAAGAGGCACCAAAGAGCGTAAGGTAATATTCTCCGTCGGGGATATCCTCCCAGACCCAACTGCCCTGGCCTGTCGGCCCGCCGCCGCCAACAGTATTCTTATAACAGTCATCCTGCCAGAGCCAATCGCCGCCCGGCTGCTGGTAAGAAGCAGTGGCCATTTCGATTGTCGGCTGAACCATAATCTCGTTAATCCGAATCCCTTCTATACCCCTGATTTCTACAGTGGAACCTTGTGTTTTGCCTTCGGCAGAACAAAGCTCAATATGCTTAAAGTAACAGGTTGTACCTAAGGCCTCGTTATTCTGGATGGTTATGGTTAAAGAACCTCTGCCTCCTCCGGCATCGGCAACCGTAATTGTTCCCGAAGGAAACATCTTGAAAGTCTCCCCTGAACGCGTATGCGCCTGGGTCAACTCGCCGATAGTTACATCGCCGATATATTCACCGGACGCCCTGCCGTGGAGAATCAGGTAATACCCGCCTGCCTCAATGCCTGTCCAGCTCCAGAGGCCTTTAATGCCGCCGTAGGTCTTGCTTTCGTAGTGGTCACCCACCCATCGCCAGTCCCCTTTGGGCCCCTGATTCTGCGTATAAAAAGGCAGGGTTGATTTCGTAACCACGCTCTGGGCAAAGTCCCTGTCGGCAAAATCTACTATATTGGCCACCTTCTGCCAGGGCTCAACTATGCCGCTTTGTAAAAACACGTCTAAAAGCTGCTGGGCGTCAATACTGTTTATGTCCTGCTGCAGGTCCCTGTTGCGGTCTATGCTGGCAGTATTGGAATAGGCCGTAATCTCGGCTTTGATTCTATTATACGCGCCTGCGGAAACTTCAGGGACCCTCTTAATCTCTTCGCTGGCCAAAAAAGGCCTGTCATCTGCGTAGGGATAAGAAGGCACGAACTCCTGCGGCTCATCCGTTCCTTCCTGGGCCTGGTCAATATTCCCGTCGGCATCGTTGTCTATGTTGTCGTTGGAAAAAAAGGTTTGGTTTTTGTTGTCGTCTACGCCTTTTGCCCCGGCCGCTTTGTCTTCTCCGTAGCGCCAGTCAATAACCGCCTGGCTTAAACCCCCTGCTGAGGAGACATTTTTGGCTGAGAAAAAATCCTTCAGGCTCACCTCAAAAGGGCTCGCCCCCTGAGTAGCCTTCAACGCGGATTCGTTATGGAAGCCGGCTGTGTTGATATTAATCTTGGCGGACTCATCTTCTACCAAGACAGCATAACGGCCGATGAGCTCATCGCCTAAAGCAATCTCTATCCAACCGGAATCCGTTGTGCCGTCGCCATTATTATCAATATCATTGCCGCTCAATGCGCTGCGCCACGGGTCCTGGTGCGTATCAATAGAGCCGTTTGTCTTGTCCTGTTTTAACAGGGCCCGGGCATGGGCCAGGCCGGCCTCGGCAATGTAGCCGGCCTTTCCCTGCCAGAGGTAATTGGCTGCGGCGCGGTTTTCCAGACGCATGGCAAAGATAAAAGAAACTACGGTTATCGCCACTACCGTCAGTATACTAATAACCAGTATTAATGCTATACCTTTATTATTCATTTACCCTATTCGGCTGCAGCAGCTATGGTAACTACGGTGTTGAACGACTCGGTTGCCGTACCTTTTTCATCCTGGATTTCAAAGCTAATCCTGACCGCCTTCGGCAGTACTCCACTCTGTACACTCTGCGGGCGGGAATCCCAGGTTTCCTGCCAGACATCTCCGTCAGAGTACTCAAAATTAAGCACGCTGACATTTTCGCTTAAGACCTCTTCTTGGTCAAAGGTGCTGAAATCGTAATCCGGAGAAGATTCGTAACTGCGCATCAGTTCTCGGGTGTCCTTATCCAGCCAATACCCCAGTTCGACCAGAGAAGCCGGGGCATCGGCAAGCGAAGAGATAAAATAGAATTTCTCAAAGCTCCCCAGGCAATACGGACCGGCTGTTGAAGCGGGCAGGATGGATGAGATTTCCCTGCTGATTATCTCCAGAATGAAACGCGCCTGCTGATAACGCTGGGCGCGCCTCTCGCCTTTTCGCCAGGAAGTGGCTGAGGCGCGAAAGATGGCCAGGGTAGAGCCGATTACTATGACCAAAATCGCCATCGCCACTAATATCTCTATCAGAGTAAACGCCTTCTTCATCTTCCGATATAAGTTACAAAGGTCTCTGATTGGGTTTTTCCTTTTTCCTGCCAGCTCACTATTAAATCCAACCGGCAGATGTCCTCGGAACTGACCAGGCCTGTTAAGGAAACTTCGCAGATTTCTGCCTGCCAGCTGTAATTACCCTCTTCTCCCTCTAAAGGAACAGGGGGCGCATCCCCAATCAACGCCTCAAACCCGGCCAGCTTCAACCGCTCTAACTGCTTCTGGGCCAAAAAGGCGGCCTTACTGGTCATCTCCGAAGACTTGCTCGCCCGCAGACCCGTAGGCAAAAGGCGGACCACCCCGATAATCCCTACGGCCATAATCGCCATAGCCATAATTATCTCTATTAAGGTAAAAGCTTTTTTCATTTACTTGATTAACTTAGCAAGAGTAAATAAAGGAAGGAACATTGCCACCACGATAAAGCCGACAATCAACCCCATGAACACAATTAAAAGCGGTTCAAGAAGAGAGGTTAGCCCGGAGACGGCAACGTCCACCTCCTCCTCATAATCTGCGGCAATCTGCAGCAACATATTATCCAGTTCGCCGCTTTCCTCGCCGACCGAGACCATGCGCACTACCAGCGGCGGAAAGGCGCCTGAGGCCTCCATTTGCGTTGAGATGCTCTCGCCCTCTTTAATGCTGTCATGCACGCGCATGGTGGCCCGGGCAATCACTTCATTTCCCACGGTATCGCGCACTGCCTCCAACGCCCCTAAAATCGGCACGCCGCTTTTTAAAAGTGTGCCCAGGGTGCGGCTAAAATGGGCCACGGCAACCTGCTGGATCAAGCCACCCATTACCGGCAGGCGCAGTTTAATTTTATCCACCAGCAGTCTATTCCTAGGTAAGCGCACAAAACTGCGATAGCCAAACACCAGACCCACAAAGGCTAAAATTATCCAGTACCAACTATGCCTCATTGCCGCACTAGCCAACATTAGAATGCGCGTAGGCACAGGCAAATCCCCGCCTAAGTCAGCGAACATCTCACTAAAAGTAGGCACTACAAAAACCATCAAAAGCGCAAGGATAATTACGGCCACAGCCAGGACAAAAGCAGGATAAATCAGCGCTGAGCGCACCCGGCTCTTCAGGCGCTCTTCTTTCTCTAGGAAGGTAGCCAATTTCTTAAGCACCTCATCCATCATCCCGCCCAGTTCGGCGGCCTTAATCATACTGGCAAAGACATGAGGAAAGACATTCGGATAGCGGGCTAAACAGGCGGAGAATTTATCTCCGGCCTCCACCTGTTGAGTAATCTTGGCCACTACCTCTTTTAAGTAGCCGTCTAACTGGTCGGTGAGGGTATAGAGCGCCTTAACCAAAGGAAGGCCGGCGTTAATTAGAGTAGAGAGTTGGCGGGTAAACACGGAAAGCTGTTTAAGGGAGACGTGTTTTATCTTTAGAAAAGCTGGCAGCTTGATTTCTTTTTTCAGCCCGGGCTTCGGCATCTTGCCTTATCTCCCCCTTCTTATTCCTTATTCACTTAAGTATATTACAAATCGCACAAAAAAGCAATAGAATTTCCTCTTAGAGGGTGATGTTTTCGTAGTGGCTGGTGCGGCCTGCCCTTCCTGCTTCGTTAAGAACAATACAGATCGCGTCTATTCTGCATCTTCCTGCGTAATTCATCCTGGCCACATAGGCTTCGGCATTTCTAATCAGTCTTCTTATTTTACCTCTCTTTATAGACTCTTCCGGAGTCCCCAGCTGTTCATCCTTTCTTGTTTTTACCTCTATAAATACTAAAATATCTTTATTGTACGCAACTAAATCAATCTCTGCGTATTTAGTTCTGTAATTCTGCTCGATAATGCGATAACCCTTATTTTGCAGATATTTCTTCGCAACTGTCTCTCCTAAGTGCCCTATTTCAAGATTTTTTGTTCTCATATCTCTGCTGTCTGAGCTCTCGGCCGATATTGTAATGCCTCGGCCATATGGCAAACATCTATATTTTGCGAACCTTCTAAATCGGCAATAGTCCGGGCCACTCTGATCATCTTAAAATAGGACCTTGCTGAAAGCTCAAAGGCCATCCCGGCCTTAAGAAGCAACTGTTTTACTTCTTTTGATAAATAACAGTATTTTTTAATCTGTGCATTTCTCATTTCTGCATTTGTGTAAATGCCTTCTTCTCTAAACCGGTTTTTCTGCGCCTGCCTTCCCTTTTCTACCCGCCTTTTTATCTCAACAGAGGACGTAGAGGTATTTCGTAATTGCTGACTCTTGGATAGTTCCTTAATGTCAACTACAGGTACTTCTATGTGCAGGTCAATGCGGTCTAGGAGCGGCCCGGAAACCCTTTTCCTGTATTTCGCTATCTCCCTTTGCGTGCAGGTGCAGGGCTTTTTGGGATGGTACAAATAGCCGCAAGGGCAAGGGTTGGCTGAGGCAACCAATATGAATCGGGAAGGAAAACTGACCCTTTCTCTGCTCCTTGAAATAGTAAGGCAGCCATCTTCCATTGGCTGTCTTAAGGCCTCCAAGACCCCGCGGGGAAATTCATTGAACTCATCCAAAAACAATACTCCGCGATGGGCTAAGCTTACCTCTCCTGCTTTAGGCCTTGAGCCTCCGCCGATAAGCCCAACTTGGGAAGTTGTATGATGGGGCGCCCTAAAAGGGCGTATTTTAATCAGTGAACCCTCCGGTGGAATGCGCCCTGAGGCTGAATAAATCTTGGTAACCTCAAGGGATTCTCTTTCGTTCAAGCTTGGTAAAATACCGGGGAGGGCCCGGGCTAACATGGTTTTTCCGGAGCCGGGCGAGCCAACCATGAAAAAATTATGGCCGCCGGCTGCCGAGATCTCTATTGCCCTCTTGGCCTGTTCCTGCCCTAAGATTTCTGCCATATCAAACTCAGCCTCAGCGGCCCCTTGATCATTCTTTACCTGCCGGTACTCGGCCGGCTCAAGCGGTATCTGACCCAAAAGATATCCTAATAATTGGGCCAGGCTTTCTACTGCGTAAACATTAACTCCTTTAACAATAGCCGCTTCGTTTGCTGAAGACTTGGGCACAAATATATCTTTAATTCCTCTCTCCTTTGCGAATAGCGACAACAATAACGTCCCTCTTGTATGGCGAAGTGTTCCATCAAGGGAGAGTTCACCGAAGAAAAGGCTTCTTTTTGGAAGCTCACAACCCATCATTGACGCTAAAAGGCCTGTGGCAATCGGCAAATCATAGAAAGAACCTTCTTTGGGAACATCGGCCGGGGCCAGATTGACTGTAATTCTTTTTGTGGGAAACTCAATACTTGAATTTACAATCGCGGTTTTTACCCTTTCTTTGCTTTCATCCACGGCCTTACTGGGCAAGCCGACAATTTCAAAAGCCGGCAGGCCCCTGCTCGCTACATTAACCTCTACGTCTATCCCGATAGTCTGTAAGCCTGAATTCGACGCTGAGGCAACCTTAATCAACATAATATTTCCCCTTTTCTTCGAATACCAATCCTTTTAATTGCATCAGCGAAAGCGCAGTACCAAGTTCGGAAACGGAAGTTTTTAGTGAACGAATTAAGATATCTATCTCCATTGGTTCTTCTTGCAATTTATTCAATATAGATTGTTCCAATTTGTTTAATCCTTGCCGTAGGGGCGGTTCGCGAACCGCCCCTACAGGTATATCGTAACCTGCCAATACATCTTCTGCGCCGGTAACAATCTCTGCCCCGTTTTTAATTAACTGTACCGCGCCTTTTGAAACAGTGCTGGTAAGGGGGCCGGGAACTGCGAAAACCCTTCTTTTGTACCTCCTGGCAAGTTCTGCGGTAATTAAAGAGCCGCTTTTTTCGCCCGCCTCAACCACCATGGTTGCTTGAGATAGTCCAGCTACAATTCTGTTACGTTTTGGATAGGTCCAGAGGGCGGGAGGAAAAGCGCCCTCAAACTCTGAAATAATCAGCCCGTTATTTTTTAATATTTCTTTATACAAACTTTCCTGGTGCTCGGGATGAATCATATCAATGCCGCAGGGCAGCACTGCTATGGTTTTACTTCCTGCATCTATCGCCGCCTGATGGGCTGTGGCATCAATCCCAAACATAAATCCGGAGACAATGGTTATCCCCGCACGGGCTATCTCGGATACTAACTTGGTAGCAATCTGCCTGCCATAGGTGGTCATTCTTCTGGAACCCACTACCGCCAGGCAGTTTTCGAAAATGCCGCTATTCCAATTGCCTTTATAATAAATTTTCCTCGGGGGAGAATCAATCTCCTTAAGCATCTTTGGATACCTCACATCATCAAATTTAACGATATTATTCATCTTTTATGTTGAGGCCCGACTAAAACACCCGGCTAAAACAAGGGGCTTATTTACGGTTTATGGAAACCGATTGTTCGTTTTGGTTTTTCCGGCACAATCATAAGCTGGCGGATTGCTTCAAAAATAGCATGAATCTCTTTATCATGCTTCTCTGTTTTCTTCTCAAGTAAGATTAATTTGTGAAGAAGTTCCTTGTGTGTAGATACAATTTCGCGCATTTTAACAAATACTCGCATAATAGCAATATTCACTTGAATAGCCCTTTCACTATTAAGAGCACTGGACAACATTGCAACCCCTTGCTCGGTAAAGACATAGGGATTAGCCACAGAATGTTTGAGCATCTCGAACTGGTCACAAATTGTGACCAGTTCATCTTTTTCAGCTTTAGTCAGCCTAAACATAAAATCTTCGGGGAATCTCTTAATATTTCTCTTAACAGCTTGATTTAACACCTTGGTTGGGACACCATATAGTTCTGCCAAGTCTTTATCTAGCATCACTCTATGTTCCCGTATCAAAAAAATCCTTTCTTCGATTGCTTCCTGCGTGGTTAACGATTGCATCTGCATCTCCTTCCAATATAGTCTTGAGGTCACAAATTGTGACCTCAAGACTTTGGTTGAAGCTCGGTTGAAGCTAAGCTTCAACCGGATTATTCCTCCCTGTAGGCAGAGAGGACCGCTTCGTGGAGGGCTCCGCGGGTCTCGGCTGTTAGGGGAAAGGCGCTGTCATACCATTTTCCGTCTTTGCCCGCTTCGCGAGGCGCGCTGACAAATAGTCCCTTTTTGCCTTCAACTACGCGAAATCCCTTGACCAGGAACTCCTCAGCGATAGCCACGTCGCAGATTGCCTTGGTTGCCCCCTCGCCGTTAAACCTGTGCAGCCTGGCCACCTTAAAATCCAACATCATCTCAATCACCCCCTTTACCTATATAGACGAAACAGGAGGCGAAATTCTTTCAAAAATTTTTATTTTTTTTGAATTTTGTTTGGGTGGGGGGTTATCTGGGCAATTTGTCTTTTAGGCGGTGGGAGATTTCAGCGTCCTGATCATGGGAATGCCGGCGCCAGGAGTCCAGCACCATAATCAGCGTGCGGCCGCCTTCTGTTTCAAAGGCCCAACGCATGCCCAGAATCAAAGCAGCCACTAAACACTGGAAAAAATACTTGGGGATAAAAAATGAGGCAATGAAGAACAGGATCGCACCAGCAAGAAAAAGGTTCTTGATTATTCTTTTTTTGCTGATTGTCTGCTTAGGGTCCGGGCGCCTATCTGTCTTAAGCAATGCTTGGGCTTTTTCAATCAACTCTTCCGGCACTTCCTCGGATTTATCCAAATTCCGCCCTAGATATTCCTTAATCAATCTCTCTATCTTATCCACCCTGTCAGAATCTCCTGTCGCCTTGCCCCGTACCAAAATACTAATAACGGTCAATATTAAAATAAACTATTGCCATATGGCATTAATTTTTGCCAAAACACAAACCTTGGTAGTATTTTGGTACGGGATCCATTTTCACTCTCCATCTATAATAGACGAAACAGCGGCCTGTTTTCTTTCAAAAATCTTTGATTCCTTTTGTTTCCAGGTCCTGCTTGAGCTTCTCCTTGCTCCTGGCAATTGTAGTGGAAACGGTATTTACCGATAAATTCATCATCCCGGCAATCTCTTGGTGGGACCTGCCTTCAAGAAGATTAAGCGAAATAACAACCCTGGCCTTGGCAGACAGCTTATTGATACTGTTGCCGATTGCCTCGAGCAAGTCTCTGTGTTGCAACTCCTGTTCAAGATTATCGTCTTTCAATACCGGCATACCGGCAACAAGCTTGCCCTTTTCATAACTGGCATAACGCATAAAGTCAATTGTCTTATTGGCAGCGAGCATCGCCAGCCAGCCGGAAATTGTCCGGGCATCTTTTACTTGCCGCAGTCTATCATTTTCCAAGATTGACAGAAACACCTCCTGGAAGATGCCGTTAATGTCGTCCTGATTGAACCTGAAGCCGCTTAGGCCCAGGCGCCTTTTTATCGCCCAGTAAATCACCCTGGAATACTTCCGGACAAAGACATCCCAGGCCTTTTTCTCTTTTTTAAGGCAACGCTTAATCAGCTCTAATTCATTCATCCCTTAAATCTTGAATTGATATATTCACAAAACAGCAAAACCTTTTTAGAATCTCTGGGCATAAACAAAAACGGCTCAACGTCCCTGGCAAGTTGTTTAAAATCCAGCTCGCTGCATACTTTCAAAAGCCTTTTCTTCAATTCGTCTTTGTCTTTTATATTAAGCTTTACCTTTAAGTAGCCGAAGTTCGGTTCTGTCTTCCCAGCCAGAAAAACAGCATCGTAAAAATCTCTGCCCATCTGCCGTTTTCGTGTAAATATGGCGCATAGCTTCTGCGATAACAGCAAATCAGCCGGCACAACGCCTATTCTCGTAAATACATCAAATTTATTTATAATAGGCTTGTCGGGCTTATATGTAAAATTTTGAGGCTCTGCATCGAGTTTGATAAGCAGTACTTCTTCTTTATGGCTGGAAAGGCCGTTGTCGTAAAGCACCTTAGGCAACCTTAAATGGGATGTATACGCCCCCTTAAACACGCTCTTAGTATCAATGATATATCCTTCGCGCTCTAATCTCTGCTTGACCAGCCTCCCCAGGCCCCTGAATTCCGCCTGCCCCAGGCCTAAATTATCAAAATCCAAATCCTCTGAAAATCGTGTATTGCCGTGAATAATATGGGTTGCGGTTCCTCCCATAAATATTAAAGAGTCGCCAAATTCAGAAGCATAGATAATTTCCAATATCTTATACTGGATATACTCGCGCAGCATATTTCTTTTAAACTTCCTGATGTATTCGGGATAAAAAGATTCTATCTGTTTGATATCAAGCATTTGTCATAGTCTCCCGGAAAGTTTCCATACGCTGCTTAAGCCTCTTCTGCTGAAACCTCTTTAGGAATATATGAAATTTCTTCTTATCTACTCCTTTAGAAAAGGTATCTTTGTCTATACGCAAACTAAGAAAATCATCCTCGCTTTTTATATGCGTATTAATATAAAAATAATCCAGGATAGCCTTTTCTATACTTGCGAGCTTAAAGGTTTTATTATTATATTGAATAATCTCATAACCGAAGAAAAGGCGCGCTGCTATTGTCCTATATGAAAATTCTGCGAGCTGGCTTTTGAATTTATAGGTGCGGCGTGTTGAGACTGAAGTTACTCCATAAACGCTTTCGGGTATCAGCCCATAATAGGAAAGTGCTGTTTCAAAAGAGACATAAGATGGGCTGTATATTCTATTTGCAATCTCAAACAGGACATTCTCGCTTATTTCTAAATCTGCGAATAGATAATATCCTTTCAATACCTTTTTAATATACCCTCTATCCTGCCATTCGTTCAATCTCCTTCTGTGAAAGGAATTATCCACGCTTCTTATGTCTGCAAGCGAAAACACGGTAAAATCCTTTAAGGATTGTCTTAATTCAATATATTGCATTTTATTTCTCCAAAGTGCTATTTTTAGCACTTATACGAAATAAAGTATA
>CAZPGX010000020.1:0-3500 GCA_964586605.1 uncultured Planctomycetia bacterium
TGTGCTGGGTAGAGCCGTGAATCCTCTTTAAGAGAATCGCCAGGCTATCCTTAAAAGCATGGTAACACTCACTGCAACCAAGCCGCCCGATACGGCGAAAATCCTGGTAGGTCAGGCCGCAATTCGGGCATTTAATTTCGGCCTTGCCGCCAACCTCAAACTGCTGGCCTAAATCCGCCAGGCCCGCTAAAAGATCGGCCAGGCCAAAATGCTGCTCCATCTGCGCCCCCTTCTGGCGGGCGCATTCTTCGCAAAGATGCAGTTCGGTAATCTGGTTGTCGATTATCTCGGTCAGATGCACGGTTGCCGCATTCTTATGGCAAATATCACACAACATCAATATTTCACTCCTTTGGTTTTTGTCAGCTTACGAAATTCTTTCATCAGCATCAGGGTTGTCTTACCGGGTGAACCTCTTCCGATAAGGCGTCCGTCAACCTTGATCACAGGAATAATCTCTGCCGCTGTGCCGGTCAGGAATGCCTCGTCAGAGATGTATACTTCATGGCGAGTAATTACGTGTTCGTGCGTGGCAATACGGTCTTTCTTGGCAATCTCCAGGACCGTATCGCGGGTAATCCCCCGCAAGGTGCCCATGCACTGCGGCGGCGTATAGAGCTCATCCCTTTTAACAATAAAGAGGTTATCGCCGGTGCATTCGGCAACATAGCCCATAGAATCAAGCATAATTGCCTCTTGATAGCCGCAGTTATTCGCCTCAATCTTGGCCAGGATATTATTCAGGTAATTTAGCGACTTTATCTGCGGATTTAAGGCCTCGGGTAAGTTTCTCACCGTCGGCACAGTAATAATCTCCAGGCCCTCTCTGTAGAGTTTCTGAGGATAGAAGACAATCTTATCGGTAATAATGATTACAGAGGCCGCACCCTTGCATTTGCGGGGGTCCAGGCCTAAATCTCCTTCGCCTCTTGTAACTACAACTCTGATGTAGGCATCTTTCAACTTATTGACCTTTAAAGTAGAAATGACTGCCTTGAGCATCTCCTGAGGAGTAAGCGGAATTCCCAGCATTAGGGTATGCGCAGATTCAAAAAGTCGTTCTACGTGCGCTTTAAGCTTAAAGACTAAGTGGTCGTATGAGCGGATTCCCTCAAACACGCCGTCGCCGTAGAGAAGGCCGTGGTCAAAAACAGAGATCTTGGCATCCTTTTTCTCGTAAAACTTGCCGTCGATATAAACCTTCATTTTACCCCCTTGTTTCTATGCTAATTTCCCATCTCGTATATGCACAATTCTATCAGCCAGTTTGGCAATCTTTTCCTCATGGCTGACAATCACCAATGTCTTTTGTTGCTCCTGATTTAAACCCTGCAGAAGTTGCACAATCTCATCCCCGCGCTCGGAATCAAGGTTGCCCGTAGGCTCATCGCAGAAGATTATATCCGGGTTGTTAATCAAGGCCCTGGCGATGGCTACCCGCTGCTGCTCTCCCCCTGAAAGCTGAGTTGGCTTATGCTTCAGGCGCAGGCCAAGGCCGACAAGTTCCAATGCATCCTTCGCCTTCTGCCGGGCCGTGGCAGGCAATCCCGCATTTATCAAAACCGGCAAGAATACATTTTCTAAAGCGCTGAATTCCGGCAACAGGTGATAAAACTGAAAGACAAAACCTATTCTTTTATTTCTAATCCGGGCCCTTTGCTCCGGGCGCAGGGTATAAAGGTCTTCGCCTTCAAAAAGGACACGGCCTCTGGAAGGCCTGTCTAGGCCGCCCAGAAGATGAAGTAAGGTGGACTTACCGGCTCCCGAGGGCCCAATGATGCAGAGTATCTCTGCCTTGTTAACCTCGAGATTAATGCCTTTGAGGACCTCCAGGTTTATCTTGCCGTCCTGGTAAACCTTATGGAGATCCTGCGCTCTTAACATAGTTATATTATTCGTACCGTAGAGTCTCGGCCGGATTAAGTCTTGCCGCCTGATGCGCCGGGTAAATAGTAGCCAAAAGGCTAATTATCAGAGCGCTGACCACAATGATTATAGAATCCAACCAGCGCATCTGGACAGGTAAACTCTCAATATAGTAAATCTCCCGGGGCAGTTTGATAAACTCATAGCTCTTCAGCAAATGGCAGAGCAAAACGCCTCCCAGGGCACCTGCGCTGGTTCCTAAAAAACCTAAAATCAGGCCTTCAAAGGTAAATATTTTTCTAATCGCCCGATTAGTAGCCCCGATGGCCTTAAGTATCCCGATGTCTTTGGTCTTCTCCATCACGAGCATAATCAAGGTGCCGGCAATATTAAAACAGGCTACCACCACAATCAAGGCCACAATTACAAACATAACGGTCTTCTCTAACCTTAAGGCGCTAAAAAGATTTTTGTTCAGGCCCATCCAGTCTCTTACCCGGTAGGGATAACCTAAGGTTTTTTGTAAGGCCTTTCGCAGGGCGCTTGAGCGGTAAATATTGTCCAAGCGTACGCCTACGCCGCCAACAACACCTTTTTTTAGATTATAAATCTTTTGGGCAGCCGCAATATTCGTTAAAACCAGATTTACGTCGTATTCATACATCCCGGAGTTAAAAATCCCGGCGACATTAAAATCGAGGGCATGGCCCTGCCCGGAGGAAATAATCGAAACCTTATCACCCAGGCTCAAATAAGCTCGCTCAGCCAGTTCTTTACCGATAATTATATCTTCCTCGTTCAAATCCAGGGTTCCCGCCGCTAAATACTTTTCTATGTTGGAAACCTTTCTCTCGCGCAACGGGTCCACTCCGCGCAGCAGGACCCCGCGGACCTCCCTATCGGCCTTAAACAATGCCTGGCCGTTAATAAAAGGGCTGGCGCCTATAATGTGTTCTGTGTTGTCTAAACCCGCCAACAACTCCTCTGGATTTTCTATTCCCCCTTCTTTCTCAATATAGATATGCGGATTAACCCCCACGATTTTCTCACGCAGTTCCTTATCAAAGCCGTTCATTACCGAGATAACCACAATCAAGGCCATTACGCCCAGGGCAATCCCCAGGATGGAAATCAGGCTAATCAGAGAGATAAATCTTTCTCTGCGGCGAGCCTTAAAATAACGCCAACTGACGAATAGTTCCCACTTCATTTATTTCTCCAACCAATATCCACCCCGGGGGTGTAACCAAACCTACACCCCCGGGGTGTGGATTGGTTAATCTACTTCTCTGGTTTTAGTTGCGGGAATAATATTACTTCGCGGATAGAAGGCGAATCGGTAAATAGCATCACTAAACGGTCTATCCCCAGGCCCAGTCCCCCCGCAGGCGGCATACCGTATTCCAAGGCCTCAACGAAATCCTGGTCAATCTTCTGCCTTTCGTCTTTGCCGGCCAGCTGCCCAGCGAACCTTTTCCTTTGCTCCTGCGGGTCGTTCAACTCCGAATAGGCATTAGCTATTTCCATGCCGCCGATAAACAGTTCAAACCGCTCGGTCAAAAGGGGATTCTCCCATTTTGTTTTGGCCAGAGGGCATAATTCCGTGTATAAATCGGTAACAAAGACCGGATGGC
>CAZPGX010000020.1:3600-15174 GCA_964586605.1 uncultured Planctomycetia bacterium
ACATCCCGATAATCCGCATAGGCGGTATAGGCCTCAAGCATGGTAAATTCCGGATTGTGTCTCCGGGAAAGCCCCTCATTGCGAAATGAGCGGTTTATTTCATAGACACGGTCAAACCCCCCGACTAAAAGCCGCTTCAGGTAAAGCTCAGGGGCAATCCTTAAGAATAAATCCGTATCCAGGGCCGTATGATGCGTCTTAAACGGACTGCCGCTAGCCCCGCCGGCCAGCTGATGCAGCATCGGCGTCTCTACCTCCAGGTACCCCCGCGCATCCAGGAACTCCCTGATCTTAGTTACGATTCGGCTGCGCAGGATAAATACCTCCTGAACCCTATCGTTTACCAGAAGGTCAAGGTAGCGCTTGCGGAACCTGATCTCTACGTCTTTTAAGCCATGCCACTTTTCCGGCAAAGGTCTTAAGGATTTTGCCAGGAGCGTAAATTTTGAAACCTCGACTGTGGCCTCCTGGGTGCGCGTTTTAAAAAGTTTTCCTTTAAGGCCAACGATATCGCCGATGTCAATATTGTTGAGAAAGAGCTCAAATTGTTCTTTGCCCACAGTATCAAGCTTAACATAGAGCTGAATCCTGCCGCCCTGGCCTTTTAAGTCGCCAAAAAGGCTTTTTCCGTGGCCGCGCAGGGCCATAATCCGCCCGGCTAAGCGAACCTCTTTTCCCTCCTGGAAATTATCCACCAACTGCCTGATATTAGAGGGGTTCTTAAAATCCTGCGCATAAGGGGAAATTCCCCTCTTGCACATTGTTTCTAATTTTTTGCGCCTGGTCTCATCCATAGTCTTTTTCTTATATTAACGGCTTATTATATCCTAAAGCAACTCTTTTTGTCAATGGGGTTTAATTCTGTTTAGGCCCGGCTAAAACAGACGGCCTAAACAGAAAGTGCAGAATGCTTGCAGCTAGACAGAACCAGGCAAAGATATCGCCAAAGGCAGTATAAAAACTTGACATAGAAACAATCTTTAAACTGTGTGTCCTCTCCCCTTCCACCAACACATCCCGGCCGGATTCATCAGAAACCCTGCTTAAAATCTCGCCCCAGGGGCTGATAAAGCAGGAAACCCCGGTATTGGCACTGCGCACAACACCCACCCTGTTTTCTACCGCCCGAAATACCGAGGCCTGAAGATGCTGGTAAGGTTCGGATGAATCCCTAAACCAGGCGTCGTTAGTGATATTGACTAAAAGGCTGGCTCCTCTTTGCACAAATCTCCTTGCCAGATGCCCAAAGATATCCTCAAAACAAACCAATACGCTAAATCGCGCCTCTGACTTTGTCTTAGCAAGCGAAAATACAGTGTAATCTTTACCGGGGCTGAAATCTCCGATCAGATTAGCAAAAGAGAAGCGGGAAAAAACTGAAGATAAAGGCATAAATTCGCCGAAAGGCACAAGGTGTAATTTATCGTAGCGCTGCTCAATCTCTCCTTGTGAGAATAGCGTTGCGCTGTTGTAAAGCCTGCCCTTTTCCCCTAAATGAGGGGTGCCTACCAAAAGATAGGCATCGCAAACTCTTTTAGATAAAGCGTAAATCCTATCCAACAGTTCAGGTTCATCTTCCAGATACCCCGGCACAGATGTCTCCGGCCAGATGATTATCTCAGGCTCCTGGAGTGCGGCTAGACCAGTCAAGAGAGAATACTTTTCTAAAATATAATCCCGGGCCTGTGGATTCCACTTCACTGTCTGGGGGATGTTGCCCTGGACCACCGCTACTTTGAGGCCTTCTCCCCCGGCTGGCTGGCTTAGCCTAAACTGGCCATAACCTAATGCTAAGAGTACAGCAAACAAAGAGCAAAGAACGCCGGTTTTGTATCTCCTATTCAAAATATAAAAAATGCCCACATTCACCACTACAAGCAGAAACGAGACTCCGTAGGCGCCGGTGATGTCGCTAATCTGAATAACGGGTAGAAGTGAATATTGTGAGTAGCCTAACAAGGCCCAGCCAAAACCCGTAAATAAGTGACTGCGGATATATTCCAAGGCCACCCAGAGGCAAGGGATAATAAAAAAATTGAAAATTGAAAGTTGTCTGTCCTCCGAAGCTTTAGCGAAAGAGGGAAAGTTGAAAGTTGAAAAAATTAGACCAAAGAGAGCAAAGTAGAGTGCTAGATAACAAACCAGTATTATAAAGCCTAACCCACTGACATAATTTACCCAGTAAATGGTGCCGGAAAAAAAGACTAGGCCCGCAAGATAAGAAAGTAAAAATGCCTGCAGCGGCTTCTGCCGACGAACAGCAAAAAGCCAGGGGACCAGGGCAAACCAAGCAAGAAATGCTAACTCGGGTTTGGGAAAACAGAGGATAAGTAAAAATGCGGATAGGATTGAAAGGAAAAAATTAAGCAGCATTTTTCCCGCAACACTTTTTATACTTCTTGCCACTGCCGCAAGGGCAGGGCTGATTACGCCCTACCTTGCGCTGTTCTCTCTTGAAAGGGCGGGGAGATTCATCGGAGGCTACGGGAGGAGGGCCGGAGGGTTCTTCTTTCGGCATATCCTGGAGTCTTTTGCTCTCGGGATGCAAAAGCTGCTGCGGAATCTGAGCAAACACGCCGGATGCCCTTTCCTCTTTTGCGGCTTTAACCTTAAAAATAAATTCCAGGGCCTCATCTTTGACACTGTCAATCATCCGGCTGAACATATCGTAACCCTCGCGCTGATATTCTACCAGGGGATCAAGCCCGGCAGAGCTGCGCAGGTGAATACCCTCGCGCAGATGGTCCATAGCGTACAAATGGTCTTTCCATTTTGCATCAATCACCTGCAAAAACACAATCCTGGATAAATCCTCCAGCCTCTCAACGCCAAAAGCCGCCTCCCTCTTCTGATAGGCCTCTTGAAACCTGGATAGAACCAATTCGCGAATTTGCTCTCGGGAAGAATCGGCCTTTAAGTCGCCTATTGCTAAGAAAAATTTCGACCTGAGGTGATTTATCAAACCCCCTAAATTCCACTCTTCCGGATGGACATTTTCATTAGCATAGAGCCCTAAAAGCACATCAATCGTCTCCTCAATCATCTCAAAGGTATGTTCTTTAAGATTGGGTCTTTTTAAGATATGGCGCCTTTCCTCATAGATTACCTCTCTCTGGCGGTTCATTACATTGTCATATTGCAAAAGCTGTTTTCTGATTTCAAAGTTATGCATCTCTACCCTTTTTTGGGCGGTCTCAATACTCCTGGTAATCAAAGGATGCTCGATGGGGATAGATTCCTCCCATTTAAAAAAATCCATAACCTTAGAAATCCTGTCCGATGCAAAAATGCGCATCAGGTCATCCTCTAAAGATAGATAAAAACGGGAAGAGCCGGAGACACCCTGCCGTCCAGAACGCCCGCGCAGCTGGTTGTCTATCCGCCGCGACTCGTGGCGCTCTGTGCCCAGAACGCAAAGCCCGCCTAATTCCATCACCTTCTTGCATTCGGCCGCGGCCTTTGGTTCAAATTCATCAAAAAGCGCCTGGCGCCTTTTTTGGTACCCTGCGTCGCACGGGCCAACTTTTTCCTGCCTCAGCATACCATCAACCATAAACTCCGGGTTTCCGCCCAGGCGGATATCCGTGCCCCGGCCAGCCATATTTGTGGCAATAGTTACCGCATCAAGGCGGCCGGCCTGGGCCACAATATGTGCCTCCATCTCATGATACTTGGCGTTCAAGACATTATGAGGGATGCCGCGCTGCTTGAGCAACTGGCCTAAGTGCTCTGATTTTTCTATAGAGATAGTCCCTACCAAAACCGGCCGGTTCTTTTTGTGGTTCTCAATTACTTCATCCACCACTGCCTTAAACTTTTCTTTCTCCGTCTTGTAGATAACATCGGGAAGGTCCTGGCGCAATGCAACTTTATTGGTGGGAATGCTCACTACCTCTAAATTATAAATATGGTGAAATTCCGCGGCCTCGGTTGAGCCGCTTCCGGTCATCCCGGCCAGTTTTTCATACATACGAAAATAATTCTGAAAGGTAACCGAAGCCAGGGTTTGGTTCTCCCGCTCAATCTTCGCCCCTTCCTTGGCCTCAACGGCCTGATGCAGGCCGTCGCTCCAGCGCCGGCCGGGCATTATCCTCCCGGTAAATTCATCAACAATAACTACCTGGCCTTCCTTGACTATATAATCTACATCTCTCTGGAAAAGATTGTGTGCGCGCAGGGACTGTTCGGTCAAATGCTTTAAATCCCTTGTCTCGCTTGTATAAAGGTTATCCACCCCCCAGATGCCCGCAGCCTTTCTTTCGCCCTCTTCGGTAAGATAAACTAAATGCTCTTTTTCTTTAATGATGAAATCAAAACCGAGGGTTAAATCTACTTCCTTATACTTGGCCTCCATCTCTTCTTTGTCGGTAACTTTTTTTCCTTTAAGCTTCCGGGCAACCTTGTCGGCCTTGTAATATTTATCCGTGGCTTCCTCAGCGGGGCCGGAAATAATCAAAGGGGTCCTGGCTTCATCAATCAAGATGCTGTCCACCTCATCAACAATGGCGTAATGGAATTCCCTCTGGGCCATATTTTCCTTGCGGAATTTCATATTATCGCGCAGGTAATCAAAACCAAACTCGTTATTTGTGCCGTAGGTGATATCGCAATTGTAGGAAGCTTGCCTTTCTTCATCGCCCATATCGTGCTGGATTGCCCCGACGGTTAATCCTAAAAATTCATAGACCGGCCCCATCCAATCGCGGTCACGCCGGGCAAGATAGTCGTTAACGGTAACTACGTGAACGCCTTTAGCGCTTAGGGCGTTTAGATAGGCCGCGAGTGTAGCCACCAGGGTTTTTCCTTCGCCGTTGGCCATCTCGGCAATCATCCCGTAGTGCAAAGTTAGCCCTCCGAAAAGCTGCACATCGTGATGGCGCAGTCCGATAGTCCGGCGGGCTGCCTCGCGCACCACCGCAAAGGCCTCGGGTAAAATATCCTCTAAAACCTTATTGGCAATGTCTCTTATCTTTGCCCTTACCTTTTGTTTCCCTTGCGGCAGGGCTACCTCGGAAAGCTCTCGCTCTAAAGCCTCTAAGGCCGGGACAAAATTAACAGATTTCTCCTTAATCTGCCTCTTAAACTCATCAGTCTTGGCGCGCAGCTGACCATCCGAAAGTGAAGCCACAGTCCCCTCAAGAGCGTTGATTTTATCCACCGCGGCCTTAAAGCCTCTTAGGATGCGCTCGCTTTGTGAACCAATAATTTTGTTAAGTAAAAACTTTAACATGTTTAAATCCTAAGCTCGAATATCGAAATTCGAAAGTTTCGGATTTCGTGTTTCGGATTTCGAATTTTAACTCCGTTTTATTCTCCACTTAAGATAGGCTTCAATGAACTCATCGATTTCGCCGTCCATCACGGCGCTGGTATTGCCCTTTTCTAAATTTGTCCGGTGGTCCTTGACTAATGTATAAGGGTGCAGCACATAGGAGCGGATCTGGCTGCCCCAGGCAATCTCCTGTTTTTGGGCGTAACCGGCCTCCAGTTTTTTCTTGCGCTCCTGCCTTTCTCTTTCATAAATCCGGGCGCGCAAGACCTTCATTGCCGTGGCCTTATTCTTAAACTGCGAACGCTCATTCTGGCATTGGACCACAATTTTCGTAGGCAAATGGGTGATGCGTACCGCCGAGTCGGTTACGTTTACATGCTGGCCCCCGGCGCCTGATGAGCGGTAGGTATCAATCTTTAAATCGTCGGGTTTGAGCTCTACCTTTATATCTTCCGAGATTTCCGGGATTGCGTCCACTGAGGCAAACGAGGTGTGCCGGCGTTTATTGCTATCAAAGGGCGAGATGCGCACAAGGCGGTGCACTCCACTTTCCGCCTTTAAATACCCGTAGGCATATTCGCCCTTGATTAAAATGGTAATATTTTTTGTGCCCGCTTCTTCTCCCGGTAAAAAATCCAGCGTAGCAGCGGAAAAACCTTTTTTTTCCGCCCAGCGAAGATACATCCTAGTAAGCATCCCTGCCCAATCGCAGGACTCGGTACCCCCTGCGCCGGCATTGATGCTTAAAATAGCGTTGCTTTTGTCCTCTTCAGCGCTGAGTAAGGTAACAAACTCTAATTTTTCAAGCTCGGAGGATAACCGGGCAAGGTCTTTCTCAAGCTGCCTGATGGACACCTGGTCATGGCTGTCTACAATCTCGGCCAGTTCTTTAAGCTCTTCCTGCTTTGCTTTTGCCTTTTGCCAGGGCCCGTAACTAGCTTTAAGGCCTTTCAACTCCGTAATGATGCCCTGGGCTTTTTTGTTGTCCTTCCAGAAATCCGACGCAGACATCTCTTGCTCAATCTCTTTGATGCGCTTTTGTTTGTTTTCTACGTCAAAGATAACCTCGTAGTTGCAACAGCCGCTGGTCAATCCCCTTCAATTTCCCCTTCAAATCAATTAGCATCGTTTTCCTCCGTTAATAGTATATCAGTTTAGCCTTTCTGCGTCAATTGCTTCTCCAGCTCAAGAAGCCTCTTCTTTACCTTCTTGCCCAGGACATAACCGCCGATGGAGCCGTCTGAGGCAATCACCCTGTGGCAGGGCACGACAAACAAATTCCTGTTGCGCTTTAAGAGGGCGCCCACTGCCCTGGCGGCCTGCGGTTTACCTGCCTGCTTAGCCACCCATTTGTAACTGCGCACCTCACCCAAGGGAATGCTTGAGACTGCCTTGAAAACCTTACGCTTGAAAGAAACGGATGAGGGTTTTCGCGGAAAGGCTTTTATTTTTTCCTTGATATCCATTCGCTAAATATCTTTGCTTCTTCGCAAGCAAAGGCCTTTAGTGCTGCAAAATACACGGCAATGGCCGCTAAGATAGAGATGCCCAATTTAACCGCCAGCAAAACTGCCGTGCCTGTAAGAAATTCACTGCAGTAAAAAACAGAATGCAAGACCGCTGCCATAATGCCGGCGGCTAAGATAACCCTGCCTAAACCAGGCAGGAAGTCACCAAACGCGCCTATTTTTTTCCTCAAGAAGAATAAGAGCAGGGTGAAATTCGCCGTAACAGAAATGGCTGTGGCCAAAGCCAACCCCGCTACCTTGAGCGGCCACATCAAAATCAGGTTTAAGACAATGTTAAGCGCCAAAGCAAAGCTTGCTACCTTAACCGGCGTAGCCGTATCCTCAAGTGAATAAAAACAACTGGCCAGAATCTTAATCCCGGCATATCCTGTAAGCCCCAGGCAATAAAACAAAAGCGCAAAAGAGGTGATGCCCGTGGAATAGGCTGTAAAGGCACCTCTTTCAAATATTATTTTAATCAAAGGGCCGGCCAGGACCATGATGCCCACCGTAGCTGGGACCATTATCGTAAATACGCTGCGCAGGGAAAAGGACACAGTTGCCTTTAGTTCATCAAGGTTCCCCTTGGCGGCCAATCCCGACATAGTCGGCAGGGCAACTTGAGCTAAGGCAATGCCGAATACGGCCAGGGGAAACTGGACTATGCGGTTGGCATAATAAAGCGCCGCCACTGCCCCATGGCCTACTATCCAGCCAAAGGTGGCCAGGATGGTGTCCACGAAGACATTTGCCTGATATACCGCGATGCCTAATGTGCGCGGCAGAAAAAGCCGGCCCATCTTCTTCACCTCAGGATGCACAAACAAAAGGGGCCTGACCCCTTTTTTGAATAGGCCTTTCTTTAACAATAAGGGAAGCTGAATCGCCAGCTGCAAGAGGCCCCCGATTAATACCCCGACAGCCAAGGCAAGGGACTTCTCTTCTAAACGTGGATAGAGAATCAGGACGCTTGCAATCAAGCCGATATTAAGCATGCAGGGGGCCAGGGCCGGCAGGGCAAAATGTTTTAGGGAATTCAACACCGCCATCGCATAGGCAGTTAAGCCGATTAAGAGAAGATAGGGAAGAATCCAACGGGTGAGCCGGATAGCCAGCTCAAGCTTTGCCGGCTCAATGATAAAGCCCGGGGCAATAAGGCGCAACAGACAAGGAGTAAACAGCTCTCCCAGCAAGGTCAAGCCCGCTAATAATACAACTAAGATATTTAAAAGACAATTAGCTACCTCCCAGAACTCCTGCCTGCGGCCCGTCTCATCCAGCCGGGTGAGCACCGGAACTACCGCAGCGTTTGTGCTTGCCTCCCCGACTATACTGCGGAAGAGGTTGGGAATCCTGAAAGCCACCACAAAGGCCTGGGCAGAGGCCCCCGTGCCGAAGAACCTGGCAATAATAACGTCGCGGAGAAACCCCAGTACCCGGCTGGCCAGCGTTGCTGCGCCGATTACCCGCGTTGATTTGATTAGAGATTTATTTTCCCTCATCCTTGACAAATCTTTCTCTCTGTGTTATCTTATACTATCCCTCGCTTAAGCAAGTTAAAATTCTCTTCAATAATTTTAACTTAAGCTTCGGGATTAATTTCTCCTGAAATTTCAGAACCCATTAGGAAATTAAAATGCCGATAAAAAAATCAGCCTTTAAAGAACTGCGC
This sequence comes from uncultured Planctomycetia bacterium, assembly GCA_964586605.1. Classification (GTDB taxonomy): domain Bacteria; phylum Omnitrophota; class Gorgyraeia; order JAFGHF01; family JAFGHF01; genus CAZPGX01. The sequence goes on from CAZPGX010000020.1 coordinate 12,053, forward strand.
AAAGCCAAAAAAAGACATCTTCGCAATATCGGGGTGCTTTCTGAATTAAAGACGCTGAACAAAAAACTTATCAGCCTGTTCAACGAGAAAAAGCTTGAAGAAGCAAAGAAAACGCTTAAAACCTTAACTTTTAAATTGGATAAGGCCGCAGCCAAAAAGATAATCCATAAAAATAAGGCCTCACGCAAAAAATCCCGCCTGATGCACAAATTAAAAGCAACTTAGAAGCCTAACCGCTAAAAGCTCTAAAGCAAGGCGGGCCGGGCGGTTTCCCCTTTTTATATCCGCATCTGCCTTTTGCAATTCTTTTAGCCGCTGTTTAAATAAACGGGCCTGAGTCCTGTTTTTTTCGGATATTACCTTATGGGCCAGGGCCCCTAAGATTTGCGCTGCGCCTGAGCCATCCTTTAATAAACTGTCCAGAATTTGTAAGCTCTTCTTTTTGTCTTTAGCAGCAAGGGCATCAAACAGCTTAAAGGCATCGCTGGCTAAATCCCGCCCCACTAATTTTTCCACATCGCCGCTTTCAATTATCTTTTTTTTGCCGATATATAAAATAAGGCTCTCCAGAGAATTTGCCAAATTTGCTAAATTATCCCCCAAGTTCTCCACGAGAAGCCGCCCGGCTTTTTCTTCTATCTCTTTGCCGCTTGCGGCAAGGCGTGAGTTTATCCAGCCATAAAGCTGTCTGCCTTTTAGGGGCTGGCAGAAAACAACCCGGGCATATTGGGTGATTTCTCCCAGACTGCCCTGCCTGAGTTTTGTCTCGGAGGTCTCCAGGATGAGCAAGGTATGCTTGTGCGGGTTCTTGCTGTAAGAAAGGATAAACCTTTTATCGGATGCGGAAAATTCCTCGAACTGGCGAATTAGAACCACTCTCTTTCGCCCCAAAAGAGGAGCCGTGCAGGCGCATTCCAAGACCTTTTCTGCCGAGCTTGAGCCTGCGTAGAAGGTATTGAAATTAAAATCCCGGGACTGCTTATCCAGAAAGGCTGACTTGAGCCTGGTGAGAGTTTCTTCTTTGAGGAATCTTTCGCTTCCGGCAAGTAAAATGACAGGCTGGTTTTTAACAATTACCATGCTTCGATGACGCGGTTGGCGATTCGCCTGGCTAAATCGGAAACAGCGCTGGATACGGCAGAACTCTCGCTTGTATAATATCCGCGCTCAAGACTGCTATCACTATCACTGTAAGTGGAATCGCCGATAATCCGGGGTTCCCGCCAGAGGAGTTTATCTTTTTTTACGTCTTTAACCTCAACGGAACAGACAATGCTCACCCTGTATTCTTCCACGGTCTCGTTGTCGCTGCCGTAACGCACGGGGTGCCTGAGATAATCGATTAATTCCCCGCTTAAGATGATGTCGGCCTCTTCTTCTCTGACCACCTTAAGATGGCCGTCGTTGATAAATCTATCAATCACCTCTTTGGTGATATCTGTCTCCAGATGCGCCCGATAACTGCGAAAGCGATACTCATCAAATTTAAGCTCTTCGGTCAGTTCTATCCTGTTGCGGAAGGGTTGAACATGGATTGTCTGGATATGGCTGGGCAAAAGCGAACCTGTGGTATAACCGCATCCTGCCATAAACATTGTAAGCAACGCCAGGAAAACAATTTTTCTCATCGTCTTTGATTACCTCTTTTCTTCTTTGCGGATTACCTGCAATCTCTCCAAGGCTTGGCTTGCCCATTCACTTTCAGGGTAGTTACCCAATACCTCCTCATAATAGATAGCGGCGCTTTTGTCGTTGCCCCGCCTTTCGTAAAAGCGGGCAATGCCAAAGGCGGATTCGGCCTTTTGGTCCTGGAGTTTGCCGATAAAATGGCGGGCCTCTTTTTCCATCTGGCTGTCCGGATACCTTTTCACAAAATCCCTAAATTCCTTAATTGCCTTATCCGTATCCTCCTCGTTATATTCGGGGCCGGTAGAGGAGCTTGCCGCACACATAGCTATCTGGTACTTGGCATCGTCGACCAGGGGGCTCTTGGGATAATTCTCGATAATCTCCTTAAAGGCTAAGGCCGCGTTAATATAATCGTGTACCTCTATATAACACTGGCCTAATTTGTATTGGGCGACATCGGCATATTCGCCATAAGGGGCATTTTCCACCACCTTACTAAAAATCTCGATGGCCTTATCTTTTGCGGGCAATACAGCCATCCCGAAAACCTTGGCCTTCTGGCCGGTATAAAATAAATTCCCAATGCGGTATTCCCTCTCAATTATTTCCTCCACCCTTTCTGTGTAAGGATATTTGTCAATGACCAGCTGGTAATTTTCAAAGGCCTTGTAGTAGCGGGCAGTATTTTCATAACACAAACCCAAATAAAACTGGGCCTCAGAGGCCAGCTTAGAAAGCGGATAGTGTTTAATCAACTTCTCAAATTCAGCGATTGCCCTTTTATAGTCTTCGGTTTCAAAAAAGCCCTTAGCCCACTCAAACTGTTTTTCCGGCGTCTCCTTAACCGCGCGTTTGGGATTGATGAATTTTCCTGTCTCCGGGGTCCAAATCCAATAGGCCAGCAAAGCCCCCGTATAAGCCTGTGTTCCCAACAAAATCGTCAAAAGGATAATAATCCTGCGTCTGCTCATGTTGTCTCTATGCTCTTATGTAAAATAAACCTGGCTATCTGGGCCTCGTCCTCCTGGCTAAAACCGGTAAACTCCACTCCCGCGTGGTACTGTTCGCTAAAGGCCGCCTTCCTAACCCAGGCTACCCGGCAGGCCCCTTGCGCAGAGTTTCTCCCGGATGCCAGATGAATCTGCAGGCTTAATTTTGAATCCCGGGGAAGGAATTCGTTAATAGTCATCCGTGCTCCGCTTTCGCTGATATCCTGCATCAGGCTGCCTTTGAACTCTGCGGCATCCGTTTCTAACTTTCTATAACTTATAGGGATGCGGGAATCGAGCCTGGGGTGCCTTCTCTTCTCTCCGGGATTTACGGCCATATTCTCACCTTGCGTCCTCTAATTCTACTTGTCCTCACCTTAGCTGTCAAGAAAAAAAGGGCCACAAGAAAAAAAGGGCCAGGCCCCTTTTTTGTCAAAATGAAAGCAATGCGCCGAGTTCCAGGGTATCGGAGTCGAAGTCGTGAACCCTGTCGGTGTGCCTCCA
>CAZPGX010000021.1:0-1807 GCA_964586605.1 uncultured Planctomycetia bacterium
AAGCAGATTTATTACCGAAGTCAAGACCGAGATGAAAAAGGTCTCTTGGTCGACAAAGAAAGAGCTTATCAGTTCTACGTGGGTCGTGGTTATATCGGTATTCTTACTTGCCCTTTATATCGGCATCGTAGATTTTCTTATTTCCCGTGCGGTTAATCTGGTAATCAGGTAGGGCCTATGCCTAAAAAGTGGTATGTAATCCACACCCAGACAGGGTATGAAGAAAAGGTAAAGCGCAATATTGAAAAGCACCTCAAGGAAAACTCCCTGCAGGAATCTGTTGCGCAAATCTTGATTCCCACTGAGCAGGTCTCCGAAGTAAGGGCCGGGAAAAAGAAGATTTCTTTTCGAAAATTTTTCCCGGGCTACGTACTTTTAGAAATGGAATTGACCGATAAGGTCTGGTATTTAATCAGGAGCACTCCGGGCGTAACAGGTTTTATCGGGCCAAGAACAAGGCCTCAGGCCCTCAAAGAACAAGAGATAAAAGGTATTCTCCGACAGGCCGAAGAACGAAAAGAAAAGCCTATCCCTAAGGTAGTTTACGAAAAAGGCGAGGGCGTAAGGGTGGTTAACGGCCCGTTTACTAATTTTAACGGCATCGTCGAAGAGATCAATCCCGGTAAAGGTAAATTAAAAGTAAGCGTTTCTATTTTTGGCAGGGCCACGCCCGTAGAGCTTGAATACTGGCAAGTGGAGAAAGTTTAGTTAAATGGCGAAGAAAAAGGTCAAAACGATAATAAAACTATATTGCCCGGCAGGCCAGGCCAATCCCGCTCCTCCCGTTGGCCCTGCGTTGGGTCAGCACGGACTTAAGATTATGGAGTTTTGCAAGGCCTTCAATGAGAGGACCAAGGGAAGAGAGGGCCTGATTTTACCTGTGGTCCTCTCGGCCTACGAAGACAGGACATTTAGTTTCATTATTAAAAGCCCGCCCGGCGCCGTGCTTATCAAGCAGGCCGCTAATATTGCTAAGGCCTCCGGCTTAGCCGGCAGAGAAAAAGGCGGGGCAATTACCAGGGATGAGGTTAAAGAAATTGTCAAGACAAAAATAGCAGATTTAAATACCAATGATCTGGAAAAGGCAATGAAAATTATAGAAGGCACAGCCAGGAGCATGGGTATAGCGGTTGTCCAGACGCCTCAGGAGAAACAGGAGATACTCGCAGAAGTGCAGGATGCGCTGGTAGAAAAAGAGAAAGAAAAGGCCGCCGCTCCGTCCGTAACAGCAGGACCTAAAGAAGAGAAAAAGGCAGAAACTAAAGGTGGGCAAGCCAAGTAAGAGATTCAAGAAATGCATGGAAGCGGTTGAGAAAGATAAGGCCTATGCCTTAGAACAAGCCGTATCCATTCTAAAGAAATTAGAACACCCTAAATTTGATGAGACAGTAGAGATTGCCTGTAGCTTGAATGTTGACCCTAAGCAGACAGAGCAGACAGTCAGAGGAACAACAGTCCTGCCGCACGGCATCGGAAAGACCGTAAAGGTGTGCGTATTTTGTAAAGGAGAAGATATCAACAGGGCCAAAGAGGCTGGCGCAGATTTTGCCGGAGGCGCAGAGTTTATCGAAAAGATTAAAAAGGGATGGCTTAAGTTTGACAAGGCAGCAAGCACGCCCGAAATGATGAAAGAAGTAGCTCAGCTGGGAAAGGTGCTTGGCCCCCGCGGGATGATGCCCAGCCCAAAGGCAGGGACAGTGGGCCCGGATGTTGAGCGGATTGTCAAGGAGTTGAAAAGCGGCAAGGTGCAATTTAAGGCAGACAAGAGCGCGATTATTCACGCTGCTCTGGGAAAGATATCCTTTCC
>CAZPGX010000021.1:1907-13645 GCA_964586605.1 uncultured Planctomycetia bacterium
AATGGAAAAGTTAGGCATACACTGTAAACAATTAATGCTTGAAGAGATAAAAGAGAAGATCAAGAAATCTTCCAACTTTTTTATTACTTCTTTTAGCGCAATGAGTGTTTCCGAGCAGGATGAGCTTCGGCAAAAACTCAAAAGCCTTGATGCCTCTTTGCTTGTGGTCAAGAAGCGGCTCGCCAAACGGACGTTTAAGCAACTCAAGCAAGAGCAAATATCTTCTCTTTTTCAGGGCCTGACGGGAATAAGCCTGGGGGGTTCTGATTCTATTGCCGTATCTAAGACATTGGTGGATTTTGCAGGCAGGCACGAAAATTTTAAGATTTTGGGGGCTTATGCTGAGGATGGGCTTTTAGACACAGACTCCGTAAAGAGGTTGGCCTCTATTCCTTCCAGAGAAGTGTTGCTTACCCAGATAGTCAGGCTAATCAACTCACCCGTACAGGGATTGGTAAACGCCTTATCCGGGACAATAAAGAAGTTTGTTCTGGTCATTGATAAAATTCGAGAAAAACAAGGAGGAGCAAAATGACAGAGGAAAAAAAAGTAGAAGAAAAAAAGGTGGAAAAGAAACAGGCTCAAGCTGAAGAACAGAAAGCGGAAGCTACTAAAGAAAAGCCTGAGGCAAAGCTTTCTCAAGGGGCCGAGAAGGTAGTCAAGACAATCGAAGGCTTGACTGTCTTGGAATTGTCTAATCTGGTAAAAGCGCTGGAGGACAAATTTGATGTTTCCGCCAGCATGCCGGTTATGGCTGCCGCTGTCGGCGGAGCCGCTGCGGGCGCAGGGGCGCAGGAAGAAGAAAAGAGCATTTTTACTGTTGAATTGAGCAAAGTTGGCGCCAACAAGATTCAGGTAATCAAAGAGATTCGCACGGTTACCAGTTTGGGCCTGAAGGAAGCCAAGGATTTGGTAGATTCGGCGCCCAAACCGGTTAAAGAAGGCGCAACCAAGGAAGAGGCAGAAGAGATTAAAAAGAAGCTCGAAGCGGTCGGAGCAACAGTAGAACTAAAATAAGGAGCTCGTTAATGTCAAAGCGGCTGAATTTCGGAAGACTGCCAGAGGTTATGGAATTGCCTAATCTGGTGGAGATTCAAACCAAGCCTTTCGCCGACTTTCTACAATTCAACAGGCATAAAAATAAAAGAGAGAATAAAGGCCTGCAGGAGGTCTTTAAGGATGTTTTTCCGATTCAGAGTTCGGACGGAAAGTACAAACTTGAGTTTATCAATTATTCTCTGGCCAGGCCTAAATATGAAGTAGAGGAGTGTCTCAGGCTCGGCGTAAGTTACGCCGCCCCTTTAAAGGTAACCTTACGCTTAAGGTCTAAAAATGAGGTCAAAGAGCAGGAGGTTTATCTGGGAGACCTTCCTTTGATGACCGAGACCGGCTCTTTCGTAATTAACGGCGACGAGAGAGTAGTGGTCAGTCAATTGCACCGCTCCCCGGGCATATCTTTTGAAGAAAATGCCCACCCCAGCGGAAAGAGACTGATGTCCTGCCGGCTTATTCCCTACCGCGGGGCATGGATAGAGTTCGGATTTGACATTAACGATACGCTGTTCGCGATGATTGACCGGAGAAAAAAGGTGCCGGCCACAGTCTTGCTAAGGATCTTCGGCTGCGAAAAGACAGACGATATCTTAGCGGCTTTTTGCGGAATAGAAAAAATAAGCCCGGTGAATTTAAGCGCCTTAGGCAAGTTAAACGGCAGAACCCTTGCCCGGACAATCAACCATCCCACCACAGGCGAGGTCCTGGCGAAGCGATTTGAAAGGCTTGATGAAAAATTAATTAAAGATATTGGAGCCCTTAGCGGCAAGCAACGGCTGGAGAAGCTCTTCGTTACAAAAAAACAGGCCCCCGAAATCTTAAATACCCTGGCAAAAGACCGCACACAAACTCAAGAGGAGGCCTTCATTGAAATATACCGCAAATTAAGACCGGCAGACCCGGCCACTGCCGAGGCAGCCTCCACTTTAATAAAGAGGATGTTTTTTGACCCAAAAAGATATAACTTAGGAAAAGTAGGGCGTTACATCCTAAATAGAAAATTGAAGCTAAAGCACTCTTTGGACCTGCGCCTTCTGGATTTAGAGACTATTACCTCTGCCATCAGGGCGTTAATTGATTTAAAGAATGGCATAGGCCAGGTAGACGATATTGACCATCTAGGTAACCGCAGAATACGCACGATAGCCGAGCTTTTACAGAATCAATTCCGTATCGGCTTAGCACGCCTGGAGCGGACCATCAGGGATAGAATGGCGATATACGACCTGGAAAATATGGTGCCGCATAGCCTGGTTAATTCCAAACTCGTTTCTACCGTAATCAAAGATTTCTTTGCCCGCAGCCAGCTTTCCCAATTCATGGACCAGACTAATCCTTTAGCTGAAATGACCCATAAAAGGCGCCTCAGCGCCCTGGGGCCCGGGGGTTTGAGCAGAGAAAGAGCGGGTTTTGAAGTGCGCGACGTACACTACTCGCATTATGGAAGGATATGTCCAATCGAAACACCGGAAGGCCCCAATATTGGGTTAATTGCCTCGCTGAGCACTTATGCGCGGGTTAATGAATTCGGCTTTATAGAGACGCCCTACAGAAAAGTGGTTAAGGGAAAGGCTACAGATAAAATTGAATATTTATCCGCAGATACGGAAGAAGAAAAAGTTGTAGCACAGGCAAATGAACCTTTAGACAAAAAAGGATACTTTTTAAACAAAGTAGTCTCTTGCCGTTATCGTAGTGATTTCCCTAAAATGCCTCGCAACAAAGTCGAGTATATGGATATTACGCCCTGCCAGTTGGTTAGCGCAGGCGCTTCTTTAATTCCTTTCCTGGAGCACGACGATGCCAACCGTGCTCTAATGGGTTCAAATATGCAGCGCCAGGCCGTGCCTTTACTTCAGCCCGAGCCGCCTTTAATCGGCACGGGCCTTGAGGGGCGCGTGGCTTATGATTCAGGAACCGCCGTAACAGCAAACTCTTCGGGTGTGGTTAAACACGTTCAGGGAGATAAGATTGTTACCGATAACGCAGTTTACCGATTAAAGAAATTCCGCCGCAGCAACGCCAACACCTGTATTAACCAGAGACCGCTCGTAAAAATAGGCCAAAAAATAAGACGGGGCCAGGTTATTGCCGACGGCACAGCGACTAAAGACGCAGAGTTGGCCCTGGGACGCAATATCCTGGTGGCCTTTATGCCCTGGCGTGGCTATAACTTTGAAGATGCGGTCTTAGTTAGCGAAAAAGTGGTAAAAGAGGATATGTATACCTCGATTCATATTGAGGAGTTTGAGATCGAGGCCAGAAATACAAAACTGGGAGATGAAGAGATTACCCGGGATATCCCTAACGTAGGAGAAGAGGCCTTGAAGGATTTAAGTACCAGCGGAATTATCCGTATTGGCGCCGAGGTTGGCGCGGGAGATATCCTGGTAGGAAAGATTGCGCCTAAAAGCGAAACGGAATTGTCTCCGGAAGAAAAACTCCTGCGCGCTATTTTTGGAGAAAAAGCCGGCAATGTACGCGATGCCTCTTTGACCGTGCCTCCGGGAATTGAAGGAATAGTTGTAGATACGCAAGTGTTTTCCCGCAAGGAAGCGCGGAGTAAGTCTAAACAGGAGATAGAAAACGAGCAAAGGCAGATTGAGGAGATAAAGAAATATTACCGCGTTCAAATAAAGGGGTCCAAGAAAGAAAGGGCAGACAGGATAGTAAAACTTTTGCTTGGCCAGATTGTGGCCCGGGCAGTGGTAGATAGCGCAACAGGCAGGAGTATAGTTGCTCAAGGCAAGGCCATCAGCGCCAGAAAGATTGGCAAAATCAAGCCGGGGGATTTCCCCAAAATCAGGCTTAAAAATGAAGCGCGGCAGGAACAAATCAAAAAAGCCTACGAATTCTATAACGACCAGATAAATAGTTTAAGTTATGAAGAGGACAGGGAAATCGATAAGATTAAAAGAGGTGATGAGTTGCCGCCGGGAGTGCTGAAAAAAGTTGTGGTATATGTGGCCACGAAAAGAAGACTGTCCGTGGGAGACAAAGTTGCCGGCCGCCACGGGAATAAAGGTGTGGTAGCCAAGATTTTAGCTGAAGAGGATATGCCTTTTTTGCCTGACGGCACACCGGTGGATTTGGTGCTTAATCCCCTGGGCGTGCCCTCAAGAATGAATGTCGGCCAGCTTTTAGAAACTCAGTTAGGATGGGCGGCAAGGATGCTGGGGCTAAAGATTGCCTCTCCTGTTTTTGACGGGGCAATCCAGCAGCAGATAAAAGAACAGATGCAAAAAGCCGGGCTTCCCGAAGACGGCAAGATTGCCCTTTATGACGGCTGGAGCGGCATGCCCTTTGATCAAAGAGTAACTGTAGGTTACATCTATATGATGAAGCTTATTCATTTGGTAGATGATAAGATTCATGCCCGCTCCATCGGCCCCTATTCCTTAGTTACCCAGCAGCCTTTGGGAGGAAAGGCCCAGTTTGGCGGACAGCGTTTTGGCGAGATGGAGGTCTGGGCCCTGGAGGCCTATGGCGCTGCCTACACATTACAGGAACTTCTTACCGTCAAAAGCGATGATGTCACGGGGAGAACGCGTGTTTATGAAGCAATTGTCAAAGGCGAAAACACCTTTAAGCCCGGGACCCCCGAATCGCTAAATGTTTTAATCAAGGAGCTGCAGGGTTTGGGGCTGGATGTAGTTCAGCAAGCAAAAACGGAGAAAAAGTAATGGCGGATGGTGACAATTTCGACGCTATAAGTATAAAGATTGCGGCTCCTGAGATTATTCGCTCCTGGTCAAGAGGGGAAGTTAAAAAGCCGGAAACTATAAATTACCGCACGTTCAGACCGGAGAAAGACGGGCTTTTTTGCGAAAAAATCTTTGGGCCCACCCGAGATTGGGAATGTGCCTGCGGTAAATACAAGCGCATCAAATATAAAGGTATCGTTTGCGACCGTTGCGGCGTAGAGATAACCCGCTCTTCTGTCCGGCGTGTGCACATGGGTCATATTGAACTGGCCGCTCCTGTTTCTCATGTATGGTTTTTCAAAGCCGTTCCCAGCCGGATGGCTATTCTTTTGAATATGACTTTAAGGGACGTAGAAAGGGTGTTATATTATGAGGAATATATAGTTACCTCACCCGGCGAGACTTCTCTTAAGAAAAAACAGCTTTTGAACGATGAGGAGTACCAGCAGTGTTTGGAAAAACACGGACAGGGCTTCGCTGCCAAGATGGGCGCAGAGGCCATCCGGGATTTGCTTAAAGAGATAGATTTAGATAAGATGATAGCCAAGTTCCATAGGGAAATTGCCAAATCAAAAAGCGAATTCGGGCAGAAAAAAAGCCTGAAGGCACTGCGGGTTTTAGAGGCATTTAAGAAGTCCTCGAACCGCCCTGAGTGGATGATTCTGGAGGTATTGCCGATTATCCCTCCGGATTTAAGGCCTCTGGTTCCTTTAGACGGCGGAAGGTTTGCTACCAGCGACCTGAATGATTTATATCGCCGGGTAATCAACCGAAATAACCGCTTGAAGAAACTTATAGAATTAAACGCGCCGGAGATAATTATTCGCAACGAAAAAAGAATGCTTCAGGAGGCGGTAGATGCGCTTTTGGATAACGGCCGCCACGGTCGCCCGGTCCTGGGACCGGGAAATCGTCCGCTTAAATCCTTGAGCGATATGCTTAAAGGCAAACAGGGTAGATTCAGGCAAAATCTATTAGGAAAAAGGGTTGACTATTCAGGAAGGTCGGTTATTGTGGTTGGCCCCGGACTTAAGCTTCATCAGTGCGGCTTGCCCAAGAGCATGGCCCTTGAGCTATTTGAGCCCTTTATCATCCGCAAGCTTAAAGAACGCGGGTTTGTGCATACGATTAAAAGCGCCAAAAGGATTGTGGAAAAAGCAAAGACAGAGGTCTGGGATATCTTAGACGAAGTAATTAAGGACCACCCCATTCTCTTAAACCGCGCTCCCACTCTGCACAGATTGGGAATCCAGGCCTTTCAGCCCATTCTTATTGAGGGCAAGGCAATTAAAATTCATCCTTTAGTCTGCTCAGCGTTTAATGCCGATTTCGACGGCGACCAGATGGCTGTGCATGTTCCGCTTTCCCTGGAAGCGCAGATGGAGTCTCGCCTGCTAATGCTGGCGGCTAATAATATCTTTTCTCCCGCTAACGGAAAACCGCTGGCTACCCCTTCACAGGATATCGTCCTGGGTTGTTATTATTTGACCAAAGAAAAGCCTAAACTCGGTATTTATGGGCGGGTATTTTCTTTTGCAGAGGAAGCGATTGCGGCTTATCGGGATAACGAAATTCCTCTGCACGGCAAAATAAAATGCAGGCTAGGCAAAGAAGTGTTTGAGACAACTACGGGAAGGCTAATTTTTAATCAGCTTTTGCCCAAAGAGATGCCTTTTGTGAACCAGACAATGGATAAGTCTAAATTAGGCGAAGTTATCTCCGACTGCTATCAAAACTTCGGCCTGCATCAAACTATCCTGCTTTTGGATAAATTAAAGGAGGCCGGCTTTGAGTGGGCGACCAGCGCAGGGATTTCCATATCGATTGACGAAATAAGGGTGCCTGTGCAGAAAGGGCAAATCTTAAAGAAGTCCAAAGAAGAGGTCCAGGACGTAGATGACCAGTACAGAAAGGGCTTGATTACTGACGGAGAAAGATACAATAAGATTATAGACATCTGGACCAAGGCTACGGATAAAATCGCTAATTTAATCTTTGAAGTGCTTGATCCTTTTAACCCTATCTTTATGATGGCTGATTCAGGCGCCCGGGGTTCACAGCAGCAGATTAGGCAGCTGGCGGGCATCAGGGGCCTGATGGCTAAGCCATCAGGTGAGATTATCGAAAACCCGATTACCGCTAATTTCAAAGAAGGCCTGACGGTTCTCGAATATTTTATCTCAACACACGGAGCAAGAAAAGGCCTTGCCGATACTGCATTAAAGACTGCCGATTCAGGGTATCTGACCCGAAGGTTAATCGACGTTTCCCAGGATGTAATTGTTAACGAGGAAGACTGCGGTACCTTAAACGGAATCTTAATCGGGGCGATTATTGAAGGGGATGAGGTGGTGGTTCCCCTGAAAGAAAGGATTATAGGCCGTATTGCCCTGGATAATATCGTTGATGTGGTTAGCGATGAAGTAATTGTGGAAGCGGGTGAGGAAATTACCAGAGACAAGGCCCAGGAGATTGAGGATGCCGGCATTGAAAAAATCCGGATTAGAAGCGTCCTAACCTGCGAGGCAAAAAGAGGCACTTGTGTTAAGTGTTACGGAAGAAACCTAGCTACCGGAAAGCTGGTAGAATTAGGCGAAGCAGTCGGCATTATCGCTGCCCAGTCCATTGGCGAGCCCGGAACACAGCTGACTATGAGGACCTTTCATATCGGCGGTACGGCCAGCCGCGTGATAGAGCAGTCGTTTATCAGCTCTAAACACAAGGGTTCGATTAAATATATAAACCTTAAAACCATGGCAATTAAAGAAAACACGGAGTTTCTGGCCTTAAGCAGAAACGGCCATGTAGCTATTTATGACGAAGCTAACCGCGAACTGGAAAGGCATAGCGTGCCTTCGGGGGCAATCATTAGCGTAGCCGAAGGCAAAACTATCGAAAAAGAAAAGATATTCGTCCGATGGAACCCTTATATTTCGCCGATTATTACAGAATTGGGCGGATGGGTTAAATATGAGGATATCATTGAGGGTAAGACGGTAAAGAAAGAGCTGGATCTGAGCACCGGTCTCTATGATAAGGTAATCATTGACCATAAAGGAGAATGCCATCCTCAGATTGTAATCCTCAATGAGAAAAAGGAGGTCCTGGCTATATATACTATTCCCGTGGGCGCGCATATTGTGGTAAGGGACGGCCAGCGAATTCAGGCCGGCGCCCTTCTGGCCAAGACGCCGCGTAAGATTTCCAAGACTACCGATATTACCGGAGGCCTGCCGCGCGTAGCAGAGCTGTTTGAGGCAAGGCACCCCAAAGACCCGACAATTATCAGCGAGATTGACGGGACAGTGGAGTTTAGCACGACCAAGAAAGGGCAAAGGCTAATAATTATTACCGGTTCTTCCGGAATGAAGAAAGAATGTGTTATTCCCCATGGAAAACATCTTAATGTCTATAAGGGCGATAGGGTTACCTCCGGCCAGAAGCTTGTTGATGGACCGATTGTGCCTCAGGATATTTTACGGATCCTCGGAGATAAAAAACTGCAGGAATATCTCGTAAACGAGATTCAGGAAGTTTACCGCCTGCAGGGGGTAAAAATTAACGATAAGCATATCGAGGTTGTGGTCCGGCAGATGTTAAGAAAGATGAAAATTGAGGATCCCGGGGATACCAATTTCCTTGTAGGGATGCAGGTAGATAAATTCAGATTTCAGGAAGAAAATGAACGGGTAACTAAGAAAGGTAAGAAGCCGGCCCAGGCTACGCCTATTCTTTTAGGGATTACCAAGGCCTCCCTGGGTATGGAGAGTTTTATTTCCGCGGCCAGTTTTCAGGAGACCACCCGGATTTTGACAGATGCCGCGGCCAGCGGAAGACGTGATGAATTGAGGGGGCTTAAAGAGAATGTGATTATGGGCCGCTTAATTCCTGCGGGGACCGGTTTCAGGGCCCATCGCGATATCAAGATGCTCAAGGAAGGTAAGCCTGTAGAACAACCCACTGAAGAGATGCAGCAGAAAAAAGGGAAGAGCCAAGAAGATGCCGACGATCAGCCAGCTAATTCGTAAAGGAAGAAAGAAGTTTCACAAGAAGACTAAATCCCCGGCCTTAAAGAATTGTCCGCAGCGCAGGGGTGTTTGTGTCCAGGTAAAGACCCAGACCCCCAAGAAGCCGAATTCGGCCCTGCGCAAGGTTGCCCGGGTGAGGTTAGCCAGCGGTATAGAAGTTACCGCTTATATACCGGGTGAGGGGCACAATCTTCAGGAACACTCTATAGTATTGGTGCGCGGAGGAAGGGTTAAAGATTTGCCGGGAGTGAGATACCATATAGTCAGGGGGACCCTGGATACCGCAGGTGTTGCCGAGAGGAAGAGGTCGCGGTCTAAATACGGAGCAAAGAGGCCTAAAAAATGAGGCGCAGAAGAGCAGAAAAAAAAGAAAGAACGCCAGATCTCCAGTATAATAGCAAGTTAATAGGCGAGCTAATCAACATGGTTATGTCTGGCGGCAAAAAGTCTACGGCCCAAAAAATAGTTTACAACGCCTTGGAAGCGGTAAAGAAGAGCACTGACACAGATAACCCCTTAGCGGTTATCAATAAGGCTGTAGATAATGTTCGGCCTCTATTGGAGGTGAAATCCAGGCGGGTCGGCGGAGCAACTTATCAGGTTCCCATAGAAGTCAAGACTGGCCGGGGCACCACGATAGCCTTGCGTTGGATCAGGGACTTTGCCCGCGCCAAAAAAGGAAAACCCATGCAGGAAAAACTGGCTCAGGAAATTAGCGATGCTTATAAGGGCACGGGAAGCGCCGTGAAGAAGAAAGACGATACGCACAAAATGGCCGAGGCCAATAAGGCCTTCGCGCATTACAGATGGTAATGCTGGATAAGATGGAAAAATTTGATTTGAAGAAGACAAGAAATATCGGAATTATCGCTCATATCGACGCCGGTAAGACCACCACTACCGAGCGAATTCTCTACTATACCGGTAAGATCTACAAGATGGGCACCGTTGACGAAGGCACCGCGACCATGGACTGGATGGAACAGGAGCAGGAAAGAGGTATTACTATAACCTCGGCATCCACAACCTGCCTTTGGAAAGGCGTCCGGATTAACATTATTGATACGCCGGGACATGTTGACTTTACAGCCGAGGTAGAGAGATCCCTGAAGGTTCTTGACGGTGCTGTGGTGGTTTTTTGCGCCTCAGGCGGAGTGGAGCCTCAGAGCGAGACTGTTTGGCGTCAGGCCAACAAATATAAAGTTCCCCGCATTGCCTTTATCAATAAGATGGACCGAACCGGTGCCGATTTTTTCGCGGCCTGCGGGCAGATGAAGGAAAAATTAGGGGCGCATCCCCTGATCTTACAAATACCTGTCGGCGCAGAGGCTGAGTTTAAGGGAATGATCGATTTGGTTGAGTCTAAGGCCATTATCTACAAAGACGAGCTGGGTAAAGAATTTGAAAAAATGGAGATCCCCGAAGACCTTAAGCCCTTAGCTAGTAAATACCGCTTGCAGCTGATTGAGCAATTGGCTGAGGCTGACGAGACCACGTTTGAGAAGTTTGCCGACGATATAGGCATTCACCCCCATGAGTTAAAAGACACTATCAGGAGAACTACTATAGAGGGTAAGCTTGTGCCGGTATTTTGCGGTTCCTCTCTGAAAAATAAGGGCGTGCAGATGTTGGCCGATGCGGTAGTCGATTATTTGCCCTCGCCTTTGGATATCGCCGAGATTACTGCAGTCAATCCGGAAACCGAACAAGAGGAAAAAAGAAAATCCGCAGACGATGATTATCTATGCGCTTTGGCCTTTAAGATAGTTGCCGATCCGTATGTAGGAAAATTGACCTTTATCAGGGTCTACTCCGGGGTGATTGAATCGGGAGGTTACCTTTATAATGCTACAAAGGACGTTAAAGAACGCGTGGGTAAGATTGTCCAGATGCACGCCGACAAGCAAAACATTATTGAGCGCGTACATGCCGGAGATATAGCCGCCTGCGTAGGCCTGAAGCAAACCACAACGGGCGATACCCTCTGCGATGAAAAACATCCGCTGCTTTTGGAAACAATGCATTTTCCCGAGCCGGTTATTTCTATGGCTATTGAACCAAAGACAAAAATGGACCAGGAAAAATTGGGGCTTGCGCTTCACCGCTTGCAGGAAGAAGACCCGACATTCAAGGTTTCTTACAATCAGGAGACCGCCCAGACTATTATTGCGGGAATGGGAGAGTTGCACCTGGATGTCCTCTTGGATAGAATGAAGCGCGAGTTTAAGGTGGAGGCACGCAGCGGAAAACCCCATGTAGCCTACAAAGAAACTATTAAACAAAAAACCGAAAGCGAGAGCAAGTTTGTCCAGCAAACCGGCGGCCGCGGCCAATACGGGCATGTGGTTTTAGAAATGGAGCCTAGCGAACAAAAGCAGGAAATAGAATTTGTAAACAAAATCAGAGGCGGAGCAATACCGCGTGAGTTCATTCCTGCTGTCGAAAAAGGCATAAAAGAAAGTGCGCAGACCGGCGTCTTGGCAGGCTATCCGGTTGCAAACATAAAAGCAACTTTGGTGGATGGAAGCTTTCATGAAGTAGACTCTTCGGAATTAGCTTTTAAAATGGCTGCATCAATAGCTTTTAGAGACGGCTTGAGGAAGGCAAAATCAGTTTTACTTGAGCCGATTATGGATGCAGAAATTATGGTTCCCGATGAATTTCTTGGCGATGTTGTCGGCGATCTTAACACGCGGCGGGTGCAAATAAAGTCAATCGTTCAGAAAGACAATGTTAAAGTTATTAGAGGACTCGCGCCTCTGGCACAAATGTTTGGTTATGCTACGGCAATAAGGTCCTTGACTCAAGGCCGGGGGATATATACAATGGAGCCTTCCTTTTATACGGAAGTGCCTTTGAATATAGCAGAAAAAATAATCGGAAAAGAGAATAAGTAGTAAGGAGGCATAAAATGGCAAAGGAAGTCTTCCAACGCACTAAACCGCACATCAAC
>CAZPGX010000022.1:0-12919 GCA_964586605.1 uncultured Planctomycetia bacterium
AAGTGTAAATTCAGCAGCAAGCGGTTCAGGACCAAGACTCTGCACAAATTTTAATTTTTGCCAATCAGATACCAGGCGCAACTCGGCAAACAGGCGCTGGTCGTTAAAATTGAGGTATTTGCCGTCGGATAAGACAAAAATCACCCGCGCCTTTTCTTCTCTTTGGGCAGAATAGACCAACTGGCCGGTCATCCGCAGATGCACCACCAGGTAATCACCGCCGGAAAGCTGCGCTGCCAGGACCTTGGCCCGGCGCAAAAAGGCCTTAAAGGCAACACCCTTAATCCGCCTGGTGAATTCTGCAGGACTAGGCTGTTTAATTACTTTGCTGTTTAGGATTTCTACAGCCTTGATCCTCTTGCCCTTAACATCGCGGGTTAAATCCCTGCGAATCGTTTCCACCTCAGGCAATTCAGGCATCTTTTCTCCTGTTAATCTATGGTGCGCCTGACAGGACTCGAACCTGTCCGCCCGGCTCCGGAGGCCGGTGCTCTATCCATCTGAGCTACAGGCGCATAGTTTTAAAAGAAAGAGAGTTGTTTTTCCGGTTGTTTACCCTGTCCGCCGAATATTTCGATTTTGCCATAGACCCCGTCGTATCCAGGGGTTATGTTCACTTTTCCCTGACGGACATTTAAAATGCCTCGGGCCACGCTGGGCGCGCAGGCCTTCAACAACTGCTCCTGCGGCACATTAATCAGGACTTCCAACTCGCTGCCTAGTTTCTGAACTAACAGCCGGCATTCCTGCTCTACGGATTTTGCGCCCTTGCTCACGCCTTTGCTCTCGGCGACAATCTCATCCAGGGAAATCAGGTTCTTGAAAGGCACGCCCTCTTCCGGGACGAATCCGGCAGGCCTATCGGAAAGCTGACCAACCCTGTGCATAACCCCCACTGTCAGGGGGCGCTTGCAAACCGGGCAGATATTATTATTCTTTTTGCTCTCTTCGGGAGATAAAAGAACGTCGCAATTTCTATGGCCGTCGTAATGATATTTTCCCTCTTGTGGAAAAAATTCTATAGTGTAAAGAAATCTCTTTTTGTCTTTTTTCTTTAAGGTATCCATGATTGCATAATAGCTCATTTCGCAATTAAATACATTGGCTTCCCGGCCGATGCGCGAAGGGCTGTGCGCGTCAGAGTTGCTTATTAAGCTAAACCTATCTAAGGCGCTCCAGCGCCAGTTCATTTCAGGGTCCGAAGAAAGCCCCGTTTCCAGGGCAAAAATATCTTTGGTGTATTGTCCAAAACATTCCTCAATGGTATCAAACCCGGAATTTGAGCCGAATACACTATACCAGGGAGTCCAGACATGCGCAGGAATAATAAAACAGTCGGGGCTTGCATCTTTAACTATCTCCATCAGTGACACGCAATCCAGGCCTAACATCGGTCGGCCGTCGGAAGAAAGATTGCCAAAACCCGCCAGGCCGTCGCTAATCTTATCCACAGCGGCAAACCCGGGCGCAAACAGGACATTGTGGACCCTTCTCCCCCGCCCATTTTTCGAATAGATATTGCTCACTTCTGTGGTCAGGATAAAGTTTATTCCTTGATAGGAAAAAATGCCGTTGCCTGCGGGTTTGAGTTTGGACTTTAATTCCTGCAGCCAAAGATGATGGGTAAAGTCGCCCGTACCCAAAAGAGAGACCCCTTTAAGCTTGGCCCATTCTGCCAGGTGGTCCAGGTCCATATCCTTGCTTGTGGCCCGGCTGTATTTGGAATGGATATGAAAATCAGCTATAAACAATTTGCCCACCGCGAATCGTATATTCTACCACGCCCCTTAGTCTTTTCCCGATGAAGGCCGAATTCTTTGATTTTGATAAAAAGCCGTCTTTTTCCACCAGCCATTCTTTCTGCGGAGAAACTACGATTATATCTGCATCGCACCCCGGGCTTAAACTACCCTTTTTTATTCCCAAAATCTTAGCCGGATTGGCGCTTAGTTTTCTGACTAAACTCATCCAGCCCAATATGCCCGGTTCTACCAACTCGCTGATACTCACCGCCAATTCCGTCTCTAACCCGATTACCCCGAACTCCGCGCGCTCAAATTCAATATCCTTCTCGCTTTCTGTGTGCGGGGCATGGTCGGAGGCTATCGCATCGATTGTGCCGTCTTTTAAACCCTGCCTGATTGCCTTAACATCCTCTTTTGCCCGCAGCGGCGGATTCATCTTCACATTTGTATCAAAACCTAAAACCGCCTCCTGGCTAAGGGCAAAATAATGCGGGGCTGTTTCCGCCGTTGCCTTTACGCCTTTTTTCTTGGCCGCGGCAATAATCTCCACGGATTCTTTGCAGCTTACATGGGCAATGTGTATCCGCGCCTTTGCTTCCTGGGCAAGCTTAAGGTCCCTCTGCACGCGTCTATATTCCGACTCGCAAGAGACGCCCCGTAAGCCCATGCGCGTGGAAACACTCCCTAAATTAACCACGCCGCGCCCGGCCAGCATTTTATCTTCGCTGTGGCAGATTACCAATAGTTTGTTTTCTTTAGCCTTTTTAAGCGCCGTAAGAAGCACCTTGCTATTATCTACGGATGCGCCGTCATCGCTAATCGCTACCGCCCCTCTCTTTTTCAATTTGGCGATATCGGTCAGGCTTTTCCCTTTGCGCTCTTTGGTAATAGTACCGGCAATAAACACATCAACTAAGGCATCTTTTTTAATGATTGCCTTCAACAAGTCTATATTTCCTGCGCAATCCATCGGCGGAGTAGTGTTGGACATGGCCAGAAGCGAGGTAATCCCTCCTTTTAAGGCCGCGGCAGATGCTGTGGCAACGGTTTCGCGGTCTTCCCGGCCGGGCTGCCTTAAATGCACGTGCATATCCACAAGACCCGGCATCACGATTTTGCCGGCGGCGTCTATAGTTAATCCCTTAGCGCAATCTATGCCTTTGCCGACCTTAAGTATCCTGGCGCCTTCCAGCAAGATGTCGCAAACTTCGTTGCGATTATTTGCCGGGTCAACTATATGGCCATTTTTTATTAACAATTTCATTTTTCGATTTTCGATTTTCATTTAGTTGCTGCTCCCGAAACCAAAAACAGCACTGCCATGCGCACGGCAATGCCGTTAGTAACCTGCTCCAAGATTACAGAGTTCGGCCCGTCGGCGACTTCGCTGGATATCTCAATGCCCCGATTGAGCGGCCCCGGGTGCATGACCACAATCTTCTTCTTTGCTTTTTCAAGCCGCTGCCGGGTAATCCCGAAGGCCTGAAAATATTCTACCTGCCGGGGGAAAGCATTTCCTTCGTCGCGCTCAAACTGCATGCGCAGGACATTCACCGCATCGGCGCTTTTTAAGGCCTTATCTATATCATCGGTAGCGCCTACCCCCAGCTGTTCTATCCCGGGTGGGATAAGCATTTTGGGAGCGCAGACAGTTACTCGGGCGCCTAATTTAGTTAGCCCGTAGATATTGGAACGGGCAACGCGCGAATGAGCAATATCCCCAACGATGCTTACATTCAAGCCTTCTATCCTGCCTAACTTTTCCTTCAAGGTAAACATGTCCAGAAGCGCCTGCGTGGGATGTTCGTGCCAGCCGTCTCCGGCGTTAACCACGCTGACATCCACATGGCGCGCCAGCATTACCGCTGCCCCGGAACAATTATGCCTGACCACAATCACGTCTGCATTTAAGGCCTGGATATTCCTCCCCGTATCGATCAACGTCTCGCCTTTTTTGACGCTGGAGGTCTCGGTGGAAACATTAATTACATCGGCCGAGAGCCTTTTGGCCGCCACCTCGAAAGACACCCTTGTCCTCGTAGAAGGCTCATAAAATAGATTTACTACAGTCTTGCCGCGCAGGGCCGGAACCTTCTTAATCTCGCGTGTGGTAACCTCTTTAAACGACTCCGCCGTAGATAAAATAAGCTCAATCTCTTCCCTGCTTAAATCTTCCAGGCCGCATAAGTCCTTTCGAGACCATTTAGTCATCGCAAATCACCCTGTTCTAAAATTACCGCTTCGTCCTTTCCGTCAACCTCCCTCAAACGCACCTGCACCGTTTCTTTCAGGGCGGTAGGCACGTTCTTGCCGATATAATCGCTGCGGATGGGCAGCTCCCTGTGCCCGCGGTCAATCAATACGGCCAGCTGGATATATCTGGGCCGGCCAAAATCAATCAAGGCATCTAAGGCGGCCCTGATTGTGCGCCCGGTATAGAGCACGTCGTCCACCAGGACAATCTTTTTGCCGGCGATATCAAAGCCTATCTCTGTCTTGTGCACCTGAGGCTGTTCGGCCACTGTAGTTAAGTCGTCGCGGTATAAGGTTATGTCCAAAACGCCCACGGGCACCTTGATTCTCTCGGCCCTGCCGATATAGGCGGCAATTCTCTCGGCAAGATAGGCCCCGCGGTTGCGGATACCGACAATAACCAGGTCTTCTGTGCCTTTGGTCTTTTCTGCTATCTCGTGGGCGATACGCCTTAGGGCCCGCCCCATCGCCTCTTTGTCCATTATCTTCGCTTTTTCTCTAAATTTCATCGGGTTTTGGTCCCAATAAAAAACCCTACCCAATAACTGGGTAAGGCTATGTTCTTACGCTTATTATACATCTTCTGCTCCTTTTCCCGCCTCACCGGACGGCTTTAAAAGGGTTCTCAATTGTGCAATTACTATACCACATCCAGCCTCTTTTGTCAAGGGCTATTTGCCTTTTATCACCAGCACAAACTCACCCCTGGGTTTGTGCTTTTGGAAGTGCCCCAATAAAGAAGGCGCATTCCCTCGCACAATCTGTTCAAACTTTTTGGTCAGCTCTCTGGCTACAACGATATCGCGCTCGCCTAAAATCTGCGAGATGTCTTCTAGGGCCCTGAGCAGCCGATGCGGCGATTCGTAAAAGATGACTGTTCTTTTCTCGCCGGCAATTTCCTTTAACCTTCTCTTGCGCGCCCCGGCCTTTACCGGCAGATACCCCTCAAAGATAAATCTGTCACTGGGCAGGCCCGATAGACCCAGGGCGTCAATTAGGGCAGACGGCCCGGGAACAGCAGTAATGGGAACCTCATTCTGGATAGCCAGCTGAACCAGGCGATATCCGGGATCGGAAATCCCCGGCGTGCCGCTATCCGTAACCAGGGCAATATCCCTGCCTTCTTTGAGCAGGCGCACAAGATGCGGCCCTTTGCTAAATTTGTTGTGTTCAAAATAACTGCTTAAGGGGGTGTGAATCCCGTAATGGCTGAGCAGTTTTCGTGTATGGCGGGTATCTTCGGCGGCGATTAGCTCGGCGCTCTTGAGAGTTTCCAGCGCCCGCAGGCTGATATCTTTTAGGTTGCCGATAGGAGTGGAAACGATGTATAGCATCGGTTACTCTACCGTTACGCTCTTCGCTAGATTCTTTGGTTGGTCGATATCGCAGCCGCGTTTTGCGGCAATGTGATAAGCCAAAAGCTGCAAGGGGACCGCTGCCAAAAGCGGCGAAAGGACCCCGGCAACCCTGGGGATATAGATTACATGGTTGGAATGATGCGCAATCAGCTTGTCGCCGGCGGTGGCCACAGAAATGACGATTCCCCTGCGCGCCTTAATCTCTTCAATATTGGAAAGCATCTTCTGGTGAACACGAGATTCCGGGGCAATGCAAACTACGGGAAGATGCGGATTAATCAGGGCAATCGGCCCGTGTTTCATCTCCCCCGCCGCGTACCCTTCAGCATGCATATAAGAGATTTCTTTGATCTTCAAGGCACCCTCCAAGGCAGTGGGAAAATTCAGCGAGCGGCCCAGATAGAGAAAACCAAAAGAGTGGTAATAGCGCCGCGCGCATTCAAGAATTACCTTTTTGTTTTGTAAAACCTTCTCTAGTTCCTGGGGAATCTTCTCCAGCCCCGCGATTAACTGCTTAATCTTAGCGCCGGGCAGCGCGTTTTTTAATCCGGCTAAATAAAGGGTGAGCAGATAGAGCACGGCCAGCTGGCAGGTATAGGCCTTGGTGGAGGCTACGGCAATCTCGGGACCGGCATGGGTATAGATTACCGCATCCGATTCCCTGGGGATGGAGCTTCCCAGCACATTGCAGATAGACAAGACCTTCGCGCCGCATTCTTTGGCTAGGCGTATCCCGGCCAAGGTATCGGCGGTCTCGCCCGATTGAGTAATGGCCAGGACAAGGGTCTTTTGGTTAAGAATAGGGTTGCGATAACGAAATTCGCTGGAGATATCCACCTCTACCGGCACGCGCGCGTATTGCTCAAGGATATATTTGCCCACCAAACCCGCATGCCGGGCGGTGCCGCAGCTGATAATTACTATCCTCTGCATCGAGGCCAGGGCCTTCTCCAACGGTTTTAATTCGGGCAGGATAATCGCATCTTTCTTTTCAGAAATTCTGCCCCCCAGAGTATCACGAAGGGCCTTAGGCTGCTCGTAAATCTCTTTGAGCATAAAATGAGGAAAACCTTCTTTCTCCGCAGAGCTTACATCCCAGTTAATCTTCACTCTTTTCTTCTTTAGGGGCTGGTCTTTATCCAGATTGCTCACGGAAAGCTTCCCGCGCTCAAGCACAATTATCTCTCTGTCGTCCAGCAGGACGACTTCCTTTGTATAATCCAAAAGCGCGGGGATGTCACTGGCCAAGAAGCCCTCGTTTTCACCGCTACCGGCAATCAAGGGGCTGCCCATTCTTGCGCCTACTAATTTTCCCGGTTCGTCCCGAGAGATTACCGCAATAGCGTATGAGCCGCGCACCTTTTTTAAGGCAGCCCGTAAGGCATCCTCTAATCTGCCCCGATAAAATCGTCCCACCAGATGCGCTAAAACCTCCGTATCAGTCTGAGAACAGAATGTGTGGCCTTCTCTGGCCAGGGCCTCTTTCAGTTGCTCGTAATTCTCGATAATGCCATTATGCACCAGGGCAATCCTGCCTTGGCAATCCCGGTGCGGATGGGCATTGCGGGCATTGGGGATGCCGTGGGTGGCCCAGCGCACATGGCTGATGCCCAGATTTCCCTTGAGGGGCCTCTTAGATAAGAGGGCCTCCAAACCCTTGAGCTTTCCGGCGCGTTTTTTAATCTGAAGCACAGCTGCGCCGGAAGGGTTGGCCTTATTATTAAGAATGGCTACGCCGGCGGAATCATACCCGCGGTATTCCAGGCGGCGCAGGCCCCGGAGGAGAACCTCTTGGGCGTTACGCTGGCCAATATATCCGACTATTCCACACATTACTCTAATCCTTCTGAAAATCGAAATTCGAAATTAGACCGCAATCGAAGCCAATTTTCGATTCTCGACTTTCGATTGCTCTATCAATTTTGCTTCGCAAAATTGATTGGTGACCCCACGGGGAGTCGAACCCCGGTCGTCAGAATGAAAATCTGATGTCCTAACCACTAGACGATGGGGCCACCTTTATACTTCTTCTTTTTTCACGACGGAGGCAACGGAAGAGACCTGGTCTTTTGCCTCCAGGCGGATTACGTGCACCCCCTGGCTATTTCTGCCCACAGAGCGGATATCCTTTACCGGGCAGCGCACCACCATTGCCTTCTGGGTAATAATCATTATCTCATCCTGCTCGGTAACGCCCTTAAGGCCGATAACCTCGCCGCTTTTCTTGGTCACCTTAATGTTGATAACGCCTTTGCCGCCGCGCGACTGCCGGCGGTACTCCTTAAAAGAGGTCCTCTTGCCAAAACCACCGGCTGTTACCGTAAGTAAGGTCGCATCGGCCTTGACTATCTCCATGCCGATTACCTCGTCTTTTTTGCCCAGACGGATTGCGCGCACACCTTTGGCGGTCCGGCCCATATCGCGCACATCGCCTTCCTTAAAGCGCACGGCCTTGCCCTGGCGGGAGGCCATAAGGATTTCCTGTTTCCCGTCGGTAAGCACTGCCCCGATTAGCTCGTCGCCCTTTTCTAAAGAAACGGCTACAATCCCGGCTCGGCGCGGATTGCTAAAGGCATCCAGCTTAGTCTTTTTAATCAGCCCCTGCTTGGTAGCTAAAACTAAAAATCTCTTGGGGTTAAATTCCTTTACCGGAACCAGCGCCGAGATGGCTTCACCGCTTTCCATCTGTAAAAGATTTACAATTGCCTTGCCCTTGGAGAGCCGCCCGGCCTGAGGGACCTCGTGAACCTTCAGCCAATGAACCTTGCCTTTATTGGTAAAGAAAAGGATGTGTTCGTGCGTGGAGGCAAGGAAAAGATGCTCTACGAAATCCTCTTCCTTCGTCCCCATGGACGTAACCCCCCTTCCGCCCCGGTGTTGTTTCTTGTATGCACTGACCGGAAGGCGCTTGATGTAGCCTGCGTGGCTGACCGTAATAATCACATCCTCTTCGGCAATCAGGTCTTCTATCTCCAGGTCCTCGGCCTCGGCAACAACCTGTGTCCTTCTTTCGTCGCCGAACCTCTTCTTTAATTCCTCCAACTCCTCCTTAATTACCCCCAGAACCTTTTTTTCGCTGGCTAAAATAGATTTGTATTGTTCGATTTTTTTGATTAACTCCAGGTATTCCTGGTCAATCTTGTCGCGCTCAAGGGCGGTAAGCCTTTGCAGCTGTATCTCCAGAATTGCCTGCGCCTGTTTTTCGCTTAAAGCGAATTTTTGCATCAAGGCGGCCCTGGCGAGCTGGGGAGTCTTGGACTGCCTGATGGTCTTAATCACCCTATCCAGATGGGCCAAGGCGATTTTCAGGCCTTCTAAGATATGCGCCCGCTCCTCGGCCTTGCGTAAAAGGAATGTAGTGCGGCGGATGATAATCTCTTTGCGGTGTTCGATATAGAGCTCAAGCAGCTGCTTCAGGTTAAGCACGCGGGGCTGGTTATTCACCAGGGCAAGCATGATTACGCCGAAGGTTTCCTCCATCTGCGTGCGCTTAAATAGCTGATTAAGCACGATCTGGGCGTTGGCCCCCCGGCGTAAATCTACGACAATGCGCATCCCGTCTCTGTCGGACTCGTCTCTTAAGTCGCCAATCCCTTCAATCCTTCTATCCCGGACAAGAGCGGCGATAGAGATTAATATATTTGCCTTGTTTACCTGATAAGGAATCTCGGTAACTACAACCGCTTCTCTGCCGTTTTTCTGTTGTTCGATGTTGGCCTTGGCGCGGATCTTTAGCCGGCCGCGGCCTGTGGTATAGGCATGCTTTATCCCTTCCCGGCCGCAAATAAAGCCGCCGGTGGGAAAGTCCGGCGCCTTAATCAGGCGCATTATCTCTTTGAGCTCGCAATCAGGCTGGTCAATAACCAGCTTAATCCCGGCGATGATCTCGCTTAAATTATGCGGGGGCATATTAGTAGCCATACCTACGGCGATTCCGCTTGCGCCGTTTACCAGAAGATTGGGTAGCACCGCCGGCAGGATCAGCGGTTCTTTGAGGGTTTCGTCAAAATTAGGCGTAAAGTTGACCGTCTCTTTTTCCAGGTCCTGCAGCATCCATTCGCTAATCGCGCTCATCCGCGCTTCCGTATAACGCATTGCCGCTGAGGCATCGCCGTCAACGCTGCCGAAATTGCCCTGTCCGTCGATCAATGGATAGCGTAGGGAAAAATCCTGAACCATGCGCACTAATGCATCGTAGACCGACATATCCCCATGGGGATGATACTTTCCCAGGCAATCTCCGACGATACGCGCCGACTTTCGATATGGCTTGCTGTGCTCTAGGTTCAGCTCCTTCATCGCGTAGAGTATGCGCCGGTGCACGGGCTTCAGCCCATCGCGCACATCGGGCAGGGCCCGGCCCACGATTACGCTCATCGCGTAGGAGATGTAAGAATCCTTCATCTCGTCTTCAATGTAAATCGGGATTATTTTTTCGCCTTTGGTATACATTTTAGATATCCAAATTCCTCACTTCATGGGCGTGGGCCTGGATGAATTCCCGCCGTGGCTGGACAGCGTCGCCCATCAACACCGTAAACATCTCATCCGCCCTGACCGCATCTTCCAGGGCTACTTTTAAAACCGTGCGCCGCGCAGGATCCATAGTAGTCTCCCAAAGCTGCTCGGGGTTCATCTCCCCCAACCCTTTGTAGCGCTGAATCGTCATCCCTCTTTTGCCGAGACTTTTGGCATATTTCAAGAGCTCCTTGAGACAAAAGATGTCCTTGCTTTCTTTGTTGTAACTCGCCTTATAAATGGGCGCGGGCCTGGCCTTCTTTGAACGCGGCAGGTGCCCTTCCTTGGGCCGCTCATAATGGGCTATGGCATCAAAACCCATCTTGCCAATCTCGGCCAGTTTCTTTTCTATTTCGCGGGCCTCGAAGAATTCTACTACATCTAAGTCCTTCCCTGCAGGATCCTCTTCTCCCTTTTTCTTCTCATCCGTTTTCGCAGGTTTCTTGTGCTTTTTTTCTTCTTTGGCAGTTACCTTAGCCAGCTCGGCATCAGAATAGAGAAATTGGGCTTCGCCATCCACTTTTACCCTAAAAATGGGTAGTTTCTTGGTCTTTGGCTGCCTAAGACCGAGGTATTTTGCGAATTCCACTCCCTTTCGCCTAATCGCCCGGGAAAGACCTTCCAGTTCCACAAGCAATTCCAGAAGCCGCTTAATCTGCTTTTCGGAAAAGAGCTTTTTGTCCTTGCTGCGTTCCAGGCTCATCCCTTCCGTACCCATCTCCAGCAGCAACTCATTCATCCGTTCCTCTGTGCCAATATATTCCTCTCTTTTGCCCCGCTTGATTCTGTAAAGCGGCGGCTGGGCCAGGTAGATATAGCCTTTTTCCACCAGCTCCGGCACCTGACGGTAAAAGAAGGTCAGCAACAATGTGCGAATGTGCGAGCCGTCAACATCGGCATCGGCCATCAGGATAATCTTGTGATAGCGCAGCCTGGAAAGATTAAATTCTTCTTTGCCCACTCCTGTCCCTAAGGCGGTGATGATAGTTCTAATCTCTTCATTGCTAAGGATCTTATCTATGCGCGCCTTTTCCACATTGAGGATCTTGCCTTTAATCGGCAGGATTGCCTGGAACCGCCGGTCCCGCCCCTGCCGCGCCGACCCCCCTGCGCTGTCGCCTTCCACTATGTACAACTCGCAAAGTTCGGGGGCACGTTCAGAACAATCGGCAAGCTTCCCCGGAAGCCCGCCGCCCTCCAGGGCGCCTTTGCGCCGGGTGAGCTCTCTGGCCTTTCTGGCGGCCTCCCGCGCGCGGGAGGCTACGATCGCCTTGCCTGCGACCGCATTGCCGAGGGAAGGGTGCTCCTCAAGGTATGCCCCTAAAGACTCGTTAACTACCGACTCAACAATGCCGGAGACCTCCGAGTTGCCTAATTTTCCCTTGGTCTGCCCCTCAAACTGGGGGTTTAAAACCTTGACGCTAATCACTGCGGTCAGGCCCTCGCGGGCATCGTCTCCCGACAAAGAGATCTCCCCTTTTAACAAGTTCTTGTTCTTGCAGTATTGATTGATGCTGCGGGTAAGCGCGGATTTAAACCCGCTAAGGTGGGTGCCCCCGTCTACGGTGTGAATATTATTGGCAAAGCTAAAGATATTTTCGGCGTAGCCGTCATTATACTGCATGGCAACTTCTACTTTTACGTCTTCTTTTTCGCTGGCAAAATAGACCACCTTTTTATGCAAGGGGGTCTTATTCTTGTTTAAATGTTCCACAAAAGAACTGATTCCGCCGGAGAACTTGAATTCGCTGCGCTTGTCCTCCCTCTCGTCCTCCAGGATTATGCTAATGCCCCGGTTGAGGAAGGCCAGCTCCCTCAGGCGCTGCGAAAGAATATCAAAGCTATATTTGGCCTTGTCCCCGAAGATTTCCTTGTCTGCCTTAAAGGTAACGCGCGTGCCGCGCTTGGCGCTTTTGCCTACCACGGTTAGCCTGCTCACGGTCCGGCCGCGCTCATAGCGCTGATGATAAACCTTGCCATCGCGCCTGACTTCTGCCTCCAGCCACTCCGAAAGCGCGTTAACCACACTCACGCCTACGCCGTGCAAACCCCCGGCAACCTTATACACACGGTGGTCAAATTTGCCCCCGGCGTGCAAGGTAGTCATCACTACCTCTAAGGCGGGTTTCTTCCGGGTCTTATGTATGTCTACCGGGATGCCCCGGCCGTCGTCGGCTATGCTGACGGAGGTATCGCTATGGACGACAACGTGGATGTTCTTGCAATGTCCGGCCATGGCCTCGTCTATCGAATTGTCGCAGACCTCGTAGACCAAATGGTGCAGGCCGGCAGTAGAGACGTCGCCGATATACATCGCCGGTCGCTTGCGCACGGCATCCACGCCTTCAAGCACCTGGATAGTGCGGGCATCATATTTATGCGGCTGCTCGGCGCTAACTGTTTTTTGCTTTTTCATCTCTTGATATTTCCTATACGGAATTGAATTTCCTGAATTTTCTCTTTCCCTATTTTTTTGTTCAGTGCCCTAAGCAGCTCATCTTTCTTAAGGCTT
This sequence comes from uncultured Planctomycetia bacterium, assembly GCA_964586605.1. GTDB lineage: Bacteria > Omnitrophota > Gorgyraeia > JAFGHF01 > JAFGHF01 > CAZPGX01. The sequence goes on from CAZPGX010000022.1 coordinate 12,387, forward strand.
GCCTGATAAAACCAGGCCGACTCGTCCACAAAAACCAAAAGCGCCCCGTTTTTCAAGTGCGCCGGCCTTGTGTGCCGGGCGAGCTCCCTGCCGGCAACAGAGGCCCAAGAGGAAAGGATTTTCGCAGGGCCTTTCTTTTTTGTCCGGCTTAAACCATCTACTACATTCTTTAAAACATCGCCGATAAGCTCCGGCGGGTTCTTTCTCATGAGGTCTGCATGGGCAAGACGATATAAACATAATTATCCTTTGCCCTGATTATGCCCGGGCTCTCCGGGCCGCTCAACTCCAGGCTGACCTCGGGGTCCTTTAGGCTCTTCAGGGCGTCAATCAGGTAGTGCGGGTTAAAGCCCACAGAAAATTCACTCCCCTTGTGTTTGATTTCTACCTCCTCTTTGGCCTCGCCCATATTCGGGCTGTTCTTAAAAAAGATTAGCTTGTCTTTAAACAGGTCTATCTTGATTGACTGTGAATCCGCAGAGGTTAAATTAGAGACCCTTTTAGCGGCCCAGAGAAGCCTTTCCCGGCCGAGG
>CAZPGX010000023.1:0-12763 GCA_964586605.1 uncultured Planctomycetia bacterium
GATGGGGTTAGAATAACAACACATTGCAGGGAATATATTGTAACAATACAATTATAACAATATATTGTTATATGTCAAGAGTTAATTATGATATCTGAAAATATCAAGAAATACAGGAAAGAGAAGGGATTATCGCAGGACAAGCTGGCAAAGCTCGCAGACGTGACGCATACTACGCTAGTTAAGCTTGAATCTGGGGCCAATGATAATCCTACTATTAAAATATTGAAGAAGATTGCCAATGCTCTCGAAGTTGGCGTGGATAATTTGATAAAATAGGCCAATTTCCCGGGCAATTTGTCTGCCCTGCCTATTGACAGTCATGGGGCAGGGGGAAATGGTAGGTAAAAGGTAAAACATTAAAAATTTTACTTGATATTGAGATTTTATGGTATAATGCAAAAGGCTGGTCAAAAAAAAGGGGGGGTATATGTGTAAATTATCCGCTCAAGATATTGCAAATTATTTTTTAACCTTACCCGATGAAGAAGCGGGCGATTCAATTTCTAACCTGAAGTTACAAAAATTATGCTATTATGCACAGGGTTTTTATCTGGCATTTTTTAATACTCCTTTATTTGATGATAAAATTGAAGCTTGGCAGCACGGACCAGTTATAAAAAGTCTTTATCATAACTATAGTGATCGTGGCTCTATGGGGATACCTTATATTGAAAAACTCGATCTTGCTATTTATCCCAAAAGAGTGCGTGAGCTTTTAAAGGAAATTTACAAGATTTACGGGCAATATTCGGCATGGAGACTTAGAGAATTGACTCATCGAGAACCACCGTGGAAAGAAGCCTATGAAAAAGGAGCAACTGTAATTAATCGCAAATCAATGAAACGTCATTTTAAGACCTTGATTATAGAGAAATAATGACTAAGCATAGGCTTCGTCTCCCAAGAGCCAAATCAAGTAGAACCATACAATCCCCCCCCGCTGCTCCTTTAGAAAGTCCTGATTTGCGGCCTCCAATATTTTCTTTTGAGCATATGGTTGACGGCTATTGTGTTAAATCTTGTGAGCAAGAAGAACGGTCTGCATTTGCCTTATCTTTGCATAAAAGAGGTAGGTTATCATGGCGACAGTTACGTTTTATTAGCAAACATAAATTGGGATATGAAAAGATAGAGCGTTCAAGTTTAAGAGTTGGATTGCCCTCGAAAGTCACTCCAGACGTTACTCTTATAGCATTTCGATTTCATGGAATGAAAGCTATGATTGGGTACCGAGATGAGAGGATTTTTCATATCATTTGGTTAGACCCGAAGTTTAAAGTTTACCATCACGGATCTTAAATTTTCATTGCCGAACCTTCCCACAAATTAATCTCTTCAAATTTAATTGGGACACTGAACCAGCACCAAATGGGACAGTGTCTTGGTGATAAGCAGGATAGCGTACCTGGCCTCAAAGATAACCCTTGGGGCTTTTTTAGTTTGGGGGTATAATTGAAGTGCAAAAAGGGGCCAGGCCTCTTTTTGTATGTTAGAGTAACGGGTAGATAAGGGGGCTGTAGTATTTCTATGGGTAACCAGATAGCCATTCGAGATCAGCATTACGTTCCTCGATTTTATTTGAAATATTTCACAAACAATAAAGAGGAACTTGAGAGGTTTGATTGCAAAAACAGGCAGATATTATTGCCAAAAGGTCCAAAAGGGGTTTGTTCGGAAGATTTTTACTATGGTGCGCAGACTGGAACTCATGATGAAATAAGCCAACAAGTAGAAAAGTATTTCCAGACACTTGAAAATTACGTTAGTCCCAAAATCAAGCCGATATTTACTAAAATTATGAGTTTTTCTGAAATCCAGCCAAATGATAAATGGAATATTGCCTTTTTAATGAGCATGATATGGATTCGGGGGCCAGAAATGCGAAAGCGGATCAACAAAATGGCAGGAGACGTAATCAAGCATACGGCCAAGTTTATTTTCTCAACCAAGCCCGAGCTACTTGATAAGATTGATAGAAAAGTTGGCTGGAAAGATGGTGATGAGAAGATCCGGGAGCAATGTCGATCAGCAATTCTTAGTGGAGACTTAAATGTTGTGGTTGATAATTCCCAGCACATGCTGATGTTTGATTCTATAGATAAGTTTGCAAATCTTTTTTATGGTCAAGATTGGGTAGTTTATATATCGAAAGCAGATAGAACTTTTATTACAACAGACAACCCGGTCGCTGTGGTTATTCCAGAAACAAAGGGATTTTATGGACCGACCTTTCTACAGAGGACGCATTATTTTGCTTTGACTCCAAATATTTGTATTGTTGCGCGTGAACCACATTCTTTTGGTGGAAAAAAATTTCACAGAAAGACTTTGTTTAACGAAGATTGCTGGCAGATAGTCAACCTTAACTTTTTGTTGGGTGGTTATGCGCATCGATATGCTTATTCTTGCGATAAGAAGAACTTTGAGGATATTTTGAATAAAATAGGGGACAGGCGCCGAGGTAATCGAGAGGGTGTCCCCTATAAATGAGCCGTGAAGGGACACGCTCCGCTTTGGAACTGGGACACCTTCCCGAACGAGTTGGAGGACGTCCCCTACTTACTATTTATGAATGAGTCGTGAAGGGACACCCTCCGCTTTGGAACTGGGACACCTTCCCGAACGATTTAGAGGACGTCCCCTACTTATGGTAGGTATAATAGAGCTTAAATTATCAAGAAAATTCCTCAAAGGCGATGGTGAAGCTGGTGCCTTGGCAAGCAAGCTGAAAAGTGGAAAATAAGTCATTGTGGGCATCTTATGGGCACAAATTAGCAGTATATATTATTTAACCTATCGCAAGACAAGAGGTTATAGCAAAAAGGCGGAGAATAAGGAACTCTAAACCGGTGGAAAAGCTTTTGACCATACAACAATTAAGCGAATTGATGCAACTAAGCCGGAACACGCTCTATGAATGGACGCATACGGGCTTTATCCCCTGTTACAAACTTTCAAGGAAAGGTGTTCGCTTTAGAGCCTCGGATATAGAGAAATGGCTACTAAAGCGAAGAAGAAAAGAGCGAAAAAGCTATAAAATGCTAATCTGATATTTTAGAACTTTGTAGTTGCTTTCAGATTCCCGATGTAGTACAATAAACGCAACTACAGAATACCACAAAGGAACTGGGAAGGCTTGGGTTAAACCAAATGGCAGCTGAAGTATATAAAAATTCTCCACTGATCGAAGCGGTTTTTGAAATCCGCTTTCCTGCCGTACTGTCTATAAAGTGTAATATAGATGTTTTCCATGATAAGATAAGGAAGTTTTTCCCATTGATTAGGCAAAGTTCTCCAGGAATGGCACGCCTTTACGATTTTCTTAACAGGGAGCAAGATGAGATAATAAGGGTTGGGATTGATAGAATTTCTTATCATGCCAAAAAATATGGAGGTGGATTTGCAAAATTTCAAGAGGATGCCTTAAAACATCTTCAAGTTTTCGTAAATACTTTCCATATTAAGATACTGGGGAGTGTTGGGTTAAGGTATGTGAATCATATTCCAATAGTTAGAATTGACGGGATCATTCCTATTGGGAAATATGTCAATTTTGGATATCAAATTCCCAATCAGTGCTTCCCTCACGAATTTGAACTATTAAATACAATATTAGTAGTAAAAGTCGGCGATGGTAAATTAAAAGTATTATTGCAATCTAAAGAGACTGCAAACATAGATGTGCTGGTATTAGATTTTGATTTCATTCAGATTGGTAAATTAGAAGCAAAAAGTGTTGTATCATATATAGCCAATGCGCATAAGCATACAAAGAAAATATTCGAGAATCTCATTTCAGATAGCTATAGAAAAGTTATGAGGGGTGAATAATGCAAGATTCCTTGATAACCAGAAATCCAGAACTGGTGCGAAGGGAAGAGTTCTATAAGGAATCCGCGATTGCCATTAAGCAGAACGGAATAGATGATACTTGCTTTGAAAAAGGTTTATATAGTAGGGCTACCTTCGATTTTCTATTGCATTTTTTACCTCATTATCCATACGAGATCAAAAAACCTATTAGTGTTTCGATAGAAAAAAGTAAAGATCAGACTTGCTTTATTATTGCATGTGAAGAATTCAATAAATTTGGAATAGGCTTGACTAAGGACGAAGCAGTAGAAGATTTTGAACACAGTGTTATAACAGATTATTTACTTTTGAATGAATCTGATCCCGAAGAGCTTTCTATAGGTGCCAAGCAGTTATTAGAATCGTATAGAACATATATTGTACTTACATAATGTCTCGACCAATACCTCCTCAAGAGATTAGATCAAGTTTATTGAGAAAAGGCTTCAGGGAGGAAGAAGCGAGAGGGCACAAGTTGTTAAGGCTCTATGTTGCCGGTAAGAAGACGGCGATAAGCACTTCAATATCAAGAGGTTCGAAGTATAAAGAATACGGCGATAGTCTTCTTGATTATATGAAAAGAGGATTACGGTTAGATTTTACAAAACAGCTCAGAGCTCTTATTGAATGTCCTATGTCACCTGCTCAATATGTCACCCTCCTACGTGAAAAAAATTACACGTTCTAATTTTGTGCCCAAATTGTGCCCACCTAATACCAAAACAATGGTAACTATCGGCAAACAACGGCAAACATCCAATAAATAGGGACAGCGACCCTTTATTAGCCTCAAGATAACCCTTGAGGCTTTTTTGTTTTGGGGGTATAATGGGCGCATGGTTATGAAAGTGGGGATTTGGATGAGAAGAAGTGTGCTTTTTCTGGTTGTGCTCCTCACAACCTGCGTATTTTTGGGTGGTTTGGGTTGGTGTGTGCAGGGGGAGTTTGTAGAAGCGCGGGTGAGGGATATATCGGGTCGGGGCTATGAGCCGGCGGTAATTGAGCTTTTAGACGGCGCCAAAGAGTCAATAGCTGTTTCCATGTACAATATAAGCCTAGGCACAAAGACCAGGAATCCCGTCAGGCTTCTGCTTAATGACCTGCTTGAGGCAAGAGACAGGAACGTTAGCGTCACTTTATACCTAAACACCCGTTTCAGAGATGTGGACAAAGAAAAGGTTAGGCTAATTGAAAATCCGGAATTAAAGAGATTAGAAGATGCCGGCTGCATTATTCATCTGATGCCCGCAACCCGGAGGCTGCACGATAAACTTATCATCGTTGACAGCCGTTATGTTGTTGAGGGCAGTACAAACTGGTCTATTTCTGCTTTGAGGGACAACTTTGAGTCTGCTACGCTGATAGACTCTCCGGACCTTGCTAAAATAAAACTCTTAAGACTCAAATTCCTGCCCGTATTTACTGAACCGCATCCCGAGTTTCTATATACAGAGAATATAGCCGAAACGATAGATATCCCTAAGACATTGCTTGAAGACAAGGGGTATTTTTCCCGGATGCTCACAGGCCAGGATAAGCGTGTTCTGGACCTTTATCTTATCCTTCTGGCGCATAGTCAGGCCATAAATGAGCAGGAGTTTTTTATAGACCTGGAGTCTATGGGCCTAAGCCTGGGTATGCCGGATTCATGGACGGATACCGCTATAAGAAGACAGGTTATCAGGAGCTTAAAGCGGATAGAGTCCCGTTATGAGCTTATTAGTGTGCGATTTTTCCATGGTAGGGATGCTTGGGTAGAACTTAAGGATGTTTCGGGAGATATTTTTTCGATATCGTCCGGCCTGATTAAACCAAGCGAGCGCTCTATGCGCTTAAAATTCCTGTTGATAATCAGGGCTTTTCTTGAAGCTAATGGCGAAAAAATTGATTCTCTGTCCGCTAGCGAACTTGCTCAACGCTTTAATGTTAGCCGGAGAACAATAAGCGATGCCCTGCGCGAACTAGGCGAGTAAAAAAAACATTTGACAAGCCCCTGGATTTATAGTATACTGCGTTTGTTTTAAAATCCAGTTTGAAGGGGGAGTGAGTGGGTAAAGCAGGACCAAGGCCCACTTTTTTTATTGTGGAAAAGGCATTATTAGGCGAAATAAGGCAACGAATTTCGCCTCTTTTAACAGGGCAGGGCATAGAACTGGTTGATCTGCTCCTGGCCAGAGAAAGAGGCAGGCCTGTTTTGCGCTTTTTAGTGGATAAGCCCGAGGGGATAACCCTGGATGAATGCACCCGGCTCAACCGCCGGATCAGCGAGGTTCTTGACCGGGAGGATACCCTTCAGCAAAGTTACGTCCTGGAGGTTTCTTCTCCCGGGCTGGATAGGCCATTGAAGAGCAGCCGGGACTTTGCACGTTATTTAGGTAAACCTGTGCGGGTTGTCTTGCACGAGCCCCTAAATAAACAGAATGTCTTTGAAGGTCCAATAGATGAGGTTGCTGAGGAGAGTATAGTGCTTCAGGCCAAAGGCAAAGAAAAAGTGCGTATTTCCCGCAGCAACATTGCCCGGGCTAATCCGGAGGTCCAACTGTAAGATGAATGAAGAGTTGTTATCCATATTAGAACATCTTGAACGCGAAAAGGGCATCAAGAAGGAAATTCTTATTGAGGCTGTGGAACAGGCGATAGTTTCTGCAGCTAAAAAGGATTTAGGCCCCAAGTCAGAAGAGATTGAGGCTAAGCTTGATCCCAAGACCGGGGAAATCCGGGTTCTTTCCGACGGAAAGCCGGTTACCTCCGCTAAATTCGGCCGGATTGCCGCCCAGACCGCCAAGCAGGTGATTATTCAGAAAATCCGCGAGGCCGAACGCGATGTCATCTATGCAGATTTCCAAAAAAGGGTAGATACCCTGACCAACGGTTTGGTCTATCGCTTTGAAAAAGGCAACCTTATAGTTGACCTGGGAAAGACAGAGGCCATCCTGCCCAAATCGGAACAGTCGCCTAAGGAGACATACCGCCAGGGCGAGAGGATTCGGGCCTACATCTTAGAGGTGAAGAAGGCTTCCCGCGGCCCGCATATCGTACTTTCCCGCGCCAATGCCGGGTTAGTCAAGCAAATGTTTGAACTGGAGGTTCCCGAGATATATGAAGGGATAGTCCAGATTAAGGCCATTGCCCGGGAGGCAGGCGAGAGAACCAAGATCGCGGTTTATTCCAATGATGAAAAGGTAGACTGTGTAGGCGCCTGCGTGGGGATGAGGGGCTCAAGGGTAAAAAATATCGTGCGCGAATTAAGGGGCGAGAAAATAGACATCATCAGGTGGAACGAAGCCCCCAAGGAGTTTATCGGCGGCGCCTTAAGCCCCGCCGAAATCTCAAGCATAGAAATAGATGAAGAGAAAAAGGCCGCCCGTGTTTTGGTGGCCAACGACCAGCTTTCTCTGGCTATCGGCAAACGCGGCCAGAATGTCCGCCTGGCCTCCAAACTTACCGGCTGGAGTATTGATATCAGAAGCGCCGAGGAGCCCAAGAAGAAGAAGCCCGGGGCGAAAAAGTCCGAGTTGGTGAATCTGGCGGGCATAGGCGAGAAGACTCAAGGCTCCTTAAGCGAGGCCGGATTCAAGACGCTTGCCCAAATAGCCGCTGCAGAGGTCGCAGAGTTAACCAAGATCAAAGGCATTGGCAAGAAGAAGGCCGAGAAATTAATTACCCAAGCCAGGAAATTAAAAGGCGGGAAAGATAAAGAATGAGTATTAGGGTTCACGCATTAGCGAAAGAATTGGGGCTTTCCAGCAAAGAGCTTTTAGCCAAACTTAAGGCACTCAATGTGAAAGTCAAAGGGCATATGAGCGCTCTAGACGATGAAGCCATACAGATTGTCCGTAAGGAATTGAAGCCGAAAACCAAACCGGTTGCCGCCAAAAAAAAGGCTGCGGCCAAAGCGGTTGCTGAGCCTGCCAAAACAGAATCCCCTAAAAAAGAATTAAAAAAACTTCAGATTAAGATTCCTCTGACAGTGAAAGAACTGTCGGTGCAGCTCTCGCTTAAGCCCAGCGAGCTGATTAAAAGATTGATGAAGCTCAAGATTATGGCTACGATTAATCAGGCACTTGACGAGGAGGCCCTGGAAAAAGTGGGTGGGGAATTTGGGTTTACCCTGGAGCGGCTGCCTAATTTCAAAGAAGAGTTATTGGAAATCCATCAACAAAAAGACCCGAAAGAAAAATTGATTCCTCGTGGGCCGGTAGTAACCTTAATGGGACATGTGGACCACGGTAAGACCTCGCTTTTAGACCTGATTAGAAAAACCAGGGTGGCTGCGCGCGAGGCAGGCGGGATTACCCAGCATATCGGCGCTTATGAGGTTTATGTAAAGGAAAAGAAGATAACCTTTTTAGATACGCCGGGCCACGAGGCCTTTACGGCTATGCGCGCCCGCGGTGCCAATGCTACGGATATCGTAATTTTGGTGGTTGCCGCCAACGACGGTGTAATGCCCCAGACAATAGAGGCCATTGACCATGCCCGGGCAGCAGAGGTGCCGATTGTGGTGGCGATTAATAAGTGCGACTTGCCCAATATCAATGTTGCCAAGGTTAAGGCCCAGCTTGGCCAGCACAATTTAATGGCCGAAGATATGGGCGGTAAGACCATTACCGTAAATGTCTCGGCTAAATCCGGCCAGGGCATTGACCAGTTATTGGAGATGATTCTTTTAGAAGCTGAGATGCTGGAATTAAAGGCCAATCCTGAGCGCCGGGCAAAGGGCGTAGTTGTGGAAAGCAAGCTTTCGCGCGGCACAGGTTCTACCGCCACAATCCTGGTGCAAAACGGTACCTTAAAGCTCGGCGATGTCTTAATCTGCGGGGATTATTACGGCCGGATTAAGTCCATGGTTAACGACTCGGGAATTCAGGTAAAAGAGGCTTACCCCGCCGATCCGGTAGAAATCTCCGGGCTCTCCGGTGTGCCCGAAGCGGGAGAGTCTTTCTATGTAGCAGAGGATGAGAAGAAGGCGCGTGAGTTCTCTTTTCGCCGTTTGGAAGAAAAAAGATTAAAAGGCGCAGCAAGCCTTGCGCACATATCTCTTGAAGACTTATACAGCCAAATTAAAGCAGGTAAAATCAAAGAGTTGAATATTATTGTCAAGGCCGATGTCCAGGGTTCGTTAGAGGCGCTCCTGCAGTCGTTGCGGAAATTAAGCAGCAAAGACGTAACGATTAAACTTATCCATAGCGGCGTAGGCAATGTGAATATCTCCGACGTAGTATTAGCCGCGGCCTCCAATGCTATTATCATCGGTTTCCATCTGAACGCAGAATCCCGGGCCAAGGCCCTGGCGGAAAAAGAGCAGGTGGATATCCGCCTGTATGACATCATTTATGAGGCTACCGCCGATATCAAAAGCGCCTTAGAGGGTCTGCTTGAGCCGCATCTTAAAGAGGTGTTTCTGGGCAAGGCGCAGGTGCGCCAGGTATTTAAGGTTTCCAAGGTGGGGAACGTAGGCGGCTGCGTAGTTTTAGCCGGCAAGATGATTAGGGGTGCGCAGTGCCGGGTGATCCGCAACAACGAAGAAGCAGTTAAGAGCAAAATCAGCTCTTTAAGAAAGTTTAAAGAAGATGTGAAAGAGGCGCAGGCCGGGGCAGAATGCGGTATCTCTGTGGCTAACTTTAAAAATATCCGCGCGGCCGATATTATTGAGTGTTTCCAAATAGAAAAGGTAGCCAGAAGGTTATGAGAAAAAGACTATTAAGCGGGATGAGGCCGACAGGGCCTTTGCATCTGGGCCATCTGGTAGGGGCGTTAAGCAATTGGGCTAACCTGCAGGATAAATATGAATGCTACTTTATGGTTGCCGATTGGCATGCGCATATGAGCGAGTATGAACGCCCGCAGGATTTAAAGAAATATACTATTGATAATGTAATTGACTGGATTAGCTGCGGGGTTAATCCACAAAAAAGCGTGCTTTTTGTCCAGTCGCATATAAAAGAGCATGTTGAGCTTCATCTGCTTTTGTCTAATATTACTCCTCTAGGTTGGCTTGAGCGTTGTCCCACATATAAGGAGCAGTTGAGAGAACTAAAGACACGTAATTTACACACTTATGGTTTCTTAGGATATCCGGTCTTGCAGTCGGCAGACATTCTTGCTTATAAGGCAGATGTTGTTCCCGTAGGCGAAGACCAGCTTGCGCATTTGGAGTTAACCCGGGAAATCTTACGGCGCTTTCAGCATATTTATAAAAAGAAGGTCTTCCCTGAGCCTAAAGGCATTTTGACTAAAAGCTCCCGGCTCTTAGGCGTTGACAATCGCAAAATGAGCAAGAGTTACGACAATTTCATTGCTTTATCCGATACGCCGGATGAGCTGGCAAAGAAGGCTGCGCAGATGATTACCGACCCGCAGAGGATTAAAAGGTCGGATCCGGGGCATCCTAAGGTCTGCAATGTCTTTTCCTATTTTAAGACATTTGCTCCTGAGATGGAAAAGGACCTTTGCCGGGACTGTATCCATGCCCGCATCGGCTGCACAGAGTGCAAAAAGAAATTAGCCGGGGTATTAAATAAGGTGCTGGCGCCGATTCGCCAGAAAAGAAAAGAGTTAAACAAAGATAAAACGAAAATAGAAGATATTTTAAAAACGGGTGCGAAAAAGGCAAAGAAAGTCGCCGGCGAAACTCTGAGTGAAGTAAAAAAACTAATCGGCTTATATTAGAGATGTCATACAAAGTAAAATTAGAAATATTCGAGGGGCCGCTGGATTTACTTCTTTATTTAATCAAAAAAGAAGAACTGAATATTTACGATATCCCCATTGCCGGGATTACTGAGCAGTACCTTCAATATCTTGATTTAATGCAGCTTCTGGACTTAAAGGTTGCCGGCGAATTCTTAGTGATGGCTTCTACCCTGATGCAGATAAAATCAAAAATGCTTCTTCCCGTCGAAGAACAGCAGCCTCAAGAGGAAGAAGAGGAGGACCCGCGCGCGGAGCTTGTGCGCAGGCTGCTTGAATACAGCAAATTTAAGGAAGCGGCAAATCGCCTGGAAGAGCTGGAGAGGGAGCAGGCCGATGTCTTCCGCCGTCGAATAACGCCTGTGCCTTTTGGCGCAAGCGCAGAAGAGGATTATTTTGAAGCCAGCCTCTTTGATTTAATTTCGGCATTTTCTAAAATAGTAAAGACTGTTCCCAAAAAGCAATTTTTAGAAATTATCAAGGATGAATTTACGGTAGAGAAGAAGGTCCACGATTTACTGCACCTGCTGGTGGTCAAGCCGGTAATCTACTTCTCTAAGTTATTTGAAAAGGCAAAAAGCAAGATAGAGATCATCGCTACTTTTTTAGCCGTCTTGGAATTAATCCGGCTTAAGGAAATACAGATCAGACAGAAGTCTTCCTTTGCCGAGATCCAGATTATACGCCACCCCGAACATATTAAGGTAAGAGGAATTAAAGATGGAACAAAAGCAGCTAAAGAGGATTATTGAGGCGTTATTATTTGCAAGCGATAAACCTTTGGGCATTGCGCAAATAAAGGAGGTTTTGGAAGGGCCGGATATCTCGGCAATCAAATCGGCGGCTGGAGAGCTGAAGCAGGAATATAAAGATTCAGGAAGGAGCTTTGGCATTGCAGAGATAGCCGGGGGATATCAGATTATTACCGATCCGGCTTATGCGCCGTGGCTGCAAAAGTTATACCGTAAATCGCACACAGAAAAGCTTTCGCATCCCTCTTTGGAGACCCTGGCGATTATCGCCTATCGCCAGCCGATAACCCGCCTGGAGATTGAGGATGTCCGGGGGGTAAATGTAGATGGGGTGTTGAAAACGCTTCTGGAGAGGGCCCTGGTGCGGATTAGCGGGAGAAAACAAATTCCCGGACGCCCTTTTCTCTACGGCACCACAAAGAATTTTCTGGAATTTTTCGCTTTACAGTCCCTGCAGGAATTGCCCCAATTAGAGGAATTTGGAGAATTGGCACTAAGACGAGGTGAAAAAGATGTCAAAATTAAACAACCTTCGCAAGAAGATAGACCGGATTGATAGCAGCATATTACGCCTGCTTAATGAACGCGCAGGTGTAACACTAAGTGTAGGCAAATTAAAGTCAAAGAGGACTACGCCTAGTTTTTCTCCGGCTAGAGAAGCCCAGATTTATGAAAGACTTATCAAAGCCAACAGGAAGGGTTTGTTGAAAGAGGATAGCATAAAGGCAGTATACAGAGAGATAATGTCAGGTTCGCTGTTGCTGCAAAATCCTCCAACAGTGGCATATCTAGGTCCCGAAGCCACATTTACGCATATAGCGGCTCTAAAAAAATTTGGTAAGTCTTTGGAATATCATGAGTGCGGCAGTATAGCCGATGTATTTACAGAGGTTGAGCGGGAGAGGACAAATTATGGTGTAGTCCCCATTGAAAACTCGACCGAAGGTGCAGTCAATCATACACTTGATATGTTCATGGATTCTGACCTTAAAATCTGTTCAGAACTGTATTTACCAATAGAGCATTGCCTTTTAAGTTTAAAAAATAAATTGAAGGATATACGCGTGGTTTATTCACATCAGCAAGTTTTGGCACAGTGCCGTATTTGGCTGGAGACCAATCTGCCAAATGCGAAGCTGGTCCCCGTATCAAGCACTTCTTATGCTGCCAAATTTTGTAAAGCGCGCATAACTAGTGCTGCAATTGCTAGCAAATTGGCCGCTGAGGAGTACGGATTAAAGATATTGGCTCCTTCTATTGAAGATTCGCCACACAATATTACACGTTTTTTGATAATAGGCAAGCAAGAGGTGGAGCGTACCGGAAAGGACAAGACATCTATAGTTTTTTCAATGAAGGATAAAGCCGGCGCTCTACATGATGTCCTGGTGCCTTTCAAGAGAAACAAGATAAATTTAACAAAGATAGAATCCAGGCCTTCTAAGAAAAAGGCCTGGAAATAT
>CAZPGX010000024.1:0-2560 GCA_964586605.1 uncultured Planctomycetia bacterium
GGGCAGGAATGCCTTTTGCCCAATGGGTCGAACAGGTAACCGGCATAAAGACCAGGTATTTTGTAGAGGATGAAGATACCGAAACTATGGCTGCGCAGGCTTCGCACCGGGCTCTAGAGGCAGCGCAGATTAAAGCAAAGGATATAGACTTTATTATTGTTTCCAGCTTTACGCCTACAAGAGATGTTCCCAATCTTGCCTGTTCTCTTGCCTCTTTGATCGGCGCCAGAGACACGGGAGGTTTTCCTTTAAATACGGCCTGCGCAGGATTTATTTATGGCTTATCTATAGGCTATGCCTTGATTAGCTCCGGTATATATAGGAATATTTTGGTGGTTTCTTCAGAGATGCTCTCGCGGGTTACCGATTACGGAGATCCTGCTACCGCGGTCCTTTTTGCCGACGGGGCGGGCGCGGCTGTTTTGCAGGCCGCCGAAAAAGGCGGAATTTCCAGCTTTCCGTATTTGGCTTCCGAGTTTACCGACCACTTCGAGTTAAAGAACGCCAACAGCAGCAGGGCCGAAGAGATAAAAGAGATAAATGGAGAAGAATTTCTGCCTCGCGCCACGCTGCATATGCCCGGGGGCCCCAGGGTTTTAAGGAAAGCGGTAAACGGAATGGCCGAGGCCTTATTTAAAGCGCTGGAGCAAAGCCCCTATAAACTCGAAGACCTGGATATGATTATTCCCCACCAGGCAAACCGGCGAATTACTTATGGCCTGATTGATAAATTGGGTGTTCCCAAAGAGAAGGTCTGCCGGGTTATTGACCTGATTGGCAATACCTCGGGGGCCTCGGTGGCGATAAGTTTAGATATGGCTATCCGCGGCGCGGCAGGCGATCTGAAGATAAAGCGCGGCGATAAAGTGGGCTTGACGGCAATCGGCGGAGGGTATAGTGTAGCAGCCATCGTCTTTGAGTATTGATGAAAAAGGCATTAGTGCTCTTTGTTATATTTATATTTTTTTCGGGCTGCAGCGGCCCTGCAGTTAAAAAGACCCGAACTTTATTAGGCACTATTGTAGAGATAACAGTCGTTGACCGCGATAAGCCGCGCCGGGCTATTAACCGGTCGTTAGAGAAGGCCTTCCGAGAGATAGAGAGAATAGAGCAATTGCTGAGTAGGTTCAGGCCCGGAAGCGATATCAGCCGGATCAATAGAGATGCTTATCTGCGGCCGACAAAGGTTGCTTTTGAGACAATAGCCCTGATTGAAAAATCGATTCGGTTTTCGCAACTCACTGACGGCGCCTTTGATATCACCCTGGAGAGAGCAGGCTATCGTAATATAAAAATTCTCAAGCAGAGACAGCGTGTTTCTTTTGCTAATGCAGGGATGAAACTGGATTTGGGAGGTATCGCCAAGGGATATGCAGTAGATAAGGCAATAGAAGTGCTAAAGCAGGAAGGTATTAAGAATGCCCTGATAAATGCCGGCGGAGATATTTATGGCTTGGGATTGAAAGATAGGCAGGGCAGCTGGCAGGTGGGTTTACAACATCCGCGAAAAAAGGATGTTATTTTGGCTGTTTTAGAATTAGAAGACAGGGCTTGCGCTACATCCGGCGATTACGAACGCCGCGGCCATATTATTAATCCCAAGACCGGTTATCCCTGCAAAGATGCGCCTGCCAGCGTAACTGTTTTAGCCGAAGATTGCTTGACTGCCGATGCCTTGGCAACTTCTGTATTTGTTTTAGGTCCGGAGAAAGGGATAAATTTAGTCAATCAATTGGAAGGGCCTGAAGCCATTGTGGTGAGCGTGCGGGAAGACAAGTTGGATATTTCAGTTTCACAAGGATTGGACAGGGGGCAAAATGATTGAGGAAACAAAGATTACAAAGGCCATTATTAAAACGGCCGTTGAAGATTTATTAGATAACCTGGAAGTAGATGTAGGCATTGTCGGAGCCGGGCCGGCCGGGTTAACCTGTGCCTATTATTTAGCCAAGGGCGGAGCTCGCGTAGCTATTTTCGAACGCCGGCTAAATTACGGCGGGGGTTTGCCGGGGGGAGGGATGTTGTTTCCCCGGGTAGCTGTGCAGGATGCGGCTTTAGCTATCGTCAAGGAAATGAAGATAAAGATAAAGAAGTTTAATTCGGGCCTCTATACCGCTGATTCCGTAGAGATGATTACGAGGTTGGCCGTTGCCGCTATCGATGCGGGAGTAAGAATATTTCCGGCCATGACTGTTGAAGATGTCTTGATCCGCGAAAACGATAAGGTTTGCGGCCTGGTTTTGAATTGGACGGCAGTAAAGATGGCCGGTTTGCATGTTGACCCTTTAGCGGTTAAGGCGCGCTTTAGCGTTGATGCTACCGGACACGATGCTGATGTAGCACGCGTGCTGGAACGCAAGAATTGCGCAGTAGGCTTCAAGAGCGATAGCGGCAAGATTATGGGCGAAAAATCGATGTGGGCCGACCTTGCCGAAAAGAGGATAGTGGAATATACAAATGAAGCCTACCCTGGACTTTATCTTGCCGGAATGAGTGTCTGCGCGGTCTACGGCCTGCCGCGGATGGGGGCTGTTTTTGGCGGGATGCTGCTTTCCGGTAA
>CAZPGX010000024.1:2660-11555 GCA_964586605.1 uncultured Planctomycetia bacterium
ATGGCGGCGTAGCTCAGCCTGGCAGAGCAAGCGGCTCATACCCGCTATGTCAGTGGTTCAAATCCACTCGCCGTCACCAATAAAGCGGAAATATTTCAAGAACAAGAAAAAAGTAATTGGAGGAAAAATGCCGAAAATATCTGCGGGGCGAGCAGCCGCTATTTTGTTTTTCCTGATAGTTGTAATAGGAGCCGGGCTTTCTTTGCAGAGGATGGCAGAGGATATATTAGCGAAAAAATATTTTAATCAGCCCGAGGAACTCTATCAGGAGATAATTTTTCTCTCATCCTATATCCTGATTATCCTTCTGGCGTTGCGTTACGGCTATTATCTGGCAATAGACAGGGTGAATTGGCAAACTATCAGAGACGATTTTCTCTATCTGCTCAACAGAAGACATTTCAGCAAGACGCAATGGGTGTTAAATATATTGTTGTTCTGGCTGACTTTGGCGGGTTTCGTTCTTTGTTTAGCTTTTTCCACAATGAAAGGCAATTTATAGGAGCCTTCGCTAATGAGGAATTGCGAAGGTCTATCCCTCTGGATAATATGATGTTGGAAACAGCAGAGAAAACTATTCGCAAATTCAATATGCTCCGAATTAACGATAGGGTGATTGTTGCCGTCTCGGGCGGATGTGATTCTGTTGCCTTGGTTTATCTTTTAAACAGGCTGAAGAAAAAATACCGGCTTTTTCTGCACCTGGCCCACTTAAACCACATGATTAGAAAAGAGGAAGCCGATAATGATATGCTGTTTGTGGAGCGACTGGCGAAAAAGCTTAAGCTGGGCCTCAGCTGCGCAAAGGCAGATGTTGATGGGTTTGCCGGGCAAAAGAAGCTGTCCTTAGAGGAGGCGGCGCGTAAAGTCAGATACGACTTTTTGCTTTCGGTAGCGAAGGAAAATTCAGCCGGCAAGATTGCCTTAGGGCATAACCGCGACGACCAGGCCGAGACGGTATTGATGCGTTTTTTACGCGGCAGCGGGATTGCCGGGCTTCGCGGCATTCCTCCAAAAAGAAAATCAGGAACCTGCCTTATTGTCCGGCCGTTGCTTGAGGTTAACCGCAGCCAGATTTTGAAATTTCTCTCGGCCAAAGATATTCCTTATTGCACGGACTCTACAAACTCAGAAAGTCTGTATTTTCGAAACAGGGTTCGCAATAAACTCCTGCCTTCCTTGGAAAAAGATTTTAACCCAAACATAAAAGAGATGCTGGTAAATTTTGCCGAAAATGTCTCTGAGGACTTTGATTATTTAGAAAAGGCTTCTCTTAGGGGCCTTAGGGCTGTGCGTTCAAAATCTAACCCTGTAGAGGTTGCCATTGACGTCAGGAAGTTTTTCGCTTTGCATAAGGCATTGCAGAAATTAGTTGTCCGCTCCACAATAAAGGAGCTTAAGGGCGATGTGCGCAGGATTGATTATCGCCATTGGAAAGAGCTGGAGGACTTAGCTCAAAACCGGCCGGGAGGCTCAATTGTGGATTTACCCGGCGGCATCTCGGTAATTAAAAAAGTCGCAAAATTGGTGTTTTATAAAAGAAATGGGCGGTAGGCCTTGTCAGTTGAATGAGAATTTGATATAATAAAGGTTTAGGAGAGGAGAAAAATGGACGGACAGAAACAGCTGCGTAAGCCGTTGGGCATAAAGGGTAAAGTTCCCCAACCAAAGAATAAACTGCTGCAGTCTTTTATGCTTTGGCTTTTGATAATTATGGGCCTGGCCTATCTGTACCGAATGGGTTCTCTTACTACGCAGGGGCCTCCGCGCAGACTTAGCTATAGCGAGTTTTATCAGATGGCCGGCGGCAATAAAGAGAGCGGCCAGATTGAATCGGCAATTAAATCCGAAGGCATAATCGAGGGCAGGCTCAGGGGAGGGACAAGATACATTGTCAATACCCCTTCAGAAGATGAGGCAATAGTCGCGGTTCTACGAGAAAACGTACAGGAGTTTTACATTAAAACTGCGCGCTGGTGGACAACGCTGATTTACTCCCTGGGGCCGATGCTTCTATTCATTTTCTTTCTCTGGTTTTTCTTTTACCGCGGGGCAACCCAGGGTGGAGGAAGGATAATGGCCTTTGGCAAGAGCCGGGCCAAAGAACTATCCAGTGATAAGCTAAAGACTACTTTTCGTGACGTAGCCGGCGTAGATGAAGCCAAGGAAGAACTTCAAGAAGTAATTGCCTTTCTTAAAGACCCGAAAAAGTTCCAGCGCCTGGGGGGTAAAATCCCTAAGGGAGTGCTTCTCCTGGGGCCTCCGGGCTGCGGTAAAACCTTGCTGGCCAAGGCTGTGGCCGGCGAGGCGAGCGTCCCTTTCTTCAACATCAGTGGTTCGGACTTTGTGGAGATGTTTGTCGGCGTGGGTGCTTCGCGCGTACGGGATTTATTCGAGCAGGCGAAAAAATCGGCGCACATCGGCGGAAAAGGCTGCATTATATTTATTGACGAGATAGATGCGGTGGGCCGGCAAAGATTTGCCGGTATCGGCGGAGGGCATGACGAGAGAGAGCAGACCCTCAATGCCCTTTTGGTGGAGATGGACGGATTTGACGCCCAGGAAGGCGTTATTCTGATTGCGGCGACAAACCGTCCGGACGTGCTTGACCCGGCGCTTCTTCGCCCGGGAAGGTTTGACCGGCGGATAGTGGTTGATAGGCCGGATTTAATCGGCAGGGAAAAAATACTCGAGGTCCATATCAGAGGCCTTAAGTTAGCTGAAGGAGTAGACCTGAAGGCCGTTGCCCGCCAGACCGCCGGATTTTCCGGCGCTGACCTGGCTAATCTTGCTAACGAGGCTGCACTATTGGCCGCCCGCAACAACAAGAATGCCGTAGGAATAAAGGAACTGGAGGCATCTATCGAGCGGGTAATTGCCGGGCCGGAGAGAAAGTCAAAAGTAATCAATAAGCACGAGAAGAGGTTAACGGCTTATCACGAAGCGGGCCATGCCTTGCTGGCCTTGCTTTTGCCCGAAGCCGACCCTTTGCATAAGGTCTCCATCTTACCCCGGGGAATGGCCCTGGGCTATACCATGGCTCCGCCTATGGAAGAGAGGCATATCTATGCGAAGACAAAATTGCTGGCGGAGATTACCATGGCCCTGGGCGGGCGGGTGAGCGAAGAGCTTATCTTGCAAGAGGTTACCACCGGCGCGCAGAATGACCTTGAGACAGCTACGGATTTGGCCCGGAGAATGGTCTGCGAGTTTGGGATGAGCGCGAAACTCGGCCAACGTACTTTCGGCAAAAGAGAAAGGCAGATATTTCTCGGCCGTGATATATTGGAACATAAAAATTACAGCGAGCAGACCGCGCTGCTTATTGACCAGGAAGTAAAAAAGATAGTAGATGATTGCCATAAAGAGGCCAAACAGCAGTTAAGCAGCCATAGAGACCAATTAAAAAAGTTGGCCGATACGCTTTTGGAAAAAGAGGTCTTGACTGTAAAACAGGTAAAGGAAATTACCGGACTTGCAGAGAAGAAAAGAATTTGAATTCTCTTGCGCATCTTACAGCTTAAAATTGGGGCAGACTACCAGGATAATGGGTATCCTGAATCTAGGCCCTGATTCCTTCAGCAGAGACGCAATCTATAAAGACCCTGAAAGGGCAAAAGACAGGGCTTTAAAGATGGCCGCAGAAGGCGCCGATATCATTGATATCGGCGGCGAATCTACAAGGCCGGGCGCAGAGGCGGTTTCTTTAGAAGAAGAAAAGACTAGAGTTCTACCGGTAGTTAAAAAACTGGCCAAAGAGATTAAAGTGCCGATTTCCGTAGACACGACCAAGTCGGCCCTGGCCCAGGCAGCGCTGGATGAGGGGGCAAGCATCATTAACGATATCAGCGCCCTGAAATTCGATTCCCGGATGCCTAAGATTATTGCCCGTTTCGGTGCTGGATGTGTATTGATGCATATCAAGGGCAGGCCTCGCGATATGCAAGAGGACCCAAGTTATCTGTCTTTGATTGATGAGATAGCCGGTAGTTTGAGGGAGAGTGAATCCAGGGCAGCCGAAGCGGGGATAGGGCATGAGTTTATTGTGATTGACCCGGGAATTGGTTTTGGCAAGACAACAGAACACAATCTGCAAATTGTTAAGAACCTTGAGAGTTTTTCCTCTTTGGGCCTGCCGATTTTAATCGGCACTTCGCGCAAATCGTTTATCGGCAATGTGCTCAATCTGCCGGTAGAGAGGCGGCTTTTGGGAACAGCCGCAACCGTTGCAGCGAGCATTTTTAACGGTGCGCACATCGTGCGCGTGCACGATGTAGGCGAGATGGCCCAAGTAGCCAGAATGGTTGATAGTATTTTAAATAGTTAATCCTTAGGAGAATTCAAAATGGATTTATCTACTCTTTGGCGTCCAGTATTAGAAGCACTCATTCTCTGGTATGTTTTTTATCATCTGTTAGTGTTTATCAAGGGCACCCCTGCGGTGCAGGTGCTTAAAGGGCTGATCCTTCTGATTATCCTGTTCTTTATTGCCTTATTTATCGCGCAGAAATTAAACCTGGCTATAATCAACTGGATACTACCCCGCTTGTTTGCCGTCTTTTTGTTGAGTTTCTTA
The DNA here is from genome assembly GCA_964586605.1 of uncultured Planctomycetia bacterium. Taxonomy (GTDB): domain Bacteria; phylum Omnitrophota; class Gorgyraeia; order JAFGHF01; family JAFGHF01; genus CAZPGX01. The sequence continues at coordinate 7,237 of CAZPGX010000024.1, forward strand.
ATTATCTTTCGGCCTGAACTAAGGCGCGGCCTGGCGCAATTAGGCCAGGGTTCTGTTTTAAGCCTTTTTATCAGGGAAGAGAGGATAATCGATGAGATTATGGATGCGGTCTTCGCCATGGCCGAAAAGAAGGTCGGGGCGATAATTGCGCTGGAGCGGGAGATTGGGCTGAAGCCCTATATTGAGAGCGGAGTTGCCCTGGATAGCAGGGTCAGCAGCGAGTTGATCAATACTATTTTTATGCCTCATACGCCGCTTCACGACGGCGGAATTATTATTCAGAACGCAAGGATTGTAGCCGCCGGATGCCTGCTTCCCTTAACCCGCAACCCCAAAATCAGCAAAAGCTTAGGCACTCGCCATCGCGCCGCAGTAGGCCTAACAGATGAGACCGACGCCTTAGCGATTATAGTTTCCGAAGAAACCGGGCTGGTTTCTCTGGCCAGGGAAGGAAAGCTCATCCGCGATATTGACCGGGAATCCCTGACCAGGGTGCTCAACAACATATTCGGCCAGCCGAAGAAGCCAAGGACACCGTTTAAAAAGATATTTTTGAGGAAAAAATAAGTCTGTGACCGAATTTACCCCGATAGCAAAACACTTCGAAAATTTAGAATAAATTTTCTTTGTTGCTATCGGGATAATTCACACAAACTAAAGAAGATTAACTAAAGGAGATTGATTTACGTCGTTTCACTCCGTAAATCAAGTGTTCATTACATGCAGAAGTGGCTGATGAATAATCTCTGGTTAAAGATGATTTCGCTGGTTTTGGCCGTGATTACCTGGCTGTATATCTCCGGGGAACTGGCCAAGCGGCCAAACAGCTATTATCCCCATTCGCAGATAGTGCCCAACCGCTAAAAAAGATGAAGTTATTCGGGACGGATGGAATCAGGGGTGAGGTGGGGAAGTATCCGCTGACTAAGGAGGCGGTTTTTTCCGTAGGCCGCGCCTTAGGGCTATGGCTCAAAACACATTATCCCCAAGAGAACCCTTTAAAGATTTTAATCGGCAAAGATACGCGCCAGTCTGGCGAGAAACTTGAGTTGGCTTTATTGCAAGGAGCCAAGAAGGAAGGCCTGGAGGCAATACGCGTGGGGATTTGCCCGAGCCCAAGCGTTGCCTATCTTACACACGCTTTAGATGCCCATTTAGGCATCGCGATTTCGGCCTCGCATAATCCCGGAAGCGATAACGGAATCAAGTTTTTTAATGCCAACGGCTATAAGCTTTTTCCTGCTGCCGAAAAGGGAATAGAAGAGGTCTTCTTTGGTCTTCCTTTTAAAGAAACAGGTCTTAATTTAAATCTGCAGAATTCCAAAGAGCAGCCTGATTGTATTCCTATATATATAGACTTTGTCAAGAGTTCTTTGAATGGCTTGGGACTCTCGGGCTTAAAGATTGTCCTGGACTGCGCCTTCGGGTCGTTCTCTAAGATTGCGCCTGAGGCTTTTCGTCAGCTGGGGGCAGAGGTCTTGGCTATAAACGACCGACCGGATGGGACAAATATTAATGTCGGCTGTGGGACCTTATATCCCGAAGGTATGACTAAGGTGATTTTGGAGCAAAAGGCAGATTTGGGGGTAGCCTTTGACGGAGACGGCGACCGGCTGATTGTGGTTGATGAGAAAGGCAGGGTCTTAGACGGCGACCATATGCTGGCTATTTTTGCCCGGGATTTGCTTGAGCAGAACAGGCTCGCGCAAAATACCGTAGTTTGCACCCAAATGAGCAATATCGGCCTGGAGATATTTTTAAAAAAATTGGGTGTGCGTATGATCAGAACCGATGTAGGCGATAAGTACGTGCTGGAAAAAATGCTCCAGGAGAAAGCTAATTTAGGCGGAGAGCAATCGGGGCATATCATCCTTCTTGAATATACCACAACCGGTGATGGCCTGATAGCGGCCTTGCAGTTAATCAAGCTGATGTTGAAGAGAAAACAAAGGTTAAGCGAATTTGCCAAGGGCTTAGAGAAGTTTCCGCAGGTTTTAGTAAATGTAAAGGTCAGAGTTAAAAGGCCGTTTGGTCAAATTCCCGGTTTAACTCAAGGCATTGAGCGTTCCAAGGCAAAATTGGGCAAGCGCGGCAGAGTCTTAGTCAGATATTCGGGAACAGAGAATTTAGCCAGGGTGATGATTGAAGGCGAAGACATTTCTTTGGTTAACAGGCTGGCCGGCGATTTGGCTAAAATATTTGAAGATACAGTAGGAGCAAAATAGAATGCAGTTAGGGGTAAACATTGACCACGTGGCTACAATCCGTGAGGCGCGAAAGATAGATATTCCCGATCCGGTTTTAGCCGCTCAAATATGCCTTCGGGCCGGCTGCGACAGCGTTGTCTGTCACCTGCGCGAAGATAGGCGGCATATTAACGATAAAGACTTAGAGGGATTGCGCAAGATTGTAAGAACCAAACTCAACCTGGAGATGGCTTGCCTAGAGGAAATAGTAGATATAGCTGTAAAGGTAAAGCCTGAGCAGGCCACTTTAGTCCCTGAGCGCAGGCAGGAGGTTACTACCGAGGGCGGGCTGGATGTAGCGGCCAACTTGCCGGCTATAAAAAAGGTGGTCCAGAGGCTGAATTCAGCAGGCATCGAGACGAGTCTTTTTATTGACCCTGATAAATCACAGATACAGGCAGCGGCTGAAACCGGGGTTAAGTGCATTGAGCTGCATACGGGAGAATACGCTAACGCAAAAGGCGCAAAGCAGGCACAATTAAGATTAGAGAATCTCATCCAAAGCGCGAAGTTTGCTAAAAGCGCAGGTTTAGATGTTTTTGCCGGCCACGGCCTGAATTACCAGAACGTAAAAGAGGTTGTTAAAATAAAAGAGATTGAAGAACTAAACATCGGACACTCGATAATCGCGCGGGCAGTTTTCGTTGGTTTGGAAAATGCGGTCAAGGAAATGATATGCTTGTTGGCAGTGGGATAGACATAGTTGAGGTAGAGCGGGTCCAGGCCTTGAAGGATAAGTGGCGGGGCAGGTTCTTAGAAAAGGTGTTTACCGAAAAAGAATTGGCCTATGCAAACGGTAAAAAGTGCGCAGCCGAACATTTATCTGCGCGCATTGCCGTCAAGGAGGCCTTGATTAAGGCCTTTAGCAATAACGGGAAGAAATATTTAGGCGATTGGAAGGATGTCGAGGTCTGCAATGACAAAAGCGGCCGGCCCTTTGTAAACCTTTACGGCAATTTTAAGCGGGTTAAAGAAAGACGCAAGATTAAACAGGTAGTTGTCAGCGTATCGCATACCCATAAGTACGCTGTAGCTTCGGTAATTTTAGCAAAATAATCATATTATGGTTAAAGAAAATTTTAGGGCAATATTGCCGCCAAGAAGGCCGTTATCGCACAAGGGTGATTACGGCCATGTCTTTGTCCTGGCAGGCTCTCCGGGGTTAACCGGAGCGGCCTATCTTACCAGCCGGGCCTGTCTTTTATCCGGAAGCGGCCTGGTAACCTTAGGCATTGCCAAAAGCCTAAATCCGATCATGGAAGTTAAGTTGACCGAGGTAATGACCAAACCCCTGCATGAGACCAGACAATCAACGCCCAGCTTAAGGGCCTTTGCGCAGATTAACAAGCTTTTGCCCAAGATTGATGCCCTGGCGATCGGCCCGGGGATTTCGCGCAATCCCCAGACTAAAAAATTGGTGCATAAATTATTATCATTTATTATCCGGCCCGCGGTTTTGGATGCCGACGGCATCAATGCCCTGGTGGGAAAATTAAAGGTTCTCCAGACCCTTAAAAGCCGGCTTGTAATTACGCCGCATGAGGCAGAGATGGCCAGGCTTTTGGGTTTGAGAGTTACAGAGGTTCAGGAAAATCGAATTAAGCTTGCCAGGGATTTTGCCGGAAGATATAAGCTGACAGTAGTATTGAAAGGGCACCGCACTGTGGTAGCTGCCGCCGGCGGCACTACCTATATTAATAAGACAGGTAATCCCGGAATGGCCAGCGGCGGATGCGGCGATGTCTTAACCGGGATGATTGCCTCATTCCTGGGGCAGGGGATTAAGCCTTTTCAGGCGGCAAAATTAAGCGTTTATCTGCACGGCCTGGCTGGAGATTACGCGGCAAAAGAAAAAGGGCAGGGCAGCCTAATTGCTACTGATCTTTTAGATAATTTACCGCGGGCCTTAAAAACAGTTGTTTAAAATACTTGCCGGCGTAGCTCAGTTGGTAGAGCAATAGTTTTGTAAACTATGGGTCGGGGGTTCGACTCCCTCCGCCGGCTCCAGAAATATGGGGAGATAGCAAAGCGGCCAAATGCAACAGACTGTAAATCTGTCGACTTACGTCTTCG
>CAZPGX010000025.1:0-11338 GCA_964586605.1 uncultured Planctomycetia bacterium
AGAGGTTAAATTAGAGACCCTTTTAGCGGCCCAGAGAAGCCTTTCCCGGCCGAGGACAATCTTGTTTTTTCCCTCTTTAGGAACTACCTGTTCGTAGTTGGGAAACTGCCCTTCGATCAGGCGGGAGATGAGCGTTGTGTTGCCAAATTGAAAAGAAATCTGATTTTCCGCAAAAGATACCTTTATCGTGCCTTCGTCCGAGAGATTGCGCGTCAATTCCTGGATTGCCTTGATCGGGACGATTACGTCCTTCTTAAACTCTGCTGCCGAATCCAGTTCTTTTTTAATCATGGCCAGCCTCCGCCCATCGGTGGCTACCAGCTTAATATCTTTGCCTTTGACTACAAAAAGCACGCCGTTTAGTATATATCTGGTTTCGTCGCGGGAAACGGCAAAAGAGGTTAGGTTGAGCATGTTTCTTAAAAGCGACTGCTCCAAGACAATGCTTTCTTTTTCGTGGGGTTTGGATAGTTTGGGAAATTCCTCGCGAGGCAAGCCCATTAATTTAAAAAAGCATTTTCCCGACTCAATGGAAATGGAGTTGTTTTTTCTCGCGGCAATATCTACTGTTCCTTCCGGTAAATCCCTAATAATGTCAAAGAACCTCTTTGCTGGGACGGTAATGCCGCCTTCTTCTATAATCTCCACCTCTATATTGAGTGAAATTCCTACATCCAGGTCCGTGGCAGCCATGTGCACCTTGCCTTTTTGGGTTTCTATGAGGAGATTGGAGAGGATAGGTAGTGTTGTTTTTGTAGAAACGGTGTTTTGAAGTACCTGGATTGCTTTTAGTAGGGGCCCTTTTTCTGTTTTAATTCTCATCTTAACTTCCTCCTATGTTTAAGAAATACCTATTTAAAAAAATAGTAGATGTAGTAGTAAGTGCTGTGGAAAACTGGATAAGTACATTACTTAAACAAACCCCCTACATTACAACAACAAAAACCTATTGATAACCCGCAGGTCTTATCCACAGGCTATCCACAAAGATAGACTTTCGCAATTCCTTTTAAGCGAAGGGCCTTATCCACTCCTTATCTCCATGGCCAGCCGATCAACCAAATCTTTAAACCGAGGGTCTTTTTTTAGGTTGTTTTCGATCTTTTCATAGGCGTGGAGTACTGTGGTGTGGTCTCTACCCCCGAAATATTCCCCTATCTCGGGCAACGAGGAATCGGTAAGAGAGCGCGCAAGATACATCGCAATCTGGCGCGGGTGGACTATTGCCCGATTTCTCTTTTTGGCCTTCAGGTCTAAGATGCGTACGTCAAAATGGGCGGCCACCTTCCTCTGGATAGAGTCAATAGAAACCTTTTTTTCTTCCAAGAGCATATCTTTGAGTACAGAGTGGGCCAGGTCCAAGGTAACCTTTTCGTTGGTTAAAGATGAGTAGGCCGTTACCCGGATCAGCGCCCCTTCCAACTCGCGGATATTCAGCTTGATTTTATTGGCAATAAAGAAAACAACATCATCGGGGACATTAATATTATTTAACTCAATTTTCTTTTTCAGGATAGCAATGCGGGTCTCTAAATCCGGCGCCTGGATATCGGTAATCAAACCCCACTCAAAACGGGAGATTAGCCTTTCCTCTAAGCTGTGGATCTCCTTCGGCGGGCGGTCGCTGGAGAGGACAATCTGTTTATGGGCGTCGTAGAGCGCGTTAAAGGTATGGAAAAACTCTTCCTGCGTTGCCTCTTTGCCGGCAATAAAATGAATGTCGTCGATTAGAAGGATGTCAACATTGCGGTACCTTTCCCTGAACTGAGGCGTGCTGTGGTGCTGGATAGCGTTAATTAATTGGTTGGTGAATTTTTCGCTGGAGATATAGACCACTTTTAATTGGGGGTTGTTGCGAAAAGCATGAATACCTACCGCCTGCATCAGGTGGGTCTTGCCTAAGCCTACCCCTCCGTAGATAAATAGCGGGTTGTACGAACGGGCGGGAGATTCTGCCACCGCTAAAGAGGCAGCGCGGGCAAAGCGGTTGCTGGGTCCAACTACGAAGTTTTCAAAGCTATAGCGTTGGTCGGCCTCAAACCGGCTTGGCTGCCGCTCTTGCGCCTTGGACGGTCGGGAAAAGAACCAGCGTTTTGATTTAGGCCTTTGCTGTGACTGTTCCTGGGGTTGTTCTTGGGCCGCTATGGCGAATTTTATGGTCAGCTTTTCGTTCTCCGGGAGAACCGACTTGAGGGTTTGCTCAATCAACTCCATATAATGTTCTTTAATCCAGGTCTGGAAGAACCTATTGGGCACTTCCAGGGTCAGGGTGTTTTCGGAGAGCCCTTGCGCTTTTATAGGGCGGAACCAGGTTTCCCAGCTCTGCTCCCCCAGGCCTTCTTTGGTTTTTTCCAGGACCCTGTCCCAGATTTGTGCAGCTTGCAGCCCCATCTTTATCCTCAAATCTTTATACACACCTTATCCACAGGGGTAGACCCTCCTATTTCCTGCGAATAATGCGTCATTATATCAAAGCCCAAAATCTTTTGCAAGAGAAATTTTCAAAATTTTGATATTTTGCTTGACTAAAAGAGATTCTATGTTATAATTTCCTATCACCGATGAAAAAGAACCTAAGCAGAAAAAGCAATCTTAAAAGAAAAAGAAAGCACGGGTTTCGCCGGCGGATGGCTTCCTCAAGCGGCCGCGCTGTATTGCGCCGCCGACGGCAAAAGGGCAGAGCAGTCCTTAGCGCATGAGTCCCGGGCTTGGGTTGAACAAAGAAGGGCATCTTAGGCGAAGCCGCCAGTTCCAGGAGGTTTATGCTAAGGGGCGCAGATTAAGCGGGCCCCATTTAATTTTCTACTTTATGCCCAATAAGCTTAACCGCAATCGCCTGGGCCTCTCTGTGAGCAAAAGGCGATTTAAATTAAGTGTCCGCCGCCATTATATCCAACGCCGTCTGCGCGAGGCCTACCGCTTGGACAAATGGCGTTTTTTGCCCGGCTACGATGTAGTGCTTAGCGCCCAGAGGTTCAAGGAGGGCGAGGCCCGTTTAGCCGATATCCAAAAGGAGGTTCTTTCTCTCGCCCGCAGGGCAGGGTTGTTAAAAAGCGATGAGTCTATTTAAAATTCTTCAGAAAATCTGCGCGAGGAGCGCTATTTTTTTAATTGATTTTTACCGTAACTACCTGTCCTGCTTGATGTTGCCAAGATGCAGGTTTTATCCTACCTGCTCTGCGTATGCCCGGGAGGCTATTCTGAAAAAGGGGTTGGGCCGAGGGCTGGCGCTCTCTTTACGGCGCCTGATCCGCTGCCATCCATTTAGCCGGGCTGATTTTTTTGACCCGGTGAAGTAAAAAGGGGCCAGGCCCTTTTTTGAGGAGACTTGTCTTATGGGCAAACGAACGGCTGTTGCTTTTTTCCTTTCTCTATTAGTAATAATAGGTTACAATTATCTTGTGGCCCAAAAGTACCCTCCGGCAACCCCAGGGGTTTTTCCGGAGCAAAAAGAGCAGCCTCTCCCTTCCCCTATTGTTCCAGCGGCGCAACCGGAAAAGATAGGCACGGTTAACCCTGCCTTGCTTAAGGACGCCAAAGAGGTTGTGGTAGAGACAGATTTGGTAACAGTAGTCATAACTTCAAGCGGTGCAAGGATTAAGAGTTGCCAGCTCAAGGGCTATCCCGAGGAAAGAATATCTATCGAGAGCATTCAGGTTCAGCTTGCAAAAGAAACTCTCCAGCGAGAAAGAAATAAGCTAGAGGTGTTGCTGAAAAAGCTCAAGCAGCAGCCTCGGATGGCCGAGATGGTTTCTTTGGCCGCTACGATTGATGCCGACTTCTCTCCCGCGATAATAATACCGGACAACCAAGATGCCAGCGTTGCCTTAAACACAGAGCTGTACCGCTGCTCTCAAGATGCCCTGACATTAAACGAAGGGCGGCCTTCAGGCCGGGTGGTGTTTACCTATGCCGATGCCCAAGGCCGGCAGTGCACAAAAATCTATTCTTTCTCTAACGCTAGCTATGCCATAGAGTTAGATGTTGCCTTCCAGGGCTGGGAGCAAAGCGATTTTCCTGCCGGCAATTTTCTGGTGTCTTGCGGGCCGGATGTAGGCCTGCCTCAAGCCCAACAAGGTAGAAGGGCCCAGGGATACCAGGGGCCGTTAACCTATTTTCGGAATGCTCAACAAGGTTGGGTGCGCAAAGAAAAATATACGCGCCAGGAAAGCAATACCTTTATCCGTCGGGAACATCGAGAAGGAAGGCCTATCTGGACCGGCCTGGAGAATAAGTATTTCTTCAGCGCCCTAATTCCTTCCCCGTCTCTATCTGCGGAAGCGGTTGTGGTAGAGCGGAATAAATTTGGCGAGCAGAAGGTAGCCGCCAGCCTGCCCTGGCAGGGCTCGGGCCCCTATAGCCTGCGGCTTTATCTGGGCCCGAGAAAGGAAGACCGGCTCAAGGAACTTGGTGTAAGTCTTGAGAAAGCAATAAATTATGGCTTTTTTGACCCGATTGCCCGCCTGATCTATCGACTCCTGGTCTTCTTTTCCGGGTGGACACACAATTTTGGCTGGGCGATTGTACTCTTGTGTCTAGTGGTCAAGATAGTCTTCTACCCCCTGACCCACCGCAGCTTTGAATCGATGCAGAAGATGCAGCATGAGATGAAGTCTGTTCAGCCGGAGATGAGTGCCTTGCGGGAGAAGCACAAGGATAACCCCCAAAAGCTAAACAAAGAGATTATGGAGCTTTACCGCAGGAAGGGCATCAATCCCCTGGCCAGCTGCCAGAGCGGCTGTTTGCCGCTTTTATTACAGATGCCGGTATTCTTTGCCCTTTATGCAGTATTATATAATTCTATTGAATTACGCGGCACGCCTTTTCTGGGCTGGATCACAGACCTTTCGGCAAAGGACCCTTATTATGTCTTGCCTATCCTGATGGGGATCAGCATGTTTGTGCAACAGAAACTCACCGGTATAGGCGGGGCAAGCGGCGCTCAACAGGAACAGGCCAAGATGATGGCCTGGATGATGCCCTTGTTATTAACCTGGATTTTTGCCAGCCTTCCCTCGGGTGTGGTGCTTTACTGGCTGGTTTTTAATATAGCTACGGCCCTCCAGCAGGTTCTAATCCGGAAGAAACAAGAGGCAAAAGCATGATGAAGAGCATTGAAGTAGAAGGCCGCACTTCCCAGGAAGCGATTAAGGTTGCCCTGAAGAAGCTGGGGGTTGCCCGCACCCAGGTCAAGGTAGAGATTCTTAGCGAGGAAGATAAAGGCCTTTTTGGGATGAATGGCGCCAGGCCTGCTCGAGTAAGGGTTACCTTGAAGGAATAAGATTTTTCTTGACAAACGCTTTCTTATTTTATATATTGATATTATAGTAGGCGGTCTCCCCTACATTCCACCCCGTACCAAAATACTGCTAAGCGTTGCGCTTAGACCTAACTAATGCCGTATGGCAATAGTTTATTTTTAAAAATCAACCGGTGTTAGTATTTTGGAACGGGGTTCCACGTGGAAACATTTCAGAGCAAAACATTCCACGTGGAAACATTTCAGAGCAAAACATTCCACGTGGAAACTATTAAATGGGCAAAATCATTGCCGTTTGTAACCAAAAAGGCGGAACAGGCAAAACTACTAGCGCCGTAAACATTTGCGCCTATTTATCTTTGGCCAAACAAAGGGTCTTGCTGGTTGATATTGACCCTCAGGGCAATGCTACCAGCGGCCTAGGCGTGGATAAGCAGCAGATTACGCGTAGTACCTACCAGGCCATTCTGGGCCAGGCAAGTATTGCCGAGATTATTGTTAAGACGGCTCTGCCCAGGCTTTCCCTGGCTCCATCCCACCTTGACCTTACGGCTGTTGAGGTAGAGCTTGTCGGGATGATGAACCGGGAGCTTTGCCTGAAAAAGGCCCTGGATCCGGTCAAAGACGAGTTTGACTTGATTATCCTCGACTGCCCCCCTTCCTTAGGCCTACTGACCATAAATGCCCTTACTGCTTGTAGTTCGGTAATTATTCCCATCCAATGCGAATATTATGCCTTAGAAGGCCTGAGCCAGCTGGCCCGGACGATGAGCCTGGTTAAGGACAATTTGAATCCTGCCTTGGAAATCGAAGGCGTGCTCTTAACCATGGCTGACTATCGTACTAATCTTACTAATGAGGTGATTAACGAGGCCAGGGACTATTTTAAGCACAAGGTCTATCAGACCGTAATCCCGCGCAATATCCGCCTGGGCGAGGCGCCGGGATTCGGCAAACCCATTGTTTTATATGACCGCGCCTCTATCGGCGCGCAGAAGTACTTAGAGCTTTGTAGCGAGATATTAGGCAGGGATATATCCCAGGATCTAGATACAGTTACCCCGGCCCAGAAGTCACCACAGATGCCGGAGCCAAAGGAGGAGAAAAATGCAGAAGAAGGTACTGGGCAGAGGCTTGAGCGCCTTAATGCCGGAGAGGTCAACCGGGCCTAAGACAAAAGTAAGCAGCGTAAAGGTGGCCGAGATTAAGTTAAGCAGGCTTCAGCCTCGTCAGGAACCCAGCCCGCAGAAGCTGGAAGAATTAATTGCCTCAATCAAGGAAAAGGGGGTCATCCAGCCGGTTTTGGTGCGGCCCAAGGGAGATGCTTATGAGCTGATTGCCGGGGAGCGCAGGTTGCGTGCCGCCAAAAAGCTGGGCCTTACGGAACTACCTGTAATCATTAAAGATGTAGAAGACGTCGAGGCCTTGCAACTGGCCTTGATAGAGAATATCCAGAGAGAGGGATTGAATCCTCTGGAGGAAGCGCGGGCCTTTGAACAACTAATCGCGGAATTTGGTTTTACCCAGGAGAAGATTGCCCGCGTGCTGGGCAAAGACGCAAGCTCTATCTCTAACACCTTACGATTATTGAAGTTACCACAAGAGGTCCAGACTGCCCTGCGCAAGGGGTTGATTTCTATGGGCCATGCGCGGACTATCCTGGCTATTAAGAGCCTGGATGAACAAGGGCGCATCTTTAAGCGGACCATTGCTCAGCAGTTATCTGTGCGCGAATTAGAGCAGGTCACAGCAAGGAGATTGGGTGCAAAGGCAAAGCGGAAGAAAATTAGCGCCAGGGACCCGCACCTGGTTGACCTGGAAGAACAGATTCAGCGCATCCTGGGAACAAAGGTAAAAATAGTTGCCGGGCGCAAAAGAGGTCGGATTGTCCTGGAATATTATTCTCTAACTGACCTGGAGAGATTGATAAACCTTTTAAAAAGTATTAAATAAACCTTTTAAAAAATTTAGTAAACATTCTTTTGCAATGTTAACATTGCAAAATATTGAAGTTACAAAATTGAATCCAAAAAGCGCCCTGGCCCCTTTTATGAAGTGAGGTGAAAATGATTGAACAGACATTAGTATTGGTTAAACCCGATGGGTTGAAGAAATCACTCACCGGCAATGTCTTAACCCGGCTTTCCGAGACTAAGCTGGAGATTGTTGCCGCCAAGATAACCCGGGTCAGCCGCAAACTGGCCGAGGAGCACTACCGGCATATGAAAGATAAGCCATTTTTTAAGGATTTGATTAGATATATCCGCGGCGAACTGCACCAAAGGCACAAGGTAATGGCAATGGTCTATTGGGGCGAGGGCGCTATTTCCAAGGTGCGTTCACTTTGTGGGACGACTAACCCCGAAGAGGCCGACCCGGTTTCCATCCGCGGGGCCTACGGGAGGATTACCACCAAGGGCGTCTATGAAAATGTAATCCATACCTCCACAGATAAAGAAGAAGCGGAAAGGGAAATCAAGCTCTGGTTTTCGCCGGAGGAGATTATCGTGGATATGTTTCCCGCCAAGATTGTTGAAATGAGCAAGGCAAAGAAGAGGGTCTGGGCATGATAAAAAGCATGACCGGGTTTGGTAAAGGGCGGATTGTCGAGGATGCGGGCGCGATTAGCGTTGAAATCAGGAGCCTGAACCATAAATATTTTGATATTGTCAGCCGCCTGCCCAATCATCTTTCGATTTTTGACGACAAAGTCAGGGATTATGTCAAAAGGAGAATGAGGAGGGGCAGGGTCAACCTTTCGGTGTCCTGGGAAGGCAAAGAAAAAGCAAAAGCGCTTTTCTCGCTGGATATGAATTTAGCCAGGCGCTATCACCGGGAACTGCTCAAATTAAAGCGGGCCTTAAAACTAAAAGATGATTTAGGCATGGAGCAAATTCTCTCTTTGCCCGAGGTGATTACCTACGAACAGAAAAGAGAAAACATTGGCCGGCTTTGGCCCCATCTTAAGAAGGCCCTGGAGCAGGCCTTAAATAAATTAGAGCGAATGCGCCAGGCCGAAGGAAAAAGGCTCTTGCGCGATTTGTTAAAGAGAGTAAAGAGAATCCGCTTTTACCTGGGCAATATCGAGAATCAGCTGCCCAGGGCAATCGCGAGATACAGAAAAAATCTTTTCCAAAAAGTAAAGGCGCTTTCCGGGGCAAAAAAGCTCGACCAGGACAGGATTGCCGAAGAGGTGGCCTTGTTTGTGCGCAACTCTGACGTCAGCGAGGAGTTGACGCGGGTCAAAAGCCACCTGAAAGCATTTAGGGCGGCCCTGCACAACCAGAGAGAGGCGGGCAAGGAGCTGGATTTTATTGCTCAGGAGTTGTTCCGTGAGGCCAATACCATCGGCGCCAAAAGCGGCAGTTTCCGTATCTCCCAATGGGTGATTAAGATTAAAAGCCAGATTGAAAAGCTTCGCGAGCAACTGCAGAATGTGGAATAAAAAAGGCAAGGTTTTTGTAATCTCGGCGCCTTCGGGCTCAGGCAAGACCACGCTGTGTGCGAAACTCATCAGCAGCCTAAGCGGAAAACGCAAACTAGTGCGCTCTGTCTCGGCAACAACGCGCAGAGCCCGCCGGGGAGAGCGCGAGGGACAGGAGTACTTTTTTATTTCTAACCATGAGTTCATTAAAAAAAGAAAGGCCGGCCGGTTTCTGGAATGGGCCAGGGTCTTGGGTAGTTTCTACGGTACGCCGCGGGAATTTGTCCGCGAACATATCGGTCGCGGTGACGATGTCCTCTTGAGCATTGATGTGCAGGGGGCGATGAAGGTCAAGCGCAAGGCGCCCCGCGCCGTGTTTATCTTTATTTTGCCGCCTTCTTTTTGTGAATTGGAGAGGCGCTTAAGAAGAAGATCCACCGAAAACAAAAGAGACATTATCCGTCGCCTAAAACTGGCAGAGAAGGAAATGAGTTTTATAGAAAACTATGATTACGTAGTCCTCAACGATAAGCTCGTCAAGGCTCTTAAAGAACTAAAGCGGATTATCCGACGGGAAAGAAAGGGGTAGCGATGTCCTATGTAGCAGTTCAGGATTTATTATCCAAGACAGGCAGTATTTATAAGTTGGTGGTTTTGGCTGCCAAGCGGGCAGGAGAGCTCAATTCCGGCGCAGCTAAATTGATAGAGACGGATTGTCAAAAAATCTCCAGCATTGCCTTAGAGGAAATCGCCCAAGGAAAAGTGAAACTCCAGATAGAGAAAACGAAAAAATAATCATTATGCCTAAGCCCAAAGAAGTAATCTTAGGAGTAACAGGGAGCATCGCAGCGTATAAGGCCTGTGAGATTATCAATCGGCTGAAAAAGCGCAGGGTTGAAGTTACTGCGGTAATGACCAAGGATGCCGAGGAATTTATTACGCCCCTTACATTGCAGGCCTTAAGCGCGAATAGGGTCGTCCGCGATTTATTTGCACTTCCTGAAAATGTCAACCCGGTGCATATTTCGCTGGCAGAGCGCGCAGACCTAACTTTGATTGCCCCGGCAACGGCAAACATTATTGCTAAACTTTCCTCCGGGATTGCCGACGATACGCTAACCTGCCTTTGTCTTTCCACGCGCGCGCCGATAGTAATTTGCCCGGCGATGAACGAGAAGATGTTTAAACATAAGATTACTCAAGAAAACATCGCGCGTTTAAAGGCGGCAGGATACCATTTTATCGGCCCGGAGAAAGGGCATTTAGTTTGCGGTGAGCGGGGCATTGGCCACTTAGCCGATGTTGATCAGATTGTCGCTCAGACATTGAAAATTCTAAAGTGAAGTCGAAAAAGAAACTAAATATCCTGGTAACTGCCGGGCCAACGCGTGAGCCGCTTGACCCGGTGCGTTTTATTTCTAATTACTCTACCGGATTTCTAGGTTATACAATTGCTAAAGAGGCAAGAAAAAGAGGGCACAGGGTTGTTTTAGTCAGCGGACCAACGGCATTGGCAAAACCAGCCGGCCTGCGCGTTATTGATGTGCAAACTGCGCACCAGATGCAAAGGGCCCTTAACCAGAAATTTAGCTGGTGCGATTGCCTGATTATGACAGCAGCTGTTTGCGATTTTCGCCCCGCGGCTCAAGCCAAAAGAAAGATTAAGCACAGCGGCAAAAAAGGGATAACCTTAAGGTTAAGGCAGAACCCCGATATCTTGCGGGGCTTAGGCCGTAAAAAGGGCAAAAGGGTGCTTGTGGGGGTGGCCTTGGAGACAGAGGGCTTGAAGAAGAACGCGCAGCGTAAATTAACAGAGAAGCGCTTGGACTTAATTGTCGCAACTCCAATCAGAACAAGAAGTTATCCATTTGGAGCGGCCTCAATGGATACAACAATAATAAACAAGCATGGCAGGGTAAGGTATCTGAAGGCAGCAAAAAAGCCTTATTTAGCCAGGATTTTACTTGACAGTATAGAAAAAACTGTGCTATAGTAAAATACTAATTTATGGAGGGGGTTCAGAGATGCGTAGATTAAGAGGCTTTACTCTAATTGAATTGTTGGTAGTTATTGCCATTATCGGTATTTTAGGCGGGATGCTTTTGCCGGCCGTGGGCAAGGCCAGGGAACGGGCCAGGAGAACCGATTGTGCCAATAACCTGCGCCAGATCGGCATTGCCCTGCATAATTATGCCACCGACCACAACGAAAGATTTCCTGCGAGCCTGGATCCGCTTTATCCTAATTATATTGACGACCTGGACGTCTTTGTTTGTCCTTCTTCGGGCAATGATGCTGCCTCGGCGCCAAGCGGTGGCGATTATTTTTACTACACAGGGCTTACAGAGGCGGCAGCCTCAACCGAGCCGCTTTTGGAAGATAACGAAGGCAACCATAAACAGGCCGGCAAGAACGTACTTTATGTTGGCGGACATGTTCAATGGGTCTCTGCCGATTAATGAGCAGATCGCTTAGCTTTATTCAGAGTTCGTGAGAACCTCTTTAAATATACATGAAAAAGTTTTCTTCGGGGCGTAGGAGCGCTGCATCTTACGCCTTTTTGTTTTAAGGCGGCTTAGCCAAGTGGAAAGGCGAAGGTCTGCAAAACCTTTATTCGTCGGTTCGAGTCCGACAGCCGCCTCCAGACTACGCCG
>CAZPGX010000026.1:0-10174 GCA_964586605.1 uncultured Planctomycetia bacterium
AAGCCTGCCTTTTTCTCCTGCGCCGCCATCAGCTCCTGATTATACGCTGGAGACTTCTGGTTTTTGATAAAACCTATTACCTTTTCCAGCTCGCTGTCAAAGATTAACGAACCCTGCGCGCGCAAAGGCTTGTGCTGGCCGGGCTCCAGAAAAAGCAAATCCCCTTTGCCTAACAGCTTATCCGCCCCGTTCATGTCCAGGACGGTGCGCGAGTCAACCTTTGAGGCCACCCGAAATGAAATGCGCGCCGGAAAATTCGCCTTGATTACACCGGTAACCACATCTACGGAAGGCCTCTGCGTAGCCAGAATCAAATGAATCCCTACAGCCCGGGAGAGCTGCGCCAGGCGCGTAATTGCGGACTCTACTTGTTGCTGGGCCACCACCATCAGGTCAGCCAATTCGTCAATAATCACAACTATATAGGGCATTTTCTCCAGCGCTTGAGCTTCTTTTTGCGCCCTGGCTTTTTCATTATAAATATCAATATTTCTGGCGCCCACTTTGGAAAGCAGGTTAAAGCGCTCCCCCATCTCTTTTACCACCCAGCCCAGGGCCGAAGAGACCTTCTTTGGATCGGTAAGCACAGGGCAAAGTAAATGCGGCAAATCATTAAACATAGCCAACTCCACCATCTTGGGGTCAACCATGACGAATTTTACCTCATCCGGAGAGGCGTTAAAAATGAGACTGGTAATAATGCTGTTTACGCATACGGTCTTGCCGGAACCGGTGGTGCCGGCAATCAAAAGGTGGGGCATCTCTGCCAGGTCTGTTACTATCGACTCGCCCAAGATGTCCTTGCCAAGGGCTAAGCTAAGTTTGGATTGGGCGTTTTGAAAATCTGCGGATTCGAGTATTTCCTTCAGATATACTATTGTACTCTTGCTGTTGGGGACCTCTACTCCCACGCGGGACCTTCCCGGAATAGGGACAATGCGCACGCTGTGCGCCTTCATCGCCAGGGCGATATCATCGCTTAAGGCATTAATGCGGTTAATCTGTGTTCCCGGGGCAGGCTCCAGCTCATACATGGTAATCACCGGCCCGGGGTTTACCTGGATTACCTTTGCCTCCACGCCAAAATCCCGCAGGGTAGCCTCCAAGATCCCTGAATTTGCCTTCAGGTCATCCTTGATCTGCCTTTCTTCAAGCGGCGGAGGCGAATCTAATAAATCAAGCGTGGGTAACTTATAATCGCTGTAGCTTTCTTTGGGCTGAGTAACTTTAGCTAAATTTGGTTTCTTTGCCGGTTTTGGTTTAACTATCCTAGGCGCAGGGCTTGCGGGTTTTAGAATCGGCTCAAGCGGCCTTGGTTTTTCTATCTTTAAAACAGGGGGGGCCTTTTTCTTAACAGGCATCAGGGCAAACACGCTCTTTCCCAACCACCTGGCAAAGGGCAAAATCAAGAACTCCGTGGAGACAAAAGAGGCCAGTATTGCTAAGGCCAGGCTAATGATTAAAGAACCGCCGCCGCCAAAGTATTTAAACAAAAACCCGGCAGCCTCGCTGCCTAAGAAACCTCCTTTTTTAAAGGCAAACTCTTCTTCGCCAGGAGAAACAAATAAAGCCAAAAGCGCCGCTAAAGACAAAAGCAAAACTGCGCTGCCGATGAGCTTAATATAAAGTTTAGGCGCGGGTTTTCCCAGAAGGCGCGCTGCTGCCCAGATTAAGGCCAGGAGGCAGATAAGATAAGCAACCCAACCGAAAGAAAAGACAAGCCCCTCGGCAACATAGGCGCCGACAATACCGGTTAAGTTTTTTGCCGGGGTATTAGGCGGGAAACTGCGAAAGGTTGTATCGTTGGGGCTGTAAGAGATAAGGCTTAAGAAAAGAAAAACAGCAAAAGCAATTAAACACAATGCCTTGATTTTATTTACCAAGGATTGTTCCATATTTTTACTCTTTCGCCCGCCTAGGCTGAAGTATTTTTGTCTTCAGCTTCGGTGGACTTTGCCTGTTTTAGACTCAGTTTAACCCTGCCTTGCTCGTCGATTCCAATCAGCTTGACCTTAACCTGCTGGCCAACCTTGACAATGTCTTCCGCGTTTTTGACGAATTTATCCGCAAGCTCGGAAACATGGATCAGGCCGTCTTTCTTCGGTAAGAATTCGCAAAAAGCGCCAAAGGCGGTCACCTTCCTAATCGTACCGTCATATATTCTGCCTACTTCCGGCTCCTCGGTTAAGCCCCCAACGGCAGCAATAGCCCTCTGCATCCCCTCTTGATCCGATGAAGATATCACCACCCGGCCGTCATCATTAATATCAATAGTAGCCCCGGTGTCCTGGATAATCTTGCGAATGGTTTTTCCGCCCGGGCCGATAACTTCGCCAATCTTAGCGGTGTCTATCTTAAGCACCTGTATCTTTGGCGCATATTCAGAGACAGCTTCTCGAGCCTGCCCTATTACCCCGGTCATTTTAGCCAAAATAATCAGCCGGGCTTTTTTGGCCTGGGTTAATATTTGAGTGATAAGCTCAAGGCTGATTCCTTTGTTTTTAAGATCCACCTGGATAGCGGTAATCCCCTCCTCGGTCCCGGTAACCTTAAAATCAGTGTCTCCGAAATGGTCTTCCAGGCCTAAGATATCGGTTAGAATGGCTGTTTGTTTACCTTCTTTTATCAGGCCCATGGCGATTCCCGCAACCGGCGCCTTAATCGGCACACCAGCATCCAATAAAGCCAAGGTTCCCGCGCAAACCGTAGCCATACTGGAGGAACCGTTGGACTCAAGGATTTCCGAAACCACACGCACTGTATAAGGAAAATCCTCCGCGGAAGGCATTACTACCTTTAAAGCCCGCTCGGCCAGGGCCCCATGGCCAATCTCGCGCCTTCCCGGACCTCTAACCGGGCGAACCTCTCCTACACTAAAGGGAGGAAAATTGTAATGGAGCATAAAGTTCTTGAAGGTCTTCCCTTCTAAGGCCTCAACCATCCGTTCATCCGAACCGCTGCCTAATGTAGTTACAGAAAGGCTTTGCGTCTCTCCCCGCGTAAATAGCCCTGAACCGTGCGTCCGGGGAAGAACACCCACCTTGCAATCAATCTGACGGATTTCATCATATTTACGCTCTCCGATGCGCACCTTCTTCTCCAGGATGAGTTTGCGCACCTGGTGCTTCATCACATCGCTTAAGGCTGTCTCTATATCCTGTTCGGTATAACCGGATTCCTGATTAACCAAGCTCTCCACTAAATTCCCGGTTAACAGCTCTGTTTTTTCCATCCTTTTTTCTTTGCTGCCAATTTCAAAAATCTCTTCTATCTGTTTAAGAGAAATCTCCTCTACTTTTTTAAGAAGCCCCGGCTCAATCTCTTTAGGTTCTAACCGACGAGCTGCGCGTTTAGACTTGGATCTTAAGCTATCCTGAAGCCGGCCTTGGAGCTTGATAATATCTTCAAGGCTCTTCCGGGCAAAATCTATGGCCGAAACTACGGTATCTTCCGAGACCTCCCTTGAGCCTGCTTCTAACATCACTACGCCCTCTTCTGTAGCGGCGATTACTATGTCTAAGCTGCTTTGCTCTAACTGCGCGTAAGTCGGGTTAATCACAAACTCCTCGCCGACCCTGCCTACCCGCACAGCGCCTATCGGGCCGCCAAAAGGAGGGGTCTTGCCGAAAGGAATATTGGCCAGCATCAAGGCGCTCGATGCCCCGACCATTGCCAGGACATCCGGGTCATTCTCGCCGTCTGAAGAAAGGACAATCGCCATCACCTGGACTTCATTGAAAAGATTTTTCAAAAACAAAGGGCGAATAGGCCGATCAATCAGCCTGGCGCTCAATATCTCCTTTTGTGAAGGCCGGCCTTCTCTTTTGAAGAAACCGCCGGGAATCCTGCCTGCGGCATAGGTCTTTTCCTGGTATTCTACGAATAAAGGGAAAAAATCCGCTCCCTCTCTAGGCTTATCAGAGATTACCGCCGTAACCAAAACTACGGTGCCTCCGTAGCGGACAACAACTGCCCCGTCGGCCTGCTTGGCCATTTCTCCCGTTTCGATAATCAGCTTCTCGTCCCCTAATTGTAACTCTAGTTTTTCTGACATCTTGCTCCCTATTTTCTTAGTTTCAGTTTTTTAACCAGTTCTTCATACTGCGGCTTGTCTTCTTTCTTGAGGAAAGCCATCAGTTTTCTGCGTTGATTGACCATGCGCAGAAGCCCCTGCCTTGAATGGTGGTCTTTTTTGTGCGTTTTAAAATGCCCACTAAGAGCGTTAATCCTCTTTGTAAGCAGGGCAATCTGCACAGAGGCCGAACCTGTATCTCTTTCGTGTAATTTATAGCCTTCAATCACTTTTTTCTTCTCTTCCTTAACTAAACCCATGCCTTTCCTCCGTCATCTTGTTTATGCTTATTAATATACGAAGTAGAATTATAGCATATCTTAATCGAAATTGCAATGTTTATTTAAATTGACGGAAGGGCCTTTTTATGCTAAAATGAGGCCTTAAAATCGGGGGTTAAATATGTAAAAACCGCAGATCTCAATTGTCATCCCTGTGTATAACGAACAGGAAAACCTCGCCTTCCTGATGGAAGGCCTTGAGCCGGTTATGGCCAGCTTAGCCAGGCCCTACGAAATTATTTTTGTCGACGACGCCAGCAGCGATAGAAGCCTTGAGGTCCTAAAAGAGCTATCCCGTAAACACCCCTCTATCCGAATCGCTAAGTTCAAGACCAACAGCGGCCAAAGCGCAGCCTTCGATGCCGGTTTTAAGCTGGCCGGGGCTGCTATTGTAGTAACTATGGACGCTGACTTGCAATATGACCCGCGCGACATCCCGCGCCTTTTAGGACAATTGAGGGACTATGATCTAGTCTGCGGATGGCGCAAGAGCAGGCATGACCCCTGGTTAAAACGCATCTCCACAAAGGTTGCCAACGCGGTAAGGAATACCTTGAGCGCGGAAACTATAAAAGATACGGGATGCTCCCTAAAGGCCTTCAGGAAAGAGTCCCTGCTCAACCTTAAGATGTATAAAGGGATGCACCGCTTCCTGCCCACTTTATTGAAGATGCAGGGGGCAAGGGTCTGTGAAATAGAGGTCAGGCACCTTCCCCGAAAGTTTGGCCGCTCAAAATACAACATCAGAAACCGCCTGTTTAAGTCATTTCTGGACTTATTGTTTGTCGTCTGGATGAAAAAGCGTAACCTGAATTATAAATTGGAGGTTATCAAATGAATATCTGGATTGCCATAGGCCTTTTTGCCCAGGCCCTCTTCGGCCTGCGTTTTTTTGTACAATGGGTAGCCTCGGAGAAAAAAGGAGAAAGCATAATACCCGTATCCTTCTGGTACTTCAGTATCGCCGGAAGTATCCTGCTTCTGGCCTACTCTATTTATAGAAAAGATATAGTCTTTATCCTCGGCCAGAGCATGGGTTCGTTTGTCTACCTGCGCAACCTAACCTTAATTCACAGAAAACATCTAAAATGACAAAAAGAATTATCCTTGCCCTGCTAATCCTCTCTTCCCTTATGCTCTTTTTCAATCTGGGCGAAAAGAGCTTCTGGGAGCCGGATGAAGGAAGATATGCCGAGATATCCAGGGAAATGGCAGAGACCGGCGACTGGCTCACCCCCAGATTAAACTACATCAAGCACTTTGATAAACCTCCCCTGACCTACTGGCTGATCGGTTCCTCTTTTAAGCTCCTTGGCCAGGGCGAATTCTCAGGCCACCTGCCCTTGGCAATCTTCGCCTTGGCCGGGGTTATCGCCTGCTTTTTTCTCGGCAAAAGCCTATTCGGCATACGCACGGGTTTTCTCGCAGCAATCATCCTAATCAGTTCGCTGGGCTATCCGGCCCTGGGGCGGGTACTCTCTACAGACATAATATTCAGCGTATTCTGCCTGTTCTGTTATCTATTTTTTATTCGCAAGAATTACCCTCTTTTTTATCTCTTTATGGCCCTGGGCTTCATGACCAAGGGCCCGGTTGTATTTGTAATCACGCTTCTGCCCATCTGCGCCTTTCTTATCTATGAAAGACAAACCCGTATCTTTAAACAGATGCTCCGGGGGAAAGGCCTGCTTTTGTTCGCGCTGATTGCCCTTCCCTGGTATGCCTATCAGATCTCGCATAACCCCGGACTTTTATACGACTGGTTTTTCCAGCACACCTTAGACAGAATAGTCCGCGCAAACACAGAGGCCTTCTATTTTTTCGTTCCGGTATTGATCGGCCTTTTCTTTCCCTGGGTATTTTTCTTAATTGCAGCCTTAAAAAGACACCTTTCTTTTAAAAAGACTTCGCTCGATAAGGAGCCGGCAAAGATACTGCTTCTTTTTCTCTGGTTTATCATCCCCTTTATTTTCTTCTCCTGTATCGGCAAAAAACTGATACCTTACATTCTACCCCTACTAGCGCCCCTGGCAATAATTACCGCACGCCTCTGGGATCAGGCAATAGAACGCCCTAAGCTGCTTTCGGACAGGGCCTCATACTATACATTTATATCGGTTACGGGGGTTCTCTTTCTGGGGATAACGGCTTTTTTGCTGGGGAGGTTTGATTATCGGCTTGGGGTTGAGGCCGGGCGCCTGAATATAATTTTAATGTCTATAATCATGGCAGGCACAACGGCCTTGAGCCTGTTTTTCTTTAAATCGAAAAAAACAGCGCATCTTTTTGCAACTATTGCCATAAGCTCCTGCCTTTTCTTCCTCACAGCAATAGACCTGCTGCCCAAAATAGAAACCAATACCAACAAGTCAATCAAGCCCCTGGCGCTGAAAATAAAGGAAGGCCTAAGGCCTGGGGATAAGGTAGTTAATTACCGTTGTTTTTTGAAAAGCCTGCCCTTTTATCTGAAAAAACGGACGATAGTGGTGGAACGCGAGCGCAATACAGTTTATGAAGAAACGGAACACTGGCGGGATTATCTGCTTAAAGACAAGGAAGGCCTCTATCGTCTTTTATCGCTAAAAGGCCTTACGGTCTTCTGCATCACCTATACCTGGGAATTCAAAAAGCTCAAAGAGGAATACCAGGAGCCGCTTTATCTTCTGGGCCAGGCGGGAAAATACGTACTATTTAGCAATAGAAAAACAAGAGGGCAGAGCTATAAGCCGAGTTCTGTCAATTCGGCCAACAGGCCGAATCAGGATGGCCATCCATCTAGCCCTGCCGTTGCCGACAGGATCATCAGCGGTCAACCCGAAAGTGTTAACGAACCGAGCAGGTTCTTCTCTCCTATTTGACCTTTCTTCATGTAGAGATTGCCTCGTTTCACATTTCTCGTCTCTGTGGCTCTTATCCGACGCTTGCGCGTGACGGGCATTACCCGCTACATTGCTCTATGAAGCCCGGACTTTCCTCCCCGAACCAAAATACTTCAACAGTTGAGATTAAAAACAAACTAATGCCATATGGCATTAGTTATGCCAAATCGCAAAGGTTGACAGTATTTTGGTTCGGGGCGGCCATCCGCCCTACCCTCTTTATTAAGTTTTAAAAGTTGACAAGTTTAAAAGTTAAAACTTTTTGAACTTTTGAAACTTTTATAACTTTTTAACTATTTATGCCGATTTCAGGCTGCTGTCAACCATAGAATCCAAGGCCTGATTGGCGAGTTTATCGGCCTCTTTATTATCTTCGCGGCCAATCTGCTTTATCTCTAATTTATTGAAACCGGTCTTTAGATGCAAAAATTGTTCGCAATATGCCTTCAGGCCTGGGTTTTTGACTTTATATTCGCCTCTTAGCTGCTTGACCAGGAGTTCGCTGTCTGAATGAACAAGGATATCCTTAAGGCCAAGGATCAGCGCCTCCTGTAAGGCATAAATCAAAGCCGTATATTCGGCAACGTTGTTCGTAGTCTGTCCGATAAATTTATAAAGCTGCCTTATATTTTTACCGTCTGCGTCCTTAATAACTATTCCTATTCCGGCAATCCCGGGATTGCCGCGGGCAGCTCCGTCAATATAAATTCTTGCTTTTTTGGTTTTCATTTTTAATTAACTGTAATTAGGTTTGGGAGTCCGGCCAATACAAAAGGCGTGCGCAAAAGTCGCAGGTTACTATCTTATCCTGTATCTGAACTTCGTTGATTACCTGCGGAGGAAAAACGCGGTGGCAGCCGCCGCAGGATTCGCCGACTACGGGAACCAGCGCCAATCCATCCTTGGCCTTAAGTATCCTTTCATATTGCGAAAGCAGGCCCTGCTCAACATTGGCAGCAAGTGCACCCCTTTCTTTTTCCAGAGAAGAAGTCTTTTCTTCTATTTGCTTAATCTCCCGGTCGATTTTTGCTGTTTCTTGGCTCATCTCCTTTTCTTTAGCAACCAGCCCTTGCCTCTCTTGCCCAATCTCTACCTTGACTTTATCTGCCTTTTCCATTAATTCCAGGATGTCGTCTTCTAAAACGCTGCTATCCGCCCTCAGGCCCTCAATCTCTTTTTGCAGAGACATGTATTCTTTATTGGTCTTAACCTGCAGGAGTTGCACCTGATACTTCTTGATATCCTTCTCCTTGTCTTGCAGGTTCATTTCGCAGTCTTTTCTCTTTAGTTGCAACGACCTGGACTGCCCCTCTTTGGCCTTTAAGGCTTCGCCCAGCCGGCTGAAGGCCTGCTGGAGAGCCTGCTTCTCTGCCGGCTTGGCAGCCTTTTCTTTGTTCAGCCTGTAAATCTCGGCGTCGAGCTTTTGGACCTTGATCAAAACGCTTATCTGCTCTTGAACCTTTTCCATAGTTTTTGCTAAGTTAGACGGGTTTGTCTTGCCAAAATAGTTACCCTGAAAGCGCTTTAAAATCTACTTGAGGAAAGCCCTTAAGCCTCTCCAGAAAAACACTTTTAATCTCCTCTAATTTTTTTTCTGTGCCGGCTTCAAACCTTAGGATAAGTTTGGGCGAGGTGTTGGATTTTCTAAGCAGGCCCCAGCCATCGCCAAATAAAACCCTTACTCCATCTATGTTAATGCATGGGTATTTTAAATTAAAATATTTTGAAATCTTACTCACAACTTCTTCCTTCTTTGCATCAGGGCAGTCTATCCTTATCTCTGGCGTGCTATAATACCTGGGTATGTCTTTCAGTAATTCACTAAGACTTTTATCTGTCCTGGATAAAATCCTGAGCAAGCGCAAGGAGGCATAGATGGCATCGTCAAATCCAAAGTAGTCATCAGCAAAGAACATATGCCCACTCATCTCGCCGCAAAAAGGCGCTTTTATTTCTTTCATCTTGGCCTTGATTAAGGAATGGCCGGTGCGGCAGAACTGAGGTTTACCTCCTAACCTCTCTACCTCTTCCCAAAGGGCCTGTGAACATTTAACCTCAATAGGACAAGGCGCACCCGGATATCTGGCTAAAATCTCCCGATAGAATAAGACCATAAATATATCCGCCCAGATAATTCTGCCCCTTTCATCTACCACTCCCATCCGGTCAACATCGCCGTCATAAATAATTCCTAAATCTAATTTCTCTTCTCTAACTTTCTTAATCAGTTCCTTGAAGTTTGCTGAAACTGCAGGGTCAGGAAAATGGTGAGGAAAGTTCCCATCAGGATTACAATAAAGCTCATTTACCTCGCAGCCTAAATCCCGGAGAAGCTGGGGAAGGACTAATCCTGCGCAACCATTGCCTGCGTCTATGCCTACTTTTAATCTTCGCCCTAACTTAATCTTTTTCTTGATAAACTTTACATAGGTGGGTATTAAATCAAGTGATGTTTTCTTTCCCTTTCCTTTATTATATTTTTCAGACTTTATTCTCTTATACAGGGCTTGAATCTCTTGACCATGAATGGCATCTACACCTTTGCATATCTTAAACCCATTAAATTGAGGTGGATTGTGGCTGCCGGTAATCTGAATTCCTCCTGCCATTTTATAGTGATGAAGGGCAAAGTATAATACCGGCGTAGGGACAATGCCAATATCCGTTACATCCAGGCCGGTGGAAAGTATCCCGGAGATTAAGGCCTTCCTGAACTCCTCAGTGCTGAGCCTGTTATCGCCTCCCACAGCCACCTTGCCTTTTCCGATATAGCTTCCGAAGGCCCTGCCTATGGTTTCAACTACCCCATAAGTTAAGTCTTTATTTACCAGGCCCCTTATATCGTATTCTCGAAAAATTTCACGGTTCATCTTTATCCACCTTCTCTTGAAAATCGAAATTCGAAATTAGACCGCAATCGAAGCCAATTTTCGATTCTCGAC
>CAZPGX010000027.1:0-3946 GCA_964586605.1 uncultured Planctomycetia bacterium
TTAATCAAGGCGATGGCGTGGGCGGATATTGCCTGGCCCCTGCCGATCGGGCCCAGCTTTTCAGCGGAAGTTGCCTTGACATTTACCTTTTTGGAAGGCAGGTTTAATATTTGAGCAATGTTGCGGGATATCTTTTTCTTGTAGGAAACCAATGATGGCTTTTCCGCCACAATTACGGCATCTATATTGTTAATAGAGTACTTCAGGGCCCTCAGTCGCCGGGCCACTTTTTTGAGCAATTTTACGCTGGAGATATTTTTGTACGCGGGGTCGCAATCCGGGAAGTGTTCGCCGATATCGCCTCGACCTGAGGCGCCAAGCAAGGCATCGCAAATGGCGTGGATTAACACATCTGCGTCCGAATGGCCGAGGAGGCCCTTGGTGTAAGGTATGATTATCCCCCCTAAAATAAGTTTGCGCCGCCTGATCAGGCGGTGGAGGTCATATCCTATACCTATTCGATACATCTGGGCAACCAAAATTTTGGGTTTATCTATGTCCTTTTCTATTGTTTTCCGGCTTGGCGAAAATCATTCGTCCGGCCGTAGTCTGCAATACACTGGTAACCGCAGCCATGATTGTCCGGCCTAAAAACTGTTTGCCGTTCTCTACCACAATCATCGTCCCGTCGTCAAGGTAGCCTATCCCCTGATTATGCTCCTTGCCTTCTTTAACTAGCTTTATCTCCAAGACCTCGCCCGGCAGCACAATAGGCTTCAGGGCATTGGCCAGCTCATTCATATTCAGCACCTTTACCCCCTGAAGCTCCGCCACCTTGCCCAGATTAAAATCGTTAGTAAAAATCTTGGCATCAAGGACTTTTCCCAGCTTGATCAACTTGCTGTCCACATCAGGCAACTCAGGGAAATCCTCTTCGTGGATCCTGACATCCAACTGGGGGTTCTTCTGTATCTTGCTTAAAATCTCAAGGCCGCGTCTGCCCCGGTTTCGCTTTAAGCTATCTTTGGAATCCGCTATCTGCTGCAGTTCCTTCAAGACAAAGCGGGGAATAATGAATCTGCCTTCGACAAATTTTGTCTGGCTCATATCGGCAATCCTGCCGTCGATAATTACGCTCGTATCTAAAACAATCAACTGCGCGCTTACATCCTGCCGCGCCAGGCGTACGTAGGGAATAACCAGGTTGAACTCATCCTTGCCGCGCATGGCGATAACCATTCCCAGATAACAGAATATCAACATCAGGATTACCCGAAGCGACGAACGCAACCCCTCCTCCATCGGAACCATATTCAAGCCAAAAGACAAAAGCACAGCCATAATTAGCCCAAAGACAAGCCCGAACACAGCCGCAGAAAGCCCGGCTACCGAAACCCGACGCATCAAAGTCTCCAGAACAATAACAACCAGCGCCCCAACAACACCTACGGCCAAGCCCAAAAGGCCCAGTTGCTTGTCGACAACCACACTGTAAACCCCGCCCAGCTGATTTCCGACCAGCCCCGAAACAACTATAAAGAATATCCGTATCCACAATAAATTCATCTCTCGCCCCCTAAGTTCCTATTTCCCACGAAGATAAATATTTCTTCTGTTCAGCCGTTAAGCTGTCAATCCTTATGCCCAGAGACTTTAACTTAAGCCGGGCAATCTTTTTATCGATTTCCCGGGGAACCCGATAAACTATTCTTTTTAAAGACTTAGCCTTCTTTTTCACAAATTCACAGGCCAGGGCCTGATTGGCAAAACTCATATCCATTACCGAAGGTGGGTGCCCCTCTGCCGCTACCAGGTTAATCAGCCTTCCCTCTCCTAAGACAAAAAGCCGCCTGTTGTTCCTTAAGGTGTATTCTTCTACAAACTCGCGAATTCTTCTTTTTTTTCTGGCCAGTTTTCCTAAGCTTTTCAGGTCTATCTCTACGTTAAAGTGTCCGGAATTAGCCAAAATTGCCCCATCCTTCATCAGCAGAAAATGTTCCCTGCGCAGGACGCTGGTATCGCCGCAAACACTAACAAAGATATCGCCAACTCTGGCGGCTTCACGCAAAGGCAAAACCCTGTATCCGTCCATTACCGCTTCTAAGGCAGGCAGGGGGTTAGCCTCGCAAATAATCACATTTGCGCCCATACCTTTAGCGCGCATGGCCACTCCTCGGCCACACCATCCATAGCCGCAGACCACAAAATTGGTCCCTGCCAACAATTTATTAGTAGCGCGCAGTATCCCGTCAATTGTAGATTGCCCGGTCCCGTAGCGATTGTCAAAGAGGTGTTTTGTGTCGGCATCGTTAACCGCAATAACAGGAAACAGCAGAAGCCCTTTGCGCTCCAGGCTGCGCAACCTGATTACGCCGGTGGTAGTCTCCTCTGTGCCGGCCAAGAGGCCCGAAACCAAATCCCTTCTTTTCTGATGAACAGTCGAAACAAGGTCCGCTCCGTCGTCCATAGTAATATGGGGCTTAATATCCAGCACGCTGTTTATATGCTTATAATAGGTCTTGTTGTCTTCACCCTTTATGGAAAATACAGGGATATGGTAATCTTTCACTAACGATGCGGCAATATCATCCTGCGTGCTTAAAGGATTGGAGGCGCAAAGCGCCGCTTTTGCCCCGCCAGCCTTGAGGGCCAACATAAGATTGGCGGTTTCTGCGGTTACATGCAGGCAGCAGCCAATCCTCATATTGGCTAACGGCTTCTGGCGGGCAAACCTTTCTCTAACCAGTTTCAAAACCGGCATATCGCGCCCGGCCCATTCAATGCGCAATTTTCCCTTCTTTGCCAGATGCATATCCTTAATATGATACTTCATCTTACTCTCCTTAAGGCGGCAACCTTATCAGTCTTTTCCCAGCTGAAGTGTTCGTGGGTCCTGCCGAAATGCCCATAGGCAGCAGTCTTTTGATAAATCGGCCTCAATAAATCCAGCATATCAATTATTCCCCGCGGCGTTAAGGCAAAATGTTTTCTGACCAGTCTTGCCAGTTTAGCCTCGGATACCTTTGCCGTACCGAAGGTATCCACATATACTGCCAGGGGATCTGCGCGGCCGATTACATAGGCAAGCTGTATAAGGCACTTGCGGGCCAGGCCTGCGGCAACAATATTCTTGGCGACATATCTGGCCATGTACGTTGCCGAGCGGTCAACCTTGGTCGGGTCCTTTCCGCTGAAAGCACCCCCGCCGTGGGAAACTATGCCGCCGTATGTGTCCACAATCAGCTTCCTTCCGGTCATCCCCGTATCCGACTGCGGGCCGCCGACAACAAATTTACCCGTCTCATTGACATAAAATTTGGTATCTTTATCTATCCACTTACCCAAAACCGGCCTGGCCACCGCGTTAATAATCTGCCGGCGCGCGGTTTTGGTTATCCTCTGCCCGGACTTATCCAGTATCTCGGGGGTATGCTGAGAAGCAAGCACCACGCTATCTACCCGTTTAGGAATTCCTGAACGATACTCCACGCTCACCTGCGATTTTCCGTCGGGGCCGAGGAACTTAAGTATCTCTTTCTTGCGCACCTCAGCCAGGCGCATCGCCAATTTATGAGCCAGGATAATCGGCAAAGGCATCAGCTCAGGCGTCTCATCGCAGGCATAGCCTATCATTAATCCCTGGTCTCCGGCGCCGCCGCGATTTACGCCCTGGGCGATATCAGGCGACTGCGAATGAATACCGTTAAGGATAGCGCAGGACTCATAATTGAATCCAAAGCGGGGGTTGGTATAGCCAATATCCTTCACAATCTTCCTTACCACTTTATGCACGTCCACATAGCCATGGGTGGTAATTTCTCCGCCGACAACAACCAATCCCATAGTTACAAATGTCTCACAGGCCACCCGCCCCTGCGTATCCTGCCGCAAGACCTCATCCAGGATTCCGTCCGAGATCTGGTCACAGAGCTTATCCGGATGCCCTTCCGTTACCGACTCCGATGTCAAAATGCGCACAGCCCTTGCCATCTAGTTTTCTCCTTTC
>CAZPGX010000027.1:4046-9964 GCA_964586605.1 uncultured Planctomycetia bacterium
ACTGAAGCCTTGCGGCAAAGCCAGCTGATATAATACCCCGGCGCATCAATCGAGCCGCCTGATTTGATATATTCGGATATTAAATCTAATTTAGCGCCGGGAAAAAAATAAATGCATTTGGCCACCAGGGTAGAAGTGGGGTTTTGCGGCTTTTCTACAAACTCTATAATCTTCTGGTCTCTATCAAGGCAGACCTGGCTATACCTTTTTACTGCCTTTTTATCTTTAATGTCGTAAACCCCGATAGAAGATGCGGGGCTTTTCCCTTTGGCAAAGTCCATAAATTCCCGGAAGCCCAGCTCAAATAAATTATCGCCTCCGACCACCAGCAAATCCCCTGTAATCTTCTCTTCCTTAATCACAAAATCCATATCGCCGACGGCGCCGAGGCGGTCGCCTTCCGAGGTGCTTTGGTCGTTTAAAATCTTAATCGGCTTCTTTGCGCTAAAACCGTTGCGCCAATTTTCGAACTGCTCAAAAAATTTCTCATTGGTTACAACAAGGATTTTATCAATCTCTTCAATTTCCTCGATCCGCTCGACTATATGCTCTATCGTGGGCCTGCCGGCCACGGGTAATAAAGGCTTAGCCTTATTCAAGGTCAAGGGATACATCCGTGTGGCATAACCTGCCGCTAATATCAGAGATTTCATCTTTAGAGTTCTTTCAAGCGTTTTTTTAAATAATCGATTCTTTTGACCGGGGTGGGGTCTTCGCCGTTAAGAATGGCAAGATAAAAACTGGCGAAGTCACCCGCATAAATCAAAGAAAATGTCCTGGCCAGGAGGCCTTCTCCCTGTGAGTAAACCTCCTCCACCTCTACGCCCTGGCCTTGGAGGATTTCCTTGGTGATTTCTATCCTTTTTTTAACCTGGGGGTGGTCTTGCCTATCTCTCAAAATTATCGCTATAAATCTTTTTAACAACTCCTCAGGGTGCTGCCAGCCGACTATCTCATTGTGGTTCATCTCCGGCAAAACATGGCTTGAGGCCAAGGCCTTGCTGTTCTCGGCAAACTGGCCCCTCCAGCGGGTAACTACGGCGGATAAGAGCTCTGAACCCCCATAGACGAAGCCCAATTTGTCAAAAAGTTTGCAGGCTAATTTTTTCGCCGGATTGGATTCAACGCACACGCTCACGCCCAGGGAGCCTTTATGTATTCTTTTCAAAAGGGAAACTGCTTCCCGGACATCTTTTTCTTTATCTTCGATTAAACCTGCCTGGGAAAAAATAGCCAGCGCCGGAATAGAAACAAAAGCCAGGGCCCCTCTTGGCGGAAGGCCTGCGGGAATTAAAAGGCAGGGGCGGCCCTCTTTCTTGGCCAGCTCTGCCAGTTGTCCGCCCGAGGTCAAAACAATAATCTTAGCGCTTTTTCTTCGAGCCTCCTTATAGGCGCTGAGGGTCTCCTCTGTATCTCCGGAATAGCTGATTAGGATTGCCAGAGACTCATTGTTAACAAACTCGGGAAGTGTATAGTCTCTGTTAACTATTACGGGCAGCTTTATTTCACTTCTTAAATAAGAACCGACAACTTCTGCGCCCATAGCAGAGCCGCCCAGCCCGCAAAAAATTATATTCTTAAATTTGCCAAAATTCGCCGGAAGCAAAAATCGCTTACCTAGCTCGTAGGCCTGGTTGCAATATTCGGGCAGTTTTGCCATTACATCACGCATCTTTAAGGCATCTATTCTCTCTATACCCCTAATATCGTCAAGTTTTTGCATTTTATTTAACCAGTTCCTTTAATTTTTGTTTACTGAAGTTTTCTATGTCTTTGCCCGTAGTTAAGGCCAGGGCCGCCCGGGCCACTGCCCGGGCCTGCTTTAAGGTAATCGCGCGGATAACCCGCTTAATGAGCGGGACTGCGGCCGGAGAGACGCTAAATTCATCCAGGCCTAAGCCTAAAAGCAAAAGGGCAAACGCCGGCTCCGAAGCCATCTCTCCGCACATGCCTACCCAGATACCCTCTTTATGTCCGGCGTCGATAACGTTTTTGATTAAACGCAAGACCGCCGGGTGAGTCGGCTCATAGAGATAGGCAATCTTTTCGTTTACCCTATCTACGGCAATAGAATATTGGATTAGGTCGTTGGTGCCGATGCTAAAGAAATCCGCTTCTTTGGCCAGGATATCGCAGGTCAGGGCTGCCGAAGGTATCTCAATCATCGCGCCCACTTCAATATTTTTATCAAAAGCGATTTGCTTCCTGCGTAATTCCTCCTTGACCTCTTCCAGCATTTTGTTGGCCTGCCTGAACTCTTCTATGCCGGAAATCATCGGGTACATCAGTTTTAATTTGCCATATGCCGAAGCGCGCAGGATTGCCCGCAACTGCGCCTTGAAGATTTGCGGCCGGGCCAGGCAAAACCTGATTGCCCGCCAGCCAAGATAAGGATTCATCTCCTGCGGTATATCCAGTTGTGATAAAAACTTATCCCCGCCTAAATCCAGCGTACGGATAACTACCGAATTCGGCTTTATCTGCTCGCTCACTTTCTTATAGGCCTCAAAATGTTCGTCCTCGCTGGGCAGGCCTACCCTGTTCATATAAAAATATTCGCTGCGATAAAGCCCTATTCCCTGGGCCCCATGGGCAATCACCGAAGGAAGTTCATCAGGCAGTTCTATATTCGCCGCCAATTCTACCTTGTGGCCGTCCCGGGTCACGGCCGGCAAATCTTTTAATTTCAAAAGCAGCGACTCCCGGCGTAACAATTCCTCAATCCGCTGCTTGTATTTTCCGAGAGTAAGGCGGTCGGGATTGATGATGACCTCGCCGCGGGTTCCGTCTATTATTATGGTATCGCCGGTCTTTACCTTTGCCGTCGCCTCTTCCAGGCCAACCACAGCGGGAATCTCTAAGGCCTTGGCCATAATCGCGGTATGCGAGGTCTTGCCGCCGATATCGGTAATAAACCCAAGCACCTTCTCTTTACGCATTGAAGCGGTATCCGAAGGAGAAAGGTCGTAGGCAACAATAACCAATTTCTCTTTCAGGTTGCTTAAAACCTCGCGGCGAATACCGCGCAAGTTCCTTAAGATACGCTTGCCTACATCCTCTATATCGCTTAGGCGTTCCCTTAAGTAAGGATCGCCGATGTGGGAAAATGTCTTGATGTATTTCTTCAGGACTTCCAAAAATATATATTCTACACAGAGTTTTTCTTTCTTCAGGCCGGTAATTACACTTTCGATTAAGGTCCTGTCCTCTAAAACCAACAGGTGGGCATTGAAGATCTGGGCATGGCGGATGCCCATCTCTTTGGTAATCTTCTTCTGGATATCCAGGATTTCCGTGCGGGTCTTGATCAAGGCTTCTTCAAAACGGGCAATCTCTTTAGGAATCCTGGATTCCGGGATACGGCGCTTCTCGACCTTCAAATCTTCGCTGCCCAGACAAAAGGCCTTGCCGAGAACCAACCCCGGCGCCGCAGGAATACCCTTCATCAGAATAGTTTTTCTCAGCATTTTATTCCCTGCTCATTACTAATCTTTGCAGTTCCTCAAGTGCCTCTTGGGCATCATCGCCTTTGGCGATAATGCAAATCTTGCTGCCCTTGCTCGCCGCCAGCATCATAATGCCCATAATCGATTTTCCGTTCACCAGCTGCCTTCCCTTTTTTACGGAGATTTCCGCGTCGTATTTATTGGCAATCTGGACAAACAGCGCCGCTGGACGCGCATGCAGGCCCAATTTATTCTTGACCACCAGGTCTTTCTTTATTACACTAGATTGATTCATCTATTTTTGATTTCGACTCTAATAAATCCATAACAATCCCAGCTAGTTTCTGGGCATCGTGCCTGAGATAATCGGTTGCGTTCAGCAGGTCTTCTTCAATTACAGAGAAACCCATCTCTTTGACCTTTTCTGTATCGGCAACAACAGGCTCGGCATCTTCCTGTTTGTACTTTTCTATAAAATCAAGCGGAATGCGCGCAAGATTAAGAATACAATAATCGATAAGCTTGGATTTTGCGTGGGCTACAAGCGCCTCAATATGGTCCGAGGCTTTATAATCATCGGTTTCGCCGCTCTGGGTCATTATATTGCAGATATAAACCTTAAGCCCTTTCGATTCTAAAATGGCCTTGGTAATCCCCTCAATCAATACATTGGGAATAACACTCGTATAAAGTGAACCCGGGCCAACAACAATAACATCCGCACCTTTAATAGCCTCAAGCGCCTCGGGAGTAGGGTCACACGTTTTATGGCTTAAATAAATCTTCCTGATCGCCTTTTTTTCCCCAGAAATTTTACTCTCTCCGGATATCTTAGTCCCATCCGCGTATTCGGCAATCAGCCCCACCTCCTCCAATGTGGAGGGAATTACGCGTCCCCGGATAGCCAAAACCTTGCTGGACTCCTTAACCGCCTTTTCGAAATCTCCGGTAACCTTGGTCATCGCCGTAATAAAAAGGTTGCCGAAACTATGGCCGTTGAGTTCGGCTTCCCCGCCGAAGCGAAATTGGAAAAGGTTTCTCATTAAAGGCTCGGTATCGGCCAGCGCAACCAGGCAGTTGCGGATATCTCCCGGGGCAAGAAGCCCGAATTGCCGGCGCAATCTTCCCGAGCTTCCTCCGTCATCGGTTACCGTAACAACCGCCGTAATGTTGCTGGAATATTCCTTCAGGCCGTAGAGCAGATTGGAAAGCCCGGTGCCCCCTCCGATGGCTACAATCTTCGGCCCCTGAGCCAGTTGGCTTTTGCGATACATAAGCTCAAGAACCTTCTTCTCCTCCTTGGGTAAAAAGACGGAAAGAAAAGACTTTACCGTCCTTTCCAGGCCCACAAAGATTAGGGCTATCCCTAAAAATAAAGTAAACCCTCCTAAAATGCGTACGCTCAGATAATCCGGGGAGACCAAATCTATAGAACCTGCGCAGACCATGCTGATGCCCAGGATGCACATCAGCACCCATCTCTTCACCTTAATCCCCGGATACAACCACTTAAATCTATCCATCAGCCCTTTTTCTGGTCTTCCTGCTTGAGCACCTTAAGCAACGCTTTATCATCCTTTGCTGTTTTTAAAATCTCTCTAAAATACTTATCTTTTAAGAGGCGGGAAACCCGAGCCAGGGCCTTAAGATGCGGCCCCGCAGAGTCCTCCGGCGCAAGCAGCAGGAAAAAGATATAAACCGGCTCGCCGTCTAAGGACTCGAAATCTATGCCCTGACGCGATACTCCGCAGGCACCAACCAGCTTCTTCACTCCCCCGAATTTACCGTGGGGGATACCAATCCCCTGGCCGATGCCGGTAGAACCCAAGGCCTCGCGCTCAAGAAGCACCTTAGCCACCTTTTCTTTATCCTTGTCCTTAATCCCGCCGGATTTAATCAAAAGGCCAACTAGCTCTTTGATTAACTCCTTTTTGTTGGCGCCTTGCAGGTTAACGCTAATTGCCTCCGCACTCAAGAAGTCCATAATCTTCATCTCTTTGTTTCTCCTCTCCTATTTTAGAAATCATTGGAGCGGGCGATGGGTCTCGAACCCACGACCTTAACCTTGGCAAGGTTACGCTCTACCAACTAAGCTACGCCCGCGTATTTTCTTCTAATTCTGATGCGGACGGAGGGAGTTGAACCCCCACGGGTTGCCCCACAAGATCCTAAATCTTGCGTGTCTGCCAATTCCACCACGTCCGCCCGGCAGCCTGCTAACTATGGTACCCGCACAAGGGCTCGAACCTTGGACCTTGTCCTTAAGAGGGACCTGCTCTACCAACTGAGCTATGCGGGCTCACATATAGCAATAAGGCTCATTATTATAGCATAAAGGCCAAAAGCCGTCAATAATTTACGTAGTTGGCCTGTCATACGTAGCTTACTTCTTTAGTTTGGCCCAATATAAGCGAAGTATGGCGCGCTCGGCAGGATTCGAACCTGCAACCAAGTGGTTCGAAGCCACCTACT
>CAZPGX010000028.1:0-9963 GCA_964586605.1 uncultured Planctomycetia bacterium
CTGATGCAACAACGCCTTCAATATCTTTTATAACTCGCTCTATCCACGCTACGCCTTCTCTAATTTGCTGCGGGTTCTTAATCGCATCATTAAAACTGAACCAATAAAATTTATCGCCTATGCGCTTTAGCAGCTTTTCTGTTTCATCAGGCCACTTTCTGCTTCGCGCAATATTATCTAGATAGTTTTCCGCTAAATCCGAGATTTTTCTAAGCTGTTCTTTAGCGGCTTGAGCAGAAAGGCTTCCAACTTCAAGCACCCCTACAATACTTTTAACTTGTTCAAGTGCTTGATAAATTTTTTCTAAGTTTTCGATTACTATTTTCTCTCCCGATAAATGGGATGCCTGCCCTCCGACCTGTCCCCCGAAGCCTTGGCGAAGGGGGAAGCCCGAAGGGCGCAGGAGGGTGTCCCGATTTAAATGGCGGCGGATTTTGTGCATTGCTTTTTTTATTATTTTGTGTATAGAAAACTCTAATCCGCCAGGAGCATCTTTTACAGCCCTGTTCTTTAACATTATCTCTGTAATATTTATAAGAAATGTCTTGGCTACATCAAGCTCTCCTTCGCTTATGGTTTTATTTATTGTTCTACGCAATAAATTCCAGTAGCCGCTAATAAGTTTATTTTGCAGTTGCCATTTTGGCAAGGATTCAGAAAGCAACCGCTCTAACTCCTTTGGCAAATCAGACAATAATCCTGGTATATCCCAATAGAAAACTCTTTCTCTGCAGGCTCGTTTAAATTGCTCTTCGGATAAACTCTCAATCGGCAGGGCCTTTAATTCTGTTTGCATTTCTTCCCATCTCAAGACTGCTCTTGGAGTCGTCTTCTGTTGTTTTGATGCCGGCGCAACTTGGTTCTGTCTTTGCCTTCCTTCAAGCATATCCTGCGCTGTTTTGCGTAATTTTTTAAGTGCTGCATTTCTAATCTGGTAAACACGCTTGGTTGTAATCTTTAGCTTCCTTGCGATTGTTTTTACTCGTTCTTGTTCATAATAATAACGGTGAATAATTAGCTCTTGTCTTTGGTCTAGCCTCTTTTCGTCCTTAGCTCGGCGCATAACTTCGTCAAGAAAATCTAAATCTTCTAAAAGAGCAAACCTCTCATCTTCGCCGGCTGCCTTAAATACATCCTTAAACCGCACAAAAGGAGGAAAGCCGCGTTTTTGGAGTTTTTTGTGGGCCTCTTCTAGTCTATTGTTAGAGGAAAACGCAGCTTGTTTAATCTTGTCTTCTTTGTATTTCAAGAAAGCCCTGGCGGCACCGGTTTTACTTAAAGCCTGTTTAACTCCAATCTCACCTATTTTCTGGCTTTGGAATATATCCAGCGTATAATCAGAAATCAAAGCTTCAATTATACGCTCTCTTTGTTCCAAAGAAGTCTTCTCTACTTGAGAGCTCTCAGGGCCACCCATTTCTTCAACAATACATTCTATAGTTGCATAGGTTGACTTATGAGCTTTAAGCACAATATGACGGTCTATAGCTGATTGTAATCTGGTTAATTGATGAATGAGATAGAGGCGCATAACGGCTTCAAAGACAGGATTCAGACGGCGGGAATTCTTGCGACCAATATGATATGGCACAAACACTGCAAGCCAAAGATATTCCCATAAGGGACTGCCACGGACTAGACCTTTGTCTTTAATGAATCTTTCATAAACCAACTCAAAGGTTTTCTGTTTAGAGAATTGGCCTTTTAAAAGTTCCTGCGTCCATCTTTCTCTAAAGATGGTCCAAAATTCAAGCAAAAGTTTAGCGTTCTCAACTTGAACCTGCGCACGATGCAGTAAATCAAAAGCGAGCTTGGGAGTAGCTCCCGCATTAGCCTCACCTAAGACATCTGCTAAATATCCAAAGAGCTCGGAAAAACCCGTAATTCCGGATATCTTATATTCGGGCTCACCATTAAAGGATTCTCCGGCTGCCCAAAATCCTTGACTTAAAGCCTTTATATTTCCTAAAGCGTGCTGCCTATCAGCAATGCCGGCATTATCGGCTAAATTCTTTTCAATAACAAAAATTCTTTCTTTAATCCGTTGATTACGCTCTTTGATAGCTTCGCAAATGGCAGCTAGCTTCCTTTCAAATGCCGCTCTAATACCTAAAACTGCCTCCATACGAACCTCTAATATTTTATATACAGAAACTAGTATCTCTTTTACTTTATCTAACTCATCTTCAGATAACGTAATTGCCTGGCTCAAGGCCTGCTCAATAGAGGCCTTGCTTTTCTTTTCTATATTTTTTGATAGTTCTAGATTATTCAAAATGCCCTGTAGTTTTACTTTGTAATTTGACACATTACCAAGGCCCTTTTCTATTAGCATCCTCATACCCTTTAAAATAGGCCTCATAGAGACTTCCTGGTTTATCTCTGAGTCAATCGTATGGCTATACCTGCTGCGCTCCTCCCAAGTGGAACCATAAGTCGGCCTTTCTCTGATAGGGTTTTGAGATTCAATTGGTAACCGAATAGTAGCCACTGTTTCCTCACCAAACTTCGAGCTTAACTCAATTATCCCACCAGCGCTTTTCACATTTTCTCTGGCTGTATAGAGGCCTACTCCCGCGCTATCGCTAGCTGAGAGACCCGCAATAAACGGCAGTTCCGGCTCTCGCTGCTTAGCAAAGCTCAAAACCTCTTTTTCTGTTACAACTTTTCCTTTCTCCTCGATGGCTACTCCTTGGGCAATTTCCTTTTGCATTAGGACTAAAAGCTCTCCGCTGCCTTTTCTAACTACCCTTTCTTCTTTGGCTGCATCTACTAACAAAGAGGCTAACTTTTCGTAATTGATACCTGTTCCATGATCCGCTATCTCAATAACTAAGCAACCAGCATCCATTCTTGCACTCACAAAGACATCCGCTGCCTTGTGTTGTTTGGCGTTATTAATGAGTTCGGCCAACGTCACTATAAAGCTATCCCAAGCAATACTTAAAAGCACTTCATCTGGCGTATCCTCTTCAATATTGACCGTAACACCCTTGGTATTGGCTACAACATCTTCAGTAATGGCTTTTCTTATATTGATAATAGAGGTAAAATTACTATTAGGGCTATGTGTAAGCTTGCTGTTTAAGCCGGGCTTAAAAAACATACGACCTAAACACGCTTTCCCCTCAAGCGGCGGGTTGGCGAGATGATTCTTATCTTTAGATACACCCCCACCAAAAAGATGGAACTTACCTTGTTCATCTAAAAATAATTGACCAGTCTCTGCGTAATGCAACGCCTGTTTTATCGATATTTTTTGGACTTCGAAACCTTGCATTTCGTTTATAGCTTTTATTTGTTTTGTCCCCTTTTCCTGTAGTTGCCAGAGTCTGATTAAAGTTTTCTTTTCTTTCTCGGCCAAGGGGGGAGTGAAAGAAGTACCAACGGTTTCTTGGTCTAACTTACACAATGCCTCGTCAACAACAACAAAACCATGTTTTTTCCATTTAGGCACGAGAAATTCCCGGCGAGCTTTAAGGAAATTGTGCTCCACTGACAAAGCCATTTGGTACTCTCCCAGTACTCCACGAATGCTATCCTCATTATTGTCGGTATGTCCCAAATAATTCCCGACAACTTCCGCTTCACGCTCGAGTGCAAAATTAAGTGTGGTTTCCAGGGATTCGCATTTCTCTATTCCTTCGTATAATTTGGCTAATCGCTTGTAGATGTGCGCTTTTATATCAGGTATATCACACATATGTTTTAGCGACTCAAGCCTCCAAAGAGCGTCCTCATCTATATTTTTATTAATATCCGCGATCTCATCTGAAAGAAAACCACTCACCGCTTCTCTTGCAAAATCAAAAGCGATGATAAAACCTGCATTAATCTCTCTTCCTCTTTGGTCATCAGAGATTCTTGTACTTCTTAACCTTTCACGCCCATCGGCTAGTCCTTCCGCAATGCCATCGAACTCTGCTAAAATATCCTCCGTTTCTTGCTTTATTACAAATTCATCTCTATCATCGTTAAACCTCTCTTCCCAAATTCTATCCTCTAACTCTCTTCGATATGTCTCATTAAATTGCTTAATTTCACGGTATACCTGTCCTATTTGCTGGTTTTCGTCCCCCTCCGAACCAACCGAAGGCGGGGTGGTGTCGGGGGTTTCCTTTCTGCCAAATCTTTCTGTCCCACTCCCATCAGCAAAGAAAGTCCAAAGCGGCAATCCCGGCGCCCTGCTTCCCATAAAACCTAAGCCATCATTGGCAAAGATATCATCGGGATGATGATGGGAAATTCTAGATAAGTCTATGGATGAAGCTCCTGATCCTGAAGCCTTTTTTTTCTGATGGGATTTGCCGGTAATGAAGAATTCATCTTCCGGAACGGCAACTACATACACCCTGGCATCTTTAAAGCAAGCAAAACCATTAAGTTCTTTCTTGAAATTTCTTCTTGCCCTTTTATTAAATCTTCTCTTCTCTATAGCAAAAACAAAACCAGTAACCTTACGAGGTTTCCCTTTGCTATCCTTTAATAACGGGAGGGCAGTTATTGGATGTATATGGTTAATTTTCTTTAAGCTCTCAAAAGCTCTGGCCATAGGTTCTGGTTTCTTTTTCAAGGATTTCGATGTATTAGAAATCTGAACCCAGTAATAACCGTCTTTTTTGCCGCCGCCAGTACCATGAACCTTATAGATGCCGTCTAAATCAGTAATTGGTTCATCTCCTTTAGATATCTGAACATGTAAAGCCGGCAGCTCTGCTACTGCCTTACTTCTTTTCCTAAGCTGCCTGGATATCCAATAAAGATAAACTATTTCTCGCAACATTCCTTTCTGATTATCTTTTTGTTTATTAGCAATAATATTTTCAGCCACATCTTCAAAGCCAATTGACCCTTCAGCAAATTTAAAGGCCTTAATAAGCTTTGTAATGCCGTGTGGCAGCTCAGGATGCTGCAGGGTTAAAAAGGAAGATATTGCTGCCTTAGAAAGCCAAGAAATATCTGAATGATATAAGGTACGTGCTGCACTCTTTCCATAGCAGACAGCAATACCGGTATAATCAACATAAAAGCTAAATGCTTCGTTTTTCAGCTTTTTTCTAACTTCCATTTTCAAAGCTATATCAAAATTAACCAAAGCCTCTCTAAGCAGGGATAATTTCAAATCCATTTTTTTCTTTGAATTCTCTAAAAGATAAGACAAATATCTATAATTAATTAGCTTATGAACGTGTTCGGTTTTTCCAAAAGCCCTAACAAGGCATCTTTTAGTAAGCGGATGTAAACTTAAAAAGAACCTCTCTTGTTTTCTTATTATTTGACTTATGGTTAAGCTTTTTAATGAATGTAGTTCTTCATGAATTCTTATCCAGATTCTTAAGATCTTAAGTTCGGCTTTAGTCAAACCTAGCTCCTTCATTGTTCCGTCAAAGAGCTTGACATTCAAACCAATCCAGTATTTACGATAATTAAATCCATACAACTGGCCGCTAAATAACACAAATCCACCCTTACGTGGGTTATGCGGCAGGGTTCCCTGTTTTTCCAATTGCTTTTTGTCCCAATCGGCCATACCTCTGTTGAAATTAGCTATTATTCTTCTGGCTTTTCTTCTGGTGTATCCGGCCTTAAGGAGCTGGCCTAAAAAATCTTCTTCGGCATAGAGGCTCAATTTATTTCCACGAATAATGCCTTTCTGTGGTATGTGGGCGATTATCTTTATATTTCTGGATGATTCTCTGATCAACCCCGGATATGTCTGAATATCATCACTAGCGGAAAGGTCGGTCTGCGCAGAAGTATCTTCGGCAGATTCTTCTGGCACAGCCTTAATTAACTCCTCGGCAGAAATGCCGAGCTCACCCGGTATCGCAAGTATTCTTAAGAGGCCATTTTCCTGATGCTTGATTGTTTTTTCCCATTTTGTATCAGATAATTCTTTTAAAATAACACCTAACCACTGGCGATTTTGCTCTTGTTTCAATGCTTCAATTAAGTCTTGAATTAGTATCGTAATTTTAGGCTTAGACTTCCATTCATCTCCGTGACTGTAAGTAAGAAGTTCCAGAGTAATTTTTTGGCCAGCATAAACAACATTTGCAATAATTTGCCTTCCCCCGTAATATTCTTTTATTTCTATATTGTTTATTGCGCATTCCTGTGGAACAGCAGAAGTCTGGGGTTGCTCTTGAGTCTCTTCTGGCTCCATAATAACTTTAGCCGCTTCTTCAACTTTTTCTTGTGCAGCTGTCCAGTCTTTATCCACGGGAGCAAGCTCAAGCGGCCCCCCTTCATCTTTACCTTGCTTAACAACAGTAGGCTCTTTATCTGGTTTATCATCGCCTTCGTTTATTATCTCTACTGCGGCATCTTCAAACGCTACATCTAATCTTTTTGTTTCCCGGCTAAAAGTATCATCATCTATTTTTTTGTTGTCGTGCAAGCGTTTCAATATCAACCGCTCTCTGACCAGACCTTCCATATGCTGGTCTTCTTCACTAAGTCCGGCTTTGATATCTTGGGGAATATTCGTTTCATGAGCTAAAACAGTACAAAGAGTGGCTAAATCTTTAAAGGCGCTAGCAGAAAGGATGCTTATATTACCAGTACGACTGCCTCGAGTTTTCTCTCCATTAACTTCAATTTTTCCATCTTCGGTTATCCTCAAGGTATTTGCGCCTACTTGCCTAGGCAAGCCCAGGATTATAAGAAGCGATGAAGGAACTCTTATCTTTTTTTCACTATAACTAAAAATCAGTTTTTTTACTTTTGTAAACCGAGAAGTAATCTTATTTTCTTGAGCCTCATTCAATTGTTTCGCCGACTTTTTACCAGCCTCAACAATAATAGCCTCCATTTCCCTGTTTTGCTTGTTTCGGCTGATACGCAAAATCTTAGCGCCGTCGGCCATCATGGCTTTCAATAAAATGTTTCTTTCCGGCTTGCCAAAAGTCCCCTCGCTTGAATAATCATCGCCTATAGACGAAGTAATTAATCTATCCACTCCG
The DNA here is from genome assembly GCA_964586605.1 of uncultured Planctomycetia bacterium. Taxonomy (GTDB): domain Bacteria; phylum Omnitrophota; class Gorgyraeia; order JAFGHF01; family JAFGHF01; genus CAZPGX01. The sequence goes on from CAZPGX010000028.1 coordinate 6,966, forward strand.
ACAAATTCGGCAAGAATAGAGCCCTGCGGAATAATATTCTCTTCCACGGTTTTTAGCGGCCGCAGAAGCATTTGCAGTTTCTCAATTATCTTTGCGCTGCGATGGTCGCTCTGCTCAACAGCTAATTCAAGCGCCCTCTGTAAGATTGGCCAGAGGATTGGCTTATAAGCCGCAAGCTCATAAGATAAGTAGGCATTAAAGGTGCTCCTTCTGCTTTCCTCGGCGTATTGCCACAACCTATATGCCTTTTTCATCTGAATCTGGCGAATACCATCCCTACCCCTGATTATTCTTAAGGCAGTCTCTCCTAAGATATTAAGGGAGACTTCTTTGCCCAGGGCCTGGCGATGTTCTCTCCTCTGTTGAGAAAACTCCAATATCCTTCTCATTAATCTTAGGCTGCGTGAAGTAAGCGGGCGATTATCCTGCATCTTCATACTGGTTGCTGTATTGACAAAGCGCACTAAAACCTTCTTGCCCTCCTTAACTAATTTTAAGTAAAGTTCTTCCGTAAGTTTCTGGTCGCCTTCAACTATTAAGATAGTATCTTCGGCTAACTTTAAGGTTAGAGGTCTTTCTCCTTCGTGTCCAATAATCCTATTAATCCAGGTATTATATCTTAATTCAACTGGCTCGCCTGTGAGTAGTTTGTATAAATTGCGTTCGCCTTTACCTTTATCAATATGAAATGCATCTACAGCTACATTATTCACCCGTAACTCTTCGGCTAAACGTTCGCTAAAAGTCGTCTTGCCTACCGAAAGCGGGCCAGCGACAAAAATTATACTTCCTCTTTTTTGAGCTAAATCTCCTCTGCGTATTGCCTGAAGGATATCTTGAACAATAGCCTTGATATCGTTGCGATGCCTTAGTTCTGAAAACTCGACCTTTTCCCTAACTTGTCTTTGCTCAACATTCCGATTTAATTCTTCTATTGTTTCCGGTAATCTCTTTAGCGCAGACATACGATAGGGCCTGCGCTGGCCATCAAATTCCTCGCTTAACTTTCTATTACCCGCTATCATTGCATCAACTACCCGCGTGATACCCAGTATCATCGCAGCATCGCGGATGCTTATCGGCTGTTTTGCTTTCTTATAAACCTCATAAATTTGCATTACATGCCTGAAGGCAGAAACCATTCTTTCTTCAGCCATTCTATCTACTGGGATCTCCTGCCACTGCTCGTTATCCAGGTTTTGCAACCATTCAAAGTAAGAAACAGCTACGCCATTAGCATTGGATAAACCATCAAAGACTTCCATCTTGCCTTCCTTGGCAAAGATTTCGCTGGCTTCAGGCGTGTTCGGGCCATTGGCTCCCGGAACCTGTAACTTAAACTGTGCTCTATGCGCATTCTCTTTAGTGTACTGCTTCTCCAACGCACAGGGCATCATGATGTCTACAGCTAATTCCAATAATTCATTTTTATCTTCCATCACCTCTGCGCCGGGAAAATCCTCCAGAGATACCTCTTTATCGCTGTGTAATCTTTGCTTCTTCTGTTCAATGAAACCATCTAATGCATCTATATCTATGCCTTCCTGATTATAAATAGCAGTATAATAATTGCTCACTGCCACAATCTTTGCTCCGTAGCGATAACAGAACCTCGTTGCCCAGGAGCCCACATTGCCATAACCCTGAACGGCAATAGTGCATTCTTTTAAGTCCTTGCCAATCAATCTCGGCGCCGCCTCTCTGGCGATAAAGAAAACCCCTAAGCCGGTAGCCTTGGTCCTTCCCCTGGAGCCGCCTTTCTTTACAGGTTTGTTGGTAATAACAGCCAATTCCTCTGCATCCAGGGTCAAATCTTTTCTGGCTACCCGAGCTACTCTGTTCAAACAGGGTGTCTGGGTAACGTATTTATCTTCGTATATATCTACGCCCTCCTCCTTTAACCATCTAATGTGTTTACTCAAGGCAACCTTTAATCTTTCATCGGCAATTGCCTGCTCTTCATTTAACCAGCGGAAATACTCATCAGCAAACCATGCCGCTACAAGATTACTTGTACCTACATCGGTTGCCGGAACATACACATATGGCCCAATTACATCAATACCGTATTTTTCGCCGTATTCAATTAAGGCCCTGCATAGAGCGCGTGTGGTTCGGGCCAATTCCGCAGGCGAAAGCTCCCTGGGATTGACCTTAACGCCGGTTTTTCCACCGCCAAAGGGTATACCCACAATGGCGTTTTTAATCGTCATCAGAAAAGATAGGCCCGTTACCTCTTCTTTAGTTACCTGGGGATGAAAACGAATACCGCCCTTAGCTGCTCCCCGGGCCGTGTTATGCACAGACCTGAAACCTGTAAGATGCATAATAGTTCCATCATCTTTAGGCGCATCGAATTTTACTGTGACAACACCGCGTTCGGCATCTTCCGGCTGACAAAGTAAATCAAGAAGCTCCGGGTCTAAGTTAATCATCTTGGCTATACGTTCAACTGTAGCCACTGTATCATCGAAAAGCGTAGGCTCTTTTTTGCTGTTATTAGCATTGGATTGAGAACAGGCGAGCATGGAAGGTGCCACGGGCTGCGAATCGCCTTCCTGTTCTTGCGCTCGCCTGTTCTGATTTTTACCTTCTCCTCCCACCAAATCTTCGCGGCCAATTCCATCTTTAACTTCTGCAAGTGACTGATAATCTTTTTGGGGTTCTGCTACTGCGTGCCAGCGATGGGGTCTTGTCTCTTTTACATAAATACCCTCAAATGGATAGCCCTGCTCTTCCATTACTTTTAAGGCCGGCTGGAATTTCATATACACCCTTCTATCCTCTTCTTGCATTTCCACGCCAAAGAAGTGGGGTGCAATTCCTTCTGCGGTCAAGCCCATATTTTTACCTTGAGGTGTTTGGCATATGGCTTGAATTAGACAATTTTGAGGTAACTTGGTTATCCTTTCTAAATTCAAAATATGATGTACTAATGTAATGAAGGCAAAGGCCTGCTCCAGCTTAACCACAAGTTTCTCTTCCGGAATTCCCTGGT
>CAZPGX010000029.1:0-9934 GCA_964586605.1 uncultured Planctomycetia bacterium
CTGGGTCTGTGGTGCCGATGCCTACTTGGGCATCGGTTTCTATGCCGTATTCATCAGTGGCCAGGAGAGTCTTTCCTGTTGTGGTAAACTGCCTGTATTGGCCAAAGGGTGCGGGATAATAGGTAGAGAACTTGATCTCATCTGCTATGGCTATACCGATAACTAAAGCTGCTACTGCTACTAATCCTACGATATAAACCTTACGCATTACACACCTCCATATTTGTACACCTACGCGGTGTACATTTTTTGGTTATCCTATAAAAATAATCGTTTGATCTTTGCTAATTTCCGTTGATATACAATGCGAGAATTTATGAATTTTTTATAACTCGCAGGCTCTATTTTCATTAGTGTTGAAAAATTACATATCCCCTGTTCTTTTCCTAAAAATTCTCCATAAGAAGAGAATTGCCAATCTTGAGGTTTGTTTACTAGATAAGCCGTTACTGGATTCAGATGAACATATCTGGTCAAATGAAGCAATTGCTCATCCGTTTCTACTAAAAGTCTTTGAAATCTACTTTCCCACAACGGACCTTTTCTCTTAGTCTTAATGTTAAAATAACGAGTATAGCTATTAAGAATATTATTCATAAAGCCAGATATACCATTTCTAGTTAATTGTTTTAAAACTAGATGAATGTGGGTGGGCATAAAAGAATAAGCAATTATATCTATCAAATTTCTTTGTGTAGAAGAATGTTTTCGAAAAAGCTTTTCCTTATTTTTTGTTTCCATAAACACAGAAAATCTCAAAGGAGGTTTCTCTAGCTTATAATATTTAAGTAAATTTTGCATCCTCTTATATTCTGACTTATTCCTAAATATTTCAAAATCTGCAATGCTTTTAGAAAAAATATGATAAACTTCTCCAGCTATTAAAGGATGCTTGCTTGTTGCCATCGTTCTTTTCTGCTCTCTTATTGTTTTTTTTGTACACCTACGCGGTGTACGTTTTTGGTTATTACGAATTTTTTATCTTCTTCAAAAGCGCTTTATAACGTTTGGCATGAGCGCAAAATTCAATTTCTCTTTTGTTTTCGCCTTTTACCGCTAAATTAACTTGTAAGTAATCGGGCAGGAGCATCTTCATCTTCTCGGCCCACTCAATTGCGCAAACGCCGTCGTCAAATAGATATTCCTCAACCCCCAGGCAGCCAATGTCTTGAATTTTATCCAGGCGGTATAAATCAAAATGATAAAGAGGAATCCTGCCTTTATACTCTTTGATTAAGACGAAAGACGGGCTGGCAACTGCCTCTTTTTCATTAACTCTTAAGCCTGAAGCTATGCCTTTGACCAGCGTGGTCTTTCCTGAACCCAGCTCACCTATAAGGCCAAGTACATCGCCTGATTTTAGATTCCGGCCCAGGCATTCCCCGAGTTTAATCGTCTCTTCTTGCGAATTTGTTACTATTCTCATTAAAAATGTCTAAAGCCTTTTTGTTTTAAGGGGCGGGGCCTTGCCTTCTTGTTGATTATAGCCAGCCCTTCTTTCTTATCTACAATCTTGCCGATACAGGTAATCGGGAATTTACCTTTCTTGTAAAATTTACGCGCAGACTTAAGGGACATAGTAAACAAAAGTTCGAAATCTTCGCCTTCGTAAAGCGCGCTTTGCAGCGATGCGCCGCGTGAGAGGGGAATCAGCTCTTTGAAGATAGCTGCGCCCACCCTGCTCTGCTTGGCTATTCTTTGCAAATCGCTCACCAGGCCGTCGGAAAGGTCAATCATTGCTCTAGGCTTGAACTTCTTGATAATCGCTTGCGCTTCTTTTACTCGGGGAATAAAATTAAACTGTTTCAATCTTCTTGAATTCCCTAAGGCGCCGCTAACAAAGATTAAATCGCCTACTTTTGCTCCTGAGCGCCGAACTAAATTGCGCTTTTTTACCTCGCCCACTAAGGAAACGCACAAAACAATTTTGTTTGAGCGCACCGTATCCCCGCCGACAATGTTTATCTTGTATTCGCGGGCCAGGGTATTGATGCCGTACATAATATCGTCTATTGCCCGCAGGCAAAGTGCTTTAGGGATTCCGGCTGAAATCACCGCATATTTAGGAACCCCGCCCATTGCCGCAATATCGCTGATATTTACCGCCAGGGCCTTGCGGCCGATTTGGGCAAAAGTTGCCTCTTTGCGCGAAAAATGCACCCCTTCAATGAGCATGTCCGTGGTAAAAAGAAGGTATTTGTCCCTGGTGTAGGAAATCACCGCGGTATCATCGCCGATGCCGCAAACAACAGATTTATCTGCTCTAATCTTTTTGGCAATTCTCTCAATCAACCCAAATTCTCCAATCTGGCTTAATGTCTTCATGTCCTCTTCTGTCAAGACACTTTGGACTTTTAAACTTTTAGACTTTTAAACTTTAAACTAAATCTATACGGCTTACGAAAAATGCCGCGTTCAGTGATGATGGCCGAAATCAATCCATTCGGCGTTACATCAAAGGCCGGATTATATACTTTAACATTCTTGGGGACAACCTGTTTGCCGTAAATCTCTCTGACCTCCTGAGGATCCCTCTGCTCAATCGGTATCTGTTTTCCTGACTTAAGGGATAAATCAAAAGTTGAAGTCGGTGCCACCACATAAAAAGGAATCTTATGCTCCTTGGCCAACACCGCCAGGCCGTATGTGCCGATTTTGTTGGCCGCATCGCCGTTTGCGGCTATGCGGTCTGCGCCCAGGAAAATCTTATCAATCTTTCCCTCGCGCATTAGGTGCGCCGCCATATTATCGCAGATTAAGGTTACATCAATCTTATGCTGCATTAGTTCCCAGGCAGTAAGCCGCGCCCCTTGCAATAGCGGACGGGTCTCATCCGCATAGACCTTAATCTTTTTGCCCTCATTCTTAGCCGTATAAAACACGCCCAGCGCTGTGCCGTAATCGGCTGTGGCCAGGGCCCCGGCGTTACAATGCGTAAGCAGGTTATCTTTATTTTTAACTAAACCTGCTCCGAAGCGGCCCATCCGGCGGCAGGCATCCCGGTCTTCGCTGATAATCTTTTGAGCCTCTCTAAGCAAAGTTTTCTTCAAAGAAGCGATATCTTTGCCGGCATTGCTTTTAACCACTTCCTGCATTCGTTCCAAGGCCCAGAAAAGGTTTACTGCCGTGGGCCGGGATTTCTTAAGGTATCTAACCGCCCGCTCTATTTCTTTTTTAAAACAGCGGTAGGTTTTAGCCTTAGATTTATGCGCCGTCAATAATGCGCCTAAGGCTGCGGCAATGCCGATGGCCGGGGCACCGCGCACTTTTAACTTTTTAATCGCCCGCCAAAGCCTCTGAATATCATCTATATCCAGATAAACTAATCTTGCCGGCAGTTTGGTCTGGTCAATAATCCTAATTTTATTTTCTTTCCACTCAATCGTCTTCATTTTAATGAGGCCATAACTTATGGAACGAAGTGACATAAGTTATATGGCCGAATTAATCCCGATAGCAACGAGAAAATTTGGAACAAATTTTCGAAGTGTTTTGCTATCGGGAAAAGCCCATTAGATACCTTCCTAAGAATAAGAAACCAACCATTAAGCCGTTATGCAGAATGTGAATTGTAATCGAAGGGATAAGGGAACCTGTCTTTTCATACATATAGACTAACAAAAACCCCAGGGCGGCAATAGGCAAAAACCCGATCAAGGTTCCGTGCAGCGCGGCAAAGACAACAGCCGTTAAGGCCATCGCCCGGGGCACCCCCCATCTTTTCTTGAGGGCATTATAGGCGAAAGCGCGGAAAAACACCTCCTCCACAACCGGCCCTAACAAGACCACAATCGTTGTTGAGTAAATCAGGAACCAAAACCTCTTTTCCTGAAGAAATAACTTAAAGATAGCCTGCTGGGGAGGCTGATAGTTAAAGATAGCGGCAATCATAACCACAATCAACAGAACTAAAATCAGGAGCGGCAGGAAGGCAATATAACTTAAAATCGCCAGGGCTATATTTTTAGCTGTATCTTTAAACTTAAGCCCCAGGGCAGCGAGACCTTGAGAATATTTCACCCTGACAAAATAGACAATAAAACCTAACAGTAAAAGGTCTAGAATCCCGGTGTTTAGAAAAGGGATAAAGCTAAACAAGTTTTCTGCTTTAGAAAAAGATGAGAGGATGTTTGTTTCCATAATATGGAAGATATATCCTAAAAAAACAAAAATGATTGCCAGCTTGAAGATATCCGAAATTCTCCAGTTAATTTTAAGATGGCGGCTTCTGCGTTTGAGGATTTGCCTTTTCCTCAACTTCGCCACTAAAATGCGGATATCTAAATAAAGGCCCAGGGATAAAACAGCCATAATTAAAAACCCGAAGATGCTTATCAGCAGCGGAAGCTGTATTTGTCTTTGGGAAGCCTTTTCCCAGAACGCATCCTCCTTTATTTCCGGAAGAGCATACCCATCCTCCCTGTCGGGACTCCTGAGCAGGTGAAAGCCGAATACTCTCCTGCCGATGAAACTTTCCTTCATCCCGGGGATCTTCTGCGCACAAACAAGTGAGGCATTGAACAGAAGAATAAAGGAGAGCATCAACACATACAGACTCTCCTTATTGATAGACTTCCTAATTCTGGAAATGTCAAAATTAAAAGGCATTACATGATCCTGGGAAAAAGCGGTTGTTTTTTGTTGATTTTTGTCCCCGGCGAGGCCATCGCCCATCTTTTGAGCAGTTTTTGAAAACGCCCCTTGCTTAAATCTATCTCCAGGCCCAGTTGTTCAGACATCTTTAGGGAAGTCTGCGGGATAAAGGGGTAAATCAAAATCGCCGTGAGCCTTAAGACCTCCATCAAATTATAAACCAGCGCAGCAATCCTGGCAGTCTTCTTCTCTCTGGCTAAGCTCCAGGGTTTGACATCCTCAATATATTTATTAGCCGCATTTATCAGTCCCCAGATTGAATCCAGGGCCAGGCCAAACTCAAAAGCATCCATCGCCCGGTAATACTTCTGCGGCAACTCTCTGGCCTGCCGTATTAAATCCTTATCAAGGCTTTCGGGACGCGGGGGTTGAGGGATAATCCCTTGAAAATACTTCTCCACCATTGTCAGGGAACGGTGCAGGAGGTTCCCCAGGTCGTTGGCCAGGTCGCTATTTAGCCGCCCGATAAGGGCCTTTTCGCTGTATGTGCCGTCCAGGCCGAAAGGCACCTCTCTTAATAAAAAATAGCGCAAGACATCCGGGCCATAGGAGGCAACAACCTCTTTCGGGTCGATGATGTTGCCGCGGGACTTAGACATTTTTACGTCTTTTAACATCCACCAACCGTGAGCAAAAATAGTCTTTGGCTGCTTTAACCCTAAGGCGCGCAGCATAATCGGCCAATACACCGCGTGATGGCGTAAGATGTCTTTGCCGATAACATGGATATCAGCCGGCCAGAGCCTTTTGAACCTTTTTTTGTCAGAATAATATCCCGGGGCGCTGATATAATTCAACAGGGCATCAAACCAGACATAGCTGGTATGTTCCTCACTGAAAGGAAGAGGTATCCCCCAGGACAATCTTTGTTTGGGGCGGGAAATACACAAGTCAGATAAAGGTTCCTCTAGAAAATTCAAAATCTCTTTCCTGTGCGAAAGGGGCAGGATAAAGTCGGGATGGGATTTAATATATCCGATCAGCCACGGCTGATATCCGGACATTTTAAAAAAGTAGTTCTCTTCCGAAATCCTTTCCAGAGGCCGCCGGCAATCCGGGCAAAGGTTGTCTTCAGTCTGCATCTGAGGCCAGAAGGTCTCACAGGGCGTGCAATACCAGCCTTCGTATTTTCCTAAATAGATATCTTTTTTCTTAAATAGTATTTTTAAGGCTTCTTGCACTGCCTGGCAATGTCTTTTTTCGGTTGTGCGGATGAAATCATCGTAAGAGATGTTTAGTTTTTTCCAGAGTTCTATAAAACGGGGGGCAATCTGTTCGACAAAATCCTCAGGGGATAAGTTTTCCGACCTTGCCGCCTGAACTACTTTCTGTCCGTGTTCGTCTGTACCGGTAAGAAAAAAGACCTCATAGCCCTTAAGCCTTCTGTACCGGGCAATACAGTCTGAGGCAATATTGGTGTAGGAATGGCCGAGATGGGGCCTGGCATTTACATAGTATAAAGGTGTAGTGATGTAAAACTTTTTGCTCATTTTTTAATAGGGTAATGGACCTCTACCTGCTTTCGTTCCTCACCCACTTCCATCCTAACGGTTCTTTTTAAAGGATTAACGCTGATTACCCTGCCTTTTCCCTCTTTGATATTGACTGCATCGCCTTGTTTCGGCAGGCCCTGCAGGAGCTTTTTATAAACATTGTGTTCATAACCCAGGCAACACATCAGCCTGCCGCAGACGCCGGAAATCTTTGAAGGGTTCAGGGGCAGGTTCTGGTCCTTGGCCATGCGTACGGTTACCGGTTCAAAGTCCTTCAGGAAACTCTTGCAGCAAAGCAGGCGCCCACAGGGGCCGTAGCCGCCGAATATCCTGGCCTCATCGCGCACGCCGATCTGCCGCAATTCAATCCTGGCACGAAACTGGCGTGCTAAGTCCTTGACCAGTTCGCGAAAATCAACCCGGCCTTCGGCGGTAAAATAAAAGATGAATTTGCTGCGGTCAAAAGAATATTCGGCATTTACCAGTTTCATATCCAGCTTATGTTCTTCTATCTTTTTGGCGCAAATGTCAACGGCTTCCTTGGTCTTCTTTTTATTCTCCTGGATTTGCCGTAAGTCTTCCCGCGTAGCAATCCTGACGACCTTGCGCAAAGGCGCCTCGATGTCTTCCTCTGAGACGAGCTCGGTTTCGGAAATTGCCTGGCCGTACTCCCTGCCTCTTTCGGCCTCAATGACTGCGTAATCGCCGACTTTAATCTTGTGCGAGGGCAAGTCCTTGATGTTGAAATAGGCAATTTTTTCGCCTTCTCTAATCCTGATTAAAACTACTTCATATTGCATTTCTCTAATCCTTGCAGCATTACCTCAAGGGCAATCTTAGGGTTGACATTCTGCTTAATCAATGTGTCTGCCTCATCGATCCGGGTTAATATCTTTTCCAAGTCCTCAAAATCCCAATAGCGGCTCTCCGATTTTATTCCCTTAAGCCTATCGGCATTGATGATGAAAGAGGCCGAAAGCCCGGCCTTAAAGATTAAAATGTCCCTGAACCAGTTTAAAAGGTAAGCGATTTGCGCGCTTAGCTCTTTTTTATCCTTAATATTAAAGATATCGTAAGAGGCGCCCCCGCCCCCTCCGGGCTGACGGACTCTCTCAATAAGGCGGTTTTTCTTAAGCAGGGCATCCTGGTCCTTTAGTATTTCATACTTAAGCGGATAAAACTTAATCAGCTGGCAGCGGGAAACTATAGTCGGCAAAAGCCCGCTAAGGCCTTCGGCGCTTAAGATTATCAAGCTGCTGCCGGGAGGTTCCTCCAGGGTCTTTAAAAGACAATTGGCGGCCTGCTCGGTCATCTTCTGCGCTTCTAAAATAATAAAGACCTTCCATTTGCCCTCATACGCCTTTAAAGAAATCTCTTTCTGGACCGAACGGATATTATCAATGGAAATCTTATTAGCCCTGCCGGCCGGCTCAAGCCAATGTATATCCGGATGATTTCTTCCTTCAATTTTGTGGCAGGAGTTGCACAAATCGCAGCAGTCTACTTTTCTATTGTCCTGCATAACCGGATTTTCGCAATTTAGGAACTTGGCTAAGTTTTTTGCCAGAAGGGTTTTTCCCAGGCCTTGAGGCCCTAAAAAGAGATAGGCGTGGGCCAGTTTATCTGTATTTACCGCCCGCCGAAAAAACTCCACCGCCCCCTCTTGTCCTTTAATATCCCTAAATGCCATAGCGCTTTAACTTTTTATCTACTATTTTCCTGATTGCGGACTGGGTTTTGGCGATTTGCCAGGCTAAGGGCACCACTTTTATCCGCCGCGGGTTCTGTCGGGCCAGTTTCAAGTATCCCCTTCTTACCCGCCGATGAAACTGAAGCGATTTTCTCTCTATGCGGTCGCGGCTAGAAGACTTGCGCAGGCCGCGCTCGGCACTAATATCCAAAAGTATGGTTAAATCGGGCACAAGGCCGCAGGTGACCACCTGACCGATTCGCTTAATCAGTTTTAAGTCCAGTCCTGCGCCGTAGCCCTGGTAACAGATTGTAGCATCTAAAAATCTATCTAAAATTACGACCTTTCCCTTTTTTAAAGCGGGCAGAACCTTCTGGCGCACTACCTGCGCCCGGGCCGCCTGGTAAAGAAGCATCTCACAGAAGTCATCCATTCCTTTATTCTTGGGGTCAAGAAGTACCCGGCGGATTTTTTCGCTGATTAGCGCACCTCCCGGCTCGCGCAGATGAAGCACTTTAATACCTTTTTGGCGAAGATAATTACAAACTAGGCGCACATGAGTGCTTTTACCGCTTCCTTCCGGCCCCTCAAAAGTGATCAACATGCCCTTCTTCAAACTTTTCTTCGCCATGTGGTTCCTTCTTTAGTATCTTCTAAAATTATGCCCTTTGCTTCTAGCTTTTTCCTTATCTGATCAGCTTCGGAAAAATTTCCCTGTTCCCTGAGGAGCTTGCGCCTTGTTATCTCTGTGACAACAGATAAATCATCATCCTTTTTAGATGCAAATCTAGAAAAATCAATACCGAAAACCCGACCGCATTTATTCAGAAGACTATTAGCATCATTTAAAATTCTTCTTTTCATACTATCCTCATAATTTATAACACTTTTATTGCAGAAGCTTATCATTGCATATAATGCAGCCAAAGCCTTAGGAGTATTAAAATCATCTTCCATCGCTTCATCAAAGAGGTTCTTGAAAGTTTTAATCTGTTCTGTAGTTATGTCGGCTTCTGGTGTCATTGAAGCAGAATCAAGTTTCTCTAAAAGATTTGAATAAAATACCTGAAAACGTTCTAACGATTTCTTTGCTCCGTCAATGCTCCTGTCGTTATAGTCTATTGGACTTCGATAATGTGCGGATAGAAAGAAAATCTTCATTACCTCAGGTACGTTATTCTTTAAAAAATCTCTTATTGAAACAAAGTTCCCCAAAGACTTGGCCATCTTTTGGCCGTTTATGGTTAAGAGGCCGTTGTGTAGCCAGACCCTGGCAAAGGTTTTTCCGCTATAGCATCTTGACTGGGCAATCTCATTTTCATGATGCGGAAAAATAAGGTCCCTGCCCCCGCCGTGGATATCAAATTCATTGCCTAAATACTTACTGCTCATCACCGAGCACTCGATATGCCAGCCCGGGCGGCCCGCTCCCCAGGGGCTTCTCCAGAAAGGCTCATTTTCTTTGGCCTTCTTCCAGAGAGCAAAATCTAACTGGTCTTTTTTCTTCTCGTCCTTCTCTATTCTTGCAGCACTGCGCATCGCCTCAATGTCCTGCCCGGAAAGCGCGCCATACTCTTTAAACTTACGCACATCAAAATAAACGCTGCCCTCCGATTCATAGGCATAGCCTTTCTTGATTAGCCCAGCTATATACTTGACCATCTGCCCAATGTGCTTAGTAGCAAAAGGCCTAATGGAGGCATGGCGAATACCTAAGGCATCCATATCTTCGTAATACCGCCTGGTGTATTTTTTAGCGACTTGAGCACAAGCCTTGTCAATTTCTTGAGTTGGGAATTCTTTCTTTGCCTGGGCAATTATCTTGTCGTCTACATCGGTAATATTCTTAACAAACTTTACCTTGTAACCCTGATATTCAAGATAGGTTCTGATTACCTCAAAAATATAGGCAGCGCGGGCATGGCCTAAGTGTGCCTGATCATATACGGTCGGCCCGCAGACATACATTCCTACCCGTTTTGCCTTAATCGGCCTGAAGGAATCTTTTCTTCTAGTTAACGAATTATATATTTTCATCTTTTCTTAATCAAGGCGATGGCGTGGGCGGATATTGCCTGGCCCCTGCCGATCGGGCCCA
>CAZPGX010000030.1:0-9468 GCA_964586605.1 uncultured Planctomycetia bacterium
GGTTTACTTGTAGGAACCGGGCCTATCCTGGCGCATCCCGATAGGATAAATAGTATTAATAAAAAAATAACTACTAAACTTTTCTTATAAGCAGCCGTTTTCATTTTTAAAATATATATCCCTAATTAATCCTTTGTATAAAATACATTACCTATAATACATCCCTATTTATATCAGAAATTTGCCAAAAAAGCAAGCGAATTGCACTTGCTGGGCATGCTAAAAACAAACAGCCTCAAGATTTGTCTTGAGGCTGTAAAGTACATTTTCTTCGATTAAGCTAGTCTACTCTCCCGAGACCTTTCAGATATCGATAGTAGTCACTATCGGTAGTTAAAATTATGGTAGAAGTCTCATCAATTGTCTTTCGGTATGTCTCTAATGTCTTTAAGAATGAGTAAAACTGAGGGTCTTTATTATAAGCATCAGCATAAATCTTGGTTGTCTCAGCATCGGTCTTTCCTCTGATGCCCTGGGCCTTACGGTAAACCTCGGAAGTAATCTGTTTTAATTCTTTGCCCATCTGGCCTTCAATCTCCGCCTTCTTTCCCTGACCTTCTGAGCGATATTGCTCGGCGGCCCGCTTTCTCTCGGCAATCATCCGCTCATAGACCTTCCTTCCCACCGCTTCCACATAATTGATGCGTTTGATGCGCACATCTACCAATTCAATGCCATATTGAGGAGCAAGCACCTTGGCCTTTTCCAGAATCATCCCGGCCAGGGCTTGTCGGCCGACCTTAATCTTCTCTAGTGCATCTTCAGCAACGATAACCTCCTCTCCTTCCGTTTTAGTCTCCAGAATGCGATTGGTATTCCTGATTGCCTCAACAAGGAGATGGCTGGTAATGGCGTCGCGCGTGGCTGAATTGATAATATCATCGAGCCTTGCATGTACGCCTGTTTCTGTTCCCACTGATTGCAAAAACTTCAAGGCATCAGTGATTCGCCAGCGGGCAGTAGTGTCCAACCAGATATACCTCTTATCTTTGGTGGGAATCTGATTGGGGTCGCCATCCCAATCCATAAGTCTTTTCTCAAAATACTGGGCCCGTTGGATAAGCGGGGTCTTGAAATGTAACCCGGCAGCGGTAACCGGCTCACCCACAGGCTTGCCAAACTGGGTAATTACCACCTGCTTGGTCTCATCAATTATATATACCGTGCCGCTTAAAAATAAGGCTATGACCAGAATTATTAAAATCCCTATTATTCTTAAAATCGGTTTCATTGCTGAGTCCCTCCTTTCTGGCCAATATTTAAAAGTGGCAGAATCGAGGTCTGCTGGGGATCGATTATATATTTCTCTTTAGCCTTTGGCAGAACTTCCATCATCGTATCCAGATAAAGCCTCTTCTGGGTAATCTGGGGCGCCTTTTTATATTCTGCCCAGGTATTTAAGAATCTCTCGGCCTCGCCCTTGGCCCGGTTTACCTTATCTAACTGGTATCCTTCAGCTTCCCGAATGGTCTTTTCCGCCTCACCGCGGGCCCGAGGAATAACCTTATTATAGGCCTCCCAGGCCTGGTTAATCATCCGTTCCTTTTCCTGTTTAGCCTCATTGACCTCGTTGAAGGCCGGTTTTACCTCATCGGGAGGATTGACATCCTGAAGTTTGACCGTAACCACCTGAACCCCGGTTTGGTAATTATCGAGAATTTCCTGCATCTCAAGCTGGGCAAGGTCGTTGAGCTCCTCACGCTTGGTGGTGAGCACCTCATCTACGCGATAATCACCCACCAGCCGGCGCATCACTACCTCCGAGATATCCCGGACATTATCCACAGGGTCTTTGGTTTTAAAAAGCAGCTTTTTTGCGTCTTTGACCTTAAACTGCACTATCCAGCGCACATCCAGGATATTCAGGTCTCCGGTAAGCATCAAGGATTCCTCAAGATACTTGCGGGGAGAATATTGCGTCTTTACCCCGGCACGCAGGGTCCTCACTCCAAACTCCTCTTTAAATACGCGCTGTACCTTAATCGGGGTTACTTTATCAATCCCAAAGGGAAACTTCGCATGCAGGCCGGGTGAGGTAATATAAACATAGCGGCCGAACCTTTGGGCCACACCTATCTCATCCGGACCAATAGAATAGATTGAGCCCCCAATAAAAATCAACAGGAATAGGCCCAAGATTACTATCGGAAAAAATTTTCCAAAATCGCCAAATTGTTTCCTGCCTATATCAATAATGTCTTCCGGTCCGCGAACATCTTTCCAGTCCATCTTCTCATACTCCTTTCTTTATATTGCCTCCATAGTGGAAGGCGGTTTTTTGGTGATGTTGTAGGTGACACTGACTACGCCGGGCACGCCTGTTGTAATCTTCTCGGCTAAATCCTCCAACACCTCAAAAGGCAGCTTGGTCGGCTGGGCCAGGAGCGCATCTTTGCTTTGCCAGCACCTTACCTCTATCTGCAGGCCATAATCGCGCTTGCCGTCTCTTATGCCGGTAACCCTATCCTGATGCAGGATGGCCATGTACTGAAACGCCCCTGCGCCGGTTAGCTTCTCCTCAACAATCTCTGTGGCGCTCCTGACAATCTCTACCCTCTCCGGCGTAACCTCGCCGATTACCCTTGCCGAAAGCGCCGGCCCGGGAAAAGGCGGCCGCAGGCATATGCCCGCGGGCAACCCCAGGAACCTTGCCAGTTCTCTTACACCCGATTTTCTTAGCTGGATAATCGGCTCAAGCACCTTGTAGCCGAACCGGGCCTGGGTATCGATGCCCAGCTGCTCTAAAATATTGTGCTGTCTCTTAATCCCGGCAACGGTCTCCTCCACGTCCGTATAGTTTGTGCCCTGAAAGAGAAATTTTGCGCCGGTTTCCCTTACCAGGCGGCCGAAGATATTTTTGTAGAACGTCTGCGTGATCGCCTCTCTTTTTTCTTCAGGGTCGGTCAATCCTTTAAGCGCGCCGAAGAATTCTTTTTTTGCGTCAACTACCTCTACCTTCACGCCTAATTCCTTAAACACATTGACGATTAAATCGGCTTCCCCCCTGCGCATCAGGCCGTTTTCAACGAAGTAGGTCTTAATCTGCAAGCCCAGGGCCTTATGGCCAAGCATAGTCACTGCGGAAGAATCAACCCCGCCAGAGAGAGCATTAATCGCTGCGCCCTTGCCGACAAGAGACTTAATCTCTTCTTCCTTCTCGGCCGTAAACTTCTCGGGATGAAAATCCGCTAATTTTATTTCCTTGATATCCATCTTCAGCCTCCCTAGTAAATTAGGATTGTATTTGACTAAGTTATATGTTACCATAAAAGCCATGCAAAGCAAAATAAAAAATAAACTTAATGCAGAACTCAAGAAACAGCTCGGCTTCCTGGAGAGGGCCTACTCCTTGAACAGGCTCTGCCCTGTTCTGGCAAAAGGCATCAGCGAATTTCTCTTAAGGAAAGGAAAAAGGCTGCGCCCGCTGCTTTTTGTCCTGGGATACCTGGGATTTGCCAAAAAAGAAGCGCCCAATCTTTACAGAAGCGCCCTCTCTTTTGAACTGCTGCACGGGTTTTTCCTGGTGCATGACGATATCGTGGATAAGTCACCCACCCGAAGGGGAAAACCCTCGATGCATAAGATGCTCGGTGAGGACTTAGCCCTGATTGCCGGGGACCTGATCTATGCCCTGGCTATGGAGAGCTTCCTATCGGTTAAAGAAAACCCTCAACGCAAAGAAAAGGCCCTGAAAATCTTTATTCGCGCAGGTGCCTATACAGCCGCAGGGGAATTCATCGAACTTTTAAACGCCTCAAAAAACATCGGCAAGATTAAAAGGCAGGATATCTACAGGACATACGACCTAAAGACAGCCTGCTACAGCTTTGCCTCTCCCCTTTCCTGCGGGGCGGCCTTAGCCGGGGCCGGGCAAAGAGAGATAGACCTGCTCTATCAATACGGAATATATCTAGGCCGGGCCTTTCAGCTTAAAGACGATATATTAGGCCTGTTCGGCGAAGAAAAGAAAACCGGCAAGTCCTCGCTTAGCGATTTAGAGGAAGGAAAAAAGACCCTGCTTTTTTGGTATGCCTATCATAACTCAAGGCCAAAAGAAAGGGCCCTGATCAGGAAAACCTTAAACAAAAACAAAGTGAAAAGAAACGACCTCTTAACCATGCGCAGGATAATCGTCTCATCCGGCGCCTTATACTATAGCGCAAGGGAGATCTCAAGGCTAACCAAAGAAGCGCAAAGTGTAATCGCCTCCTGCCGGATGGATAAAAAATATAAGGCCCTGCTGAATAACTATTGCCAGGAACTGTTAAGCCTATGAGGATTAACCTAGCCAAGACTTCCGGGTTTTGCTTTGGGGTCAGGCGAGCCTTAGAGATTGCCTCACAGACGATAAAGTCGCGCAAAAACGTCTATATGCTCGGGGATATCGTGCATAATGAAGAGGTAGTCAGGCAGATAAACAGCCGCGGGATTAAAAAAATCAAAACGCTCAGCGCGGGAAAAGATAAGGCCCTGTTAATCCGGGCCCACGGCGCGTCAGCCAAGACCTTTGCCAAAGCCAAGGCCTTAGGCTATGAGATTGTCGATGCCACCTGCCCGATGGTAAAGGAAATCCACAAAATCGCCAAAAGGATGGAAGCGGCCGGTTGTAAGATTATTGTCGTGGGAGACAAAAAACACGATGAGGTGCAGGGGATTGTCGGCCAGTTGAGGCAAAAGGCAATTGTGATTGAAGACGCGCGGCATATTCCCTTAAAGGCGCTGGGCAGGATAAAGAAGGCAGCCGTCGTAGCCCAGTCCACGCAAAATATGCAAGAGGTGCTGGAGATAGTCAATGTCCTTAAAGGGCGCATCAAACAGCTAAAATTTTTCAATACAATCTGCCGGCCCACCCGCACAAAACAGGAAGAGATAAAGGTGATGCCCCTTAAAAACGACGTGGTGATTATTATCGGCTCAAAGACCAGCGCCAATACAAAAAGGCTCTATCAGATAGCAAAATCGCTGAACAGGCGAAGCCACTGGGTGCAGTCGAGCCATCAGATAAAGCAGGGCTGGTTTAAAGGGGTAAGTAATGTCGCGGTTGCCGCCGGGGCCTCAACCCCCGATGCGACTACCAAAGACGTGATTAAGCGAATCCGCAAGCTATTCCCGCGCCAGCCTTCCTGCAAATGAGGCAATAGAGGAGATGTATTTCTCCCGCGAATCCACGAAAGCGCTGTTGTGCCCGCCGATTAGCTCTGCCAGGTACTTGGGCTTATCGGCCGTATCGTAAAGTTTCCGGCAGAAGGCAAAAGGGACTATTTCGTCGTTTTTGCTGTGGATAAATAATTTCGGGGCATTAACCTGCTTAATCTTGTCAAGTGAATTAAAGCTATCGGAAAAAAGAAATGCCGGCAAGAAAGGACATATCCTTTTGGCCATATCCCTTCCCCTGGTAAAGGTACCCTCAAGTATTAGCCCGGCAACTTTTTCCTTTGAGGCAAGGTCAATTACTGCGGCGCTGCCTAATGACTCTCCGTATAATATAATCTGCTCAGGGCTCAGGCGGCGATGATTGAGGAGATAATCATAACCTGCTTTCGCGTCAAGGTAAAGGCCGCGTTCAGAAGGCCGGCCGCGGCTTTGGCCATAACCGCGGTAGTCAATGATAAACACGTTTAGGCCTATCCTGTGCAGCATGGTTATCTTCTCCAGGCGATGGCCGATATTGCCGGCATTGCCGTGGCAGAATAATATTGTATATCGGGCCTGATCGGCCGGAATAAACCAGGCGTTTATACGCGCATTGTCACGGGCAGCAAAATAGATATCCTCAAAAGAAAGGCCCGCGACTTCAGGCGTAAACTCAACCCTCTTCATCGGAAAAAAGGTTATCCGCCTTTCGGTATATCTGACGTATCCGAAAAGAAACGCCGCTACTATGATTATATAGACTGCTGTTTTAAACATCTCTATAGCACCTTTCGATATATTATACTTGCAAAGGGGAAAAAGATAAAGAAAAATTTTAAGCCTTTTCTTGCCTTTTCTTGAGATTCGACCTTCGGCCTCAAAAAGGGGCCTGCTTTTTGATGTTAGCCTTGCTGCATTCAGCAAAAAGCGCCTGGCCCCTTTTTGCTTGGCGCTAAAACCAGGCAGACAATTGCCAAAAATAGCCCTGTCATAAACCTCATTCCCAAGACCTCATACCAGACAACCACATTCATGCTGACCAAAGCTGAAAACACAACCACCTTCCTGATATTCACTGCGCCTCCTGCTATAGCATCTGCTATAAATTAGGGTAAAAAAATTAACTTAGCCTATTTGTCTTTTAATCGCTCCAATTATTGCCTTAGATTTCGGCTTCGTCTTTTTGTTCAGCCACCGGTTCAATGTTGAGAACGAAACCCCGATCTTGTGAGCAAATTCTTCCTGGCTAATTTTCTTACGTTCTAGGTAATACTTGATGTCCCCTATCAGTTTCTCGCTCATCTAACAACCCCCAATATAGCACCTGCTATAGCATTTGTCAAGTGTTATTTTTAAAATTTTGAGCTACTTACATGAGAACACAATGTTTATTTAATGATTGAGTGTTGTGTTCCTAGAATTTTCCCTCTGGCGCTCCTCCTGAAACTTGACCCAGGCTTTATAGAGGTTAAAGGTCTTGCGGCGCAGGTAGATATATCTCTTGACCAAGTCTTCACATAAGGCCTTATCTAATTCCTGGGCAAAGATATCTCTTACCTGCTCAAGATAAACCACTGCTTTGTTGCAGGCCTCTAAGGCCTCCTCCATAATTTTAAGCTCTTCCTTTCCTTCAAACCTGCGAGAATGGGCAACGGCAATTAAAGAGGGAATATGCAGCACAATCTCGGTGAGTTTATCCTTTAGCGGGCAGTCTTTTTCCTTTAAAGCGGGGATAACCCCTAGATATATTTCTGTAGCCAGCTTTGAACCTCTTTGATATACCTCGAGGTCCCGGAAGCTGCGGATAGGCCTCCTTACCCGGAAACTGCTCTTTTTATAGGTTCTGCCTTTATTGGGGTATATCGATGTCCTCATTCTTTTTGCCCTGCTTCGGTATCCACCAATGCCGCAAATTTCATCTGGTGTGGGTCTTCTTTTCTTGCTCTTTGCCTTAGCTTATACACAACATGCAGAGGAAAGAACTCAAAATAATCTTCTTCATCAAACCAGGCGCATTTAAAGTCGTATAATCTTAGACCCGTTAACCGACTTAAGGCTAGGGCGTAGAGGGTGAGTTGGCTAATAGCAGCACTTCTTTTTCCTTTAGCCGCTTGAGGCTTATAATCTAAAATATGAATAGCCCCGTTTCTTATTTGTAAAATATCTATATGGCCGGTTAAAACCTTCTCTAGTTTTATCGGTATCTTAAAACCTAACTCGTCCTGCAGGTGTTCTAAATCCCACCTGTCCATATATACGGGCACCTCAACTGCCACAGTAACCGAATCATTACAGAGTATAAACCGCTGAAGGGTCTTATGCCTTAATTTGTTGTCTGAGACTGACTGAAGCACAAGCCCTGCAATGCGGTTAGCAAAATTATTCTTCTTTCTTAAAATTACCTCGTCTAAGCTGAAATTGGCCTTTTCTTCGGAGATGCGCTCTCCTTCTTTAAAGAATTGATGCGGGCACTCGGCCTGGACTGCCTCTAAGAATTCTCTTAAGTTCTCAAACTTGGCGTGTTTGTGCTCCTGCAAAAGCAGGGCCAGTTTCCCTCGATGGACTGAAAAGTCATATACCTGACGGTGGAAAAGGTGCACGGTCTGGATTATCTGATGAGGGCTATATAGTTTTAAGGCATAGGGCCTGAGCCTTGAATAGCGGCAGAGAGGTTCAAATTCTTTTACCCAATCTGAAAGAGTAGAGTTCTTAACCTCAATTCCATATTGTTCTTTCAGGAGCCGGCAAGATTCCTCAAGGGTGAAGCCGGTGTTATAGAGACTCAAACCGTCAAAGATGAGCTTATGGGGAAAGGACTTTCCTTTAACCGTTTGGGGGTTAAATACCCGCCTACAATCCTTGCAGAGATAAAGCTGGATAGTTTCTAATTTCTTCTTACGATGTCCTTTTTTAACTATATCTTTGCTTTGGCAATAGGGACACCTAGCTACTACTTTTAGAGTAAGGTTTGTAGTTACCTCAGAGACATTAGATTCAAGAGTGGTATTTTTACCTCTAGAGGACCTTTGAAGCTTTTGGGCCCTTTTCATGTCACGGATTTGTGGGGTAAATATGTCACGGATTCCGGAAAAATCAAGGGTTTGCCTGAAACTCGTGACATATTTTTGGCTAAATTGCCTTAAGAATGCCACAATATGCTCTAATAGCCTCATTGTCTTCCTCTCACCACTGCCTTCTTTAAATTTTACCTTTCTACTATAATAGACGAACCAAAAGGTTAAATTCTTTCAATTTTTTTAAAAAAGTTTTGTCGCGGGGCCGATATTGCCAAACCGAAGTTGCCGGCCACGCCCCTTTCTTATCACAAGAGGGGCCTCATTTTACCTCTTTCATCCTGCCTATCTCCACTTTCAATTGCTCAATCTCCTCTTGCTGACCCTTTACTGCTTCTATTAGAAGTGCTACTAAATTGGCATATTCTACACTTTTATAGCCATTTTTACTAGTTGAGACCACTTCCGGAACCACCTTTTCTACCTCCTGAGCGATAAGTCCGATGTGTTGGCCTGAAGCAAAATCCATATCTTTATACTCTTTTTGTCTCCACTGGAAGTTCACCCCGCGAAGGCGCAATACTTTATCTAAAGCCTCGGGGATAGTCTCTACACTCTTCTTCCACCTTATATCGCTATGATATGTAGTGGTATTATTGCCTATTGTGCCTCTTACGTCCAATTTGTAGTTTGGACTCGGCGGGACGATGCCGACGTTGCCGGTATTTAATATTGTTGTTTTTGTTTCATAAGCACTTGGGCGAGTAATAAATTTAATCTCACCAGCACTACTAGATGAGCAGTGGACTAAATTTTCTGCAAAATTCTTCTCATGTTGTTATTATTACCACCAACCCTTAATAACAATACCCACTCCAGAAAATGCTACAGTACTTCTATATTCTACAATCCTATTTGAGTCACAAATGATAATATAGTCTCCTACGCTCCAGACATTTCCTACCTGGTTTAGTACTTGAGAGCTACTATGTACATTGGAATTCCCCTTTTTTCGTATCTCAAAATATTGTCCCACTGTAGTAGGATGCACCACCTGCATCCTTATTAAGACTGCTGTAGCTCCACTCGGAACAATGCTGCTTAAATCCAAGTCATGCCAATTCCCATCAAGAACAAGATTGGTCTCTCTAAAATCCCAAGTAGATGGGTCACCTCTATTATTAAAAGTGCCGTAAACGGCTCCTTCAAAATAAGCATCTCCATCAACTTCTAAATCGTCTTTAACCAATAGGTCATCTGTTCCATCGATGTTCGTGGCGGTGCCGCCCCCGACGTCTAAAAGTGCGCCTGGCTCCGTCGT
>CAZPGX010000031.1:0-8895 GCA_964586605.1 uncultured Planctomycetia bacterium
GCATCGGTTTCTATGCCGTATTCATCTGTGGCAAGAGTAGTCTTGCCTGTTGTGGAAAACTGCCGGTATTGGCCAAAGGGTGCGGGATAATAGGTAGAGAACTTAATCTCATCGGCTATGGCGATACCGATTACTAAGGCTGCTACTGCTACTAATCCTGCAATATAGAGCTTACGCATTTCCTACCTCCCTTATTTTAGTTCCACCTACGCGGTGGATGTTTAATCCATCCCAACCTACGAGGTTGGGTCGTTTTTATGACCCCACGGAATTTGTGCAACAAGCTGTTGCACAATTCTCCTGTCTGGTGGAAATGGGGACAGACACCTATTTAAATTCGTACCTGGTATACAGAAACTGCCAAATCTACCCTACTGCTGTTCCAATTCTTAACTTATATTAAATTTTTTGATTTTTTCTTTTACAAGAGAAACAAAGTTTTTGGCTTCGTTATAGATTTCATCGGCCTCTTTCTGCGACGCCAGGCCTGCGATATCATAGCTTAGCTTATTGCGTTTTTTAGCCGCATTTTCAAAAAGAAGTATCGCGTTACGCTTATCCTTTTCAAGTAGCTCTTTCATGCATTGCCATATAATATAATGATGACCTGCCTTGATTGACCTGTACCCATAGCAGTAAACAAGCGCTATTGCCGCCTCAAATGCCGCCTGATAGGAGCTGATATATTTTTGATCGCTTGACAATCCTTTCAAGCCTGCATCCTTAAAACATCTATCAATAACACCAAATATTGCTTCAAGTTCTTCTTTGTTTGTCTGGTGTTTAATAAGCTTGCCTATCCCGAACCAATTTTCTAAGGCCATTTTCATTTCCTTTTAGGAATATTTTCTGTCCTTTTAAAACTCCTGTAATAAAATTATTCTTTGATTTATACTTTTCTCTTAATTCCTCCAGCGAGTAAACAGTATGGTTAATTTCGTGCTTAGTCGTGTTTTCAATGTCTGAAATAATGGCTTGCAATTCCTTTGAGGAAATACCCCCTATTACAAATATATCAATATCGCTTTCTGCGTATTCAGCATCTTTTGCATACGATCCGTAAATAAAAGCAACGCTTATATCTTCCCGATTTAAAGCGCTTTCTAATAAATCTCCTATACCTACTGTCTTTAATATGATGGCTTTTATATCGGAAAAAAGTTTATGGTTGGTATTCATGCTATAGTACTTTTGCCTGCCTGAAGTACGGCTTTTTAATAATCCCACGTTTTCAAGCCGCCGCAATTCCATGCGTACTGGGTCAAATGGTTCCTTTGTCATGCGCTCTATTTCCCTGATATAATACTCTTTGTTAGGATTAAAAACAAAAAGCTTAAGCACACTGATTCTTGTTCTTGATCTTAGAAGTTGTTTTAGCATAAAAACCCTTTTATTATTCCTTATACCTCTTGCAATTCCTTTGACATAAATTATATGTCATGTGACATGTTTTGTCAACACAATTCTAAAAAATCAGGGAAATCAAGGGGGGGGATCAGATCGTTCAAAAGGGGTCAAGTCCCTTTTTATAAGGGTTTTTTCAGGGTTTTTTTCTGGATTGCGATTAAGGCCTTGATGCCTTTGGCGGCCAGTTTAAGCAGGTCTTCCATCTGGCTTTTAGAGAAGGGAATTTTTTCGGCCGTGCCCTGGACCTCAACGAACCTGCCGCTTCCGGTCATCACCACATTCATATCTACATCGGCAGATGAGTCTTCTTCATAGCTTAAATCCAGAAACAACTTGCCCTCGCAGATGCCCACGCTTGTGGCCGCAACATAATCGCTAATCGGCACCTCATCGAGCACCTTATCCTTGTGCAGCTTCTCCAGGCAATCCGCCAGGGCCACAAACCCGCCGGTGATTGCTGCGGTGCGCGTTCCGCCGTCTCCTTGCAGGACATCGCAATCTATCCAGATAGTCCGCTCGCCCAGCTTATCCAGCTCGGTTACTGCTCTTAAAGAACGCCCGATTAACCTCTGGATTTCGTGGGTCCGCCCGCCGACCTTGCCCCGCGCAGCCTCGCGCGGGATGCGCTGTGCGCATGAGCGCGGCAGCATCCCGTATTCGGCGCTTACCCAGCCGGTGCCTGAGTTCCTCAAGAAAGGCGGAATCCTCTCCTCCATCGTGGCCGTGCAGACAACCTTGGTATTGCCCAACTCGATAAGGCATGAGCCTTCGGCATATTTGTTAAACTTACGCGTAATCTTTACCGGCCTTAGTTTATTATCCACCCTGCCATCTGTGCGCATTATTTGCCTTTCTTTTTAAAAATATCTCTCCCCCGGCAATCAATCCCTACAATCAGGGGAAAATCCTCTACTTCTAATCTGTATATTGCCTCCGGCCCGAATTTTTTATAGGCTACGACTTTTGCCTTTTTTATTTTAGTAGCCAGTAATGCCCCGGCCCCGGCAATAGTCAGAAAATATACCGCCTTGTATTTTTTGATTGCCAGCTTAACGATTTCACTTCTTGAACCCTTGCCAACCATCCCCTTAAGACCCGCCTTCAATAAATCTTCGCTAAATTCATCCATCCGCGATGAGGTTGTCGGGCCGCAGGAACCAATAGCCATTTTTTTCGCGGGCGGATTGGGCCCGCAATAATAAATAATCTGATTCTTCAGGCACAGGGGCAATTTCCTCTTGCGGCTAATCGCCAGGCTCAACTGCTGATGCGCCAAGTCACGCGCTGTATAAATCACCCCGCTAAGCCTTACCTCATCTCCAGCCCTTAAAGAGCGGATACATTTTTCTGTAAGCGGAGTATGGATTTTTTTCATCATTATAGCCTTTTACTTGCGCTGCGTAAGGCATGACAGCTGATATTTACCGCCACCGGCAAACCGGCAATATGTGTAGGGTGCGTCTTAATATTTACGCCCAGACAGGTGCTCCCGCCGCCTAAGCCCATCGGGCCGATATTTAAGCGGTTAATACTCTTGAGCAGGTTATCTTCTAATTTCGCCAAGGCCTGATCCGGATTTTTTCTATCTATTCGGTAAAGCAGGGCCTTTTTTGCCAGAAGCGCGGCTTGATCGAGGCCTCCTCCGATACCGATACCGACAACAAAAGGCGGACAGGCATCCGGCCCGGCCTGTTCAACCACGGAAAGCACAAAATCGCAGATTGTCTTTATCTTTTCGGTGGGCCTGAACATCTTTACCGCGCTTTTGTTTTCGCTGCCGAAGCCTTTAGGGAAAACACTTAGGCCCAAGTGCCTGCCTTTAACCACATCTATATGCACGACACCGGGAGAAAACTTAGAGCCCGAGACCCTCTTCAGGGGATGCCTGATAACGGAATTGCGCAGGCGGCCTCTTTTATAGCCCTGTTCAATTCCCTTGTTTATCGCCTTGACCAGCCCGCCCCCGAGAACTCGCACCTCCTGCCCCAGTTCCACAAATACATATGCAAGGCCCGTATCCTGGCAGATAGCTATTTTTAGTTTTCGCGCGCAATCGGCATTGTCTAAAAGCGCGCCAAGTATGCGCCGGGCGCGGCTGTTCTTCTCGCGCTTTAAAGAGCGGCCCAAGGCCCTGTATACGTCCGGGCGCAAATCAACATTTGCCTTAATGCAAAGTTTGGCTACTGTCTCTGTAATATCGCGAACATGAATCTTGCGCATCCTATTTTACTCCTACCATTTTGTGCAGCTGCGGAATAACCTCAACCTTGGGCAGATGCTGCCGGCAATAATTTTTCAGCCTGCGCGTCCTGGCTAAAAGTTCCTTGCTCAACTCAAAGAAATTGGGCTGTAAAATTACCGAAATCTTTTTTGCCCGCGCCTTTAGAATTAGCTTAATCGCCCGGTCTATATCCTCCAGCTCGGTTGATGAACAGATGACCATCTTCACAAATACCTTTTTTCTTAAGGCCGTTTTTAAAAACCGCAGGTGCTCCGGCCAGTATCCCCCCATCTTTGTCGAGCTGGGCAGCTTAAAATCCATGGCAACAATATCAACCTCCTCAATAAGCTCATCCAGGGCGTCGGCCAGGATGCCGTTGGTCTCAAGGTAGGTGGCTATCCCCTCGTTCTTAATCAGTCTTAAGAATCCTTTTAAAAAATCCTTCTGCAGGAGTGGCTCTCCGCCTGTTAAACAAAGCGAGTGATACTGTTGAGTAAACCTCATAACCTGATGATATAATTCCAGGGGAGTATATTTATCGTAGGCGGATAAGCGGGTATCGCAAAAGGCGCAAGCCTGCCTGCAGCCATAAAAGCGCACGAAGACCTGCTCTCTTCCCGCATAGATGCCTTCGCCCTGGATACTGAAAAATATATCGGCAACCTTTGCCTTAATCATAACAAGGGGTCCTTAATCCCTGCCTGGCGGAACCCTCTGGCGCGAAAGCGGCAGGAGTCGCACTCCCCGCAAGGTCTTCTCCCACCCCGATAGCAGGACCAGCTTAAGCCATAGGGGGCGCCCAGGCGCCTGCCTAATCGAATAATCTGGGCCTTTGTCTTATAAAGCAGGGGAACTGATATCCGGATATTTTTATTCTTTATGCCTGCCCTTGCCGCCTTTTTAAAGGCGCGGTAAAAAGCGGGCGTGCAGTCGGGATAGCCGGAAAAATCGCGCGCATTGGCGCCGATAAAAACAGCCCTGGCCTTAAGCGTTTCGGCATAAGAAAGAGCAAAGCTCAAAAAAATAATATTTCGCGCCGTCACATAGGTTGAAGGAATGCCGCGGCCCCGCCGGGGGAGCTTGCGGCCTTTATCAATCAGGCTTGAGCCCTTCCAGGGAAAATTAATCCTGCAGACTAGGTATTTACACCCTGCCTTTCCGGCTATTCTTTTTGCCGAATCGATTTCCCGCCGGTGCCGCTGCCCGTAATCAAAAATCAGGCAATAGGGTTTAAAGCCTTTCTGCTTTGCCAGGTAGAGGCAGGTTAGCGAATCAATCCCGCCCGATAAAAGTATAACGGCTCTTTCAGGCATCTTTCTCGAATACAGCACAAGAGGTATCTGTTTCCCAAACTGATACCTTGTGCAATGCGGGATCTTTATTAGAAATACGTTTTTTTAACTTATAATAAATAAATTCGGCAATTTTCTCGGAAGTAGGATTATGTTTTTTAAAATAAGGTATCCTATTTAAATAGGCATGGTCCAGCTCTTTTAATATACTCGCTAGTTTTTTCTTAATCTCTTTAAAGTCGCAAACCATGCCAATAGTATTTAACTTAGCTGACCTAATTTCAACCTCAACGCGCCAGTTGTGGCCGTGGAGCGCCTCGCACCTGCCCCGGTAGCCGCGCAACTTATGGGCAGCGCTGAAATGCGACTCAACTCTGACTGTATACACCTATTTAGACCTTCCTCACCTGTTCTATTCTTTTTCCTAAAAAGCTTCTGCCCACTTTCTTGAACACCGCCGGCTCATCGGATACGTAAAACCGGCATTGCACGCCTTGCCCCTTGTGGCTGGTGCAGAGGCCGGATGCGGCCAGAATCATCCTCACCTGGCGGGCCGTCTCCTTTGCCGAATCCACAAAGTTTATCCGGCTGCCCAGGACTTTTCTGATCACGCCTTTAAGCAAAGGATAGTGCGTGCAGCCTAAAATTAAGGTATCAATGTCTTTTTTTAGCAAAGGCGCCAGATACCTGCGGGCGACCTTAAGCGTTACCTCATCCTCCGCCCAGCCCTCCTCGGCCAGAGGGACAAATAAAGGGCAGGCCTGCAAAAAAGGCTTAAGATGAGGGTTGACTCTTTTTATCTCGCGCCGGTAAGAGCTGCTTGCCACGGTTGAGCGCGTTGCGATAATGCCAATGCGGCCGTTTGAGGTAATCTGCGCGGCCTCTTTTACCGCCGGAGAAATTACTCCCAAAAAAGGAACCTTGAGTCTCCTTTTCAATGTAGGAAGAGCCAGGCTTGATGAGGTATTGCAGGCCACAATAATAAATTTAACGCCGAATTTAAGCAAAAACTTTGCGTTCTCCAGGGAGAACTTAACTATTGTCGGGGCGGATTTGTTTCCGTAAGGAAGCCTTGCCGTATCTCCGAAATATACTATCTTCTCATCAGGCAGCTCTTTGATTACCTCTTTGACCACGGTAAGGCCGCCGATGCCCGAATCAAATATCCCTATGGGCGAGTTTCTTTTTTTCATAATTAATGGCGCGCGCTGCGGATGCCGGAGAACTGGTTGTTGTATTGCTTGAGGCCCTCGCTGATGGCCCGGGCAATCTTGTCTTTATAAGAAAAGTCTCTTAGCCTCTTCTCCTCCCGGGAATTACTGATAAAACCCACCTCAACTAAAACCGCCGGGATATTCGCTTTCAGGACATAAAAACGCGCGGGCTTCTTGCCCCTGTTTCTCTGTCTCAAGGCCTTGCTCAGGGCGTGAGAGATAAGCCCCGCCAGCTCAATAGAGCTTTTTCTGTCCTCCCTGTGCTTGAGGTGCCATAATATCTTTTCTGTATCCTTGCCGGAATAATCCTCTTTAAGATTTAGCTCGTAATCCTTGGCTGCTTTTAGGCAACGCGCATTATCGTCAACGGATTCGTCGATATAGAACGCCTCCACGCCGGAGACCCATCTTGAGTAAGCGGCGTTGGCGTGAATGCTGATAAAAAGGTCTGCTTTTTGCGTATTGGCGATTTTTCTGCGCTGGGCCAGAGTTAGAAACCTATCGCTCTCTCTGGTCATCAGAACATCTATCCCTGCACCCTCAAGTCTTCTTTTTAGCTTTTTGCTGATATCCAGGGCTACGTCTTTCTCTTTTAGGCCCCCTTTTCCAATTGCGCCCGGGTCTTTTCCGCCATGGCCGGGGTCAATAACCACGCTCCTGATGGTAAAGCCGGGGGCCCCGGAAAAAGGCAATTCTTTCCTGCCGTAATCTTTTCTGAAAAACGGAACCAGCCTCTTACGGGCAAAGGATTGCGGAATAACCAATGAGTCCTGATGGAAGCGGGCCTCCTGCTCCATAGCGCAAATAGTATCCTCCAAAAGCACCGTGGAGCTGTCTGCCATCATCCGCGCTTGAGAGCCGTCTTGGGTAAGTATCGCTTTTCTGGTAATGGCGTCCCACTCATACTCTAAATTATAATTTGCTGCCAATGCGCAGAGCGAAACATATCTTTGGCCGTTTATGCTTACCGCCGGGCCCAGTCTGGAGGCAGACAGATACCGCCCGCCCGCGCACCCTGATAAGACAATCGTAAGTATTAAGCAGCAAGTCGTAAGCAGCAAAGTCTTTTTCATTTTTTATCTATAATTTAGCTGCACCTACGCGGTGCAGGTTTCTCATGCTAGCGGTAATTACAAAAATTAAGCGGGATGGAAAATTTCAGGCTTCTTAAATGGGTAATCACTGCCTGCAAATCATCTTTTTTGGCTGAGCGAACCTTGATTTTATCGCCTTCGATTTGGGTCTGCACCTTAAGGCCGAGCTTCTTTATGCCGATGGTAAGCTCCTTGGCTCTCTCCTTATCAATACCGGTAGATATTTCCGCTACCTGGCGCAAATACCCCTCAAAGGCCTTCTCGGGATCCTTAAATTTAAGCGATTTATAAGCAATGCCTCTTTTAGCCATTCGGGTAGTCAAAATATCGACAAGGGCTCGCAGTTTAAAGTCATCATCCGCGACCAGGGTAATTTTCTTCTCTTTGCGGTCATAGGCAATGGATGATTTACTATTTTTAAAATCGTAGCGCTGGGCCAATTCCTTCCTGGCCTGATTTACCGCATTGTCCATCTCCTGCAGGTTTACCTCGGAAACAATATCAAAAGAAAAATTCGCCATATCTTACTCCTTTTTGCTTCTCCTGTAAAGTACCCTTATTTATACCAAAAATCAGCCCAAAAAGCAACAGGATAAAAAGGGGCCTGGCCTCTTTTGTTCTGGGGGAACACTGTCCCGATTGAAAAAAGGGGCCTGGCCCTTTTTGCATTGTCTTCATGTGCTAGCACTGCAGCAAGCGTTACTCTGCTTCGCCGGTGGCTCAGCCAGAATCCACCATTCTTTTGTGTAAGAGTGAAATTTAGCCCCTTGCCTAAGCATCCCGAAAATCTCTTTGATATTTTCGGGATAGGCTTCGGGACAATTTTTCGTAGAAAAATTGGAGGTGGCGAGATTCGAACTCGCGTCCCTGGACATCAATGCAAAAGCCTCTACATGTTTATTTTACCTTTTAGGTTCTCTCTCTCAACTCCGGTAAGCGGGATTTGAGAGAGAAAAGCTTTTTAGAGTTTCATCCCGTATCTTAAAAGCGAAGATGCGGGACTATCCTACTTACGCTCCTTTTAGCCCCGTAGGCCTGACTAAAGGAGGCCCTAACTAATTGTCGCTAGGGACTAACACGCCAGCAAGAACTTCCTGTTTCCCAGAAACCTGAGCAACTTGGAATGCTCCCGCCACTCTGTTCGAGTTTGCGTTTGTATTGTTCAGGTGTTTTAGGAGGCCTCCTGAAACCTCCACATGCCACTCTCGCTTCGATTATCCAGATCGAAACCTTTCACCCCCCTTTTTTCTTCATCCGCAAGGCGCGCTGCATCTCCCTGCCAGCCTCGCGTTTTTTAATCGTCTCTCTCTTATCGTAAAAACGTTTGCCCTTTGCCAGGGCCAGCTCTATCTTTACCCGTCCGCCTTTGATATAGGCGGCTAAAGGAATAAGGGTAAGGCCCTTTTGGCCGGTCTGGCCGATCAGTTTTCTAATCTGGCTCCTATGAAGCAAAAGGCGCCTGACCCTTTTGGGGTCAACATTGGCGATATTGCCGAACTCATACGGGCTGATATGCATATTATAGAGGTAGGCCTGGCCGCCTTCAATCCGGGCAAAGGCATCCTTTAAGTTCGCCTTGGCGGCCCTGAGCGACTTAACCTCTGTGCCTTTTAGCTCAATCCCGGCCTCAAGGCTCTCTAAAATATGGTAATCCCGCCTGGCAGCCC
>CAZPGX010000032.1:0-8765 GCA_964586605.1 uncultured Planctomycetia bacterium
GCTTGGAAAGCGCGTATACCGTAAGGTATCCAGGGTTCGAATCCCTGCCTCTCCGTTAGCTTTTTTCGAAGAAAAAAGCATCCCGAAGCCTATTCAAAAAATATCGCAGAGATTTTTTGAATGTTTAGGCAAAGGGTAATGTTAAATTCTGGCTCGGCCAGAGCCTAATATCTCAACAAGCAAAAGAGAGCTCGATATGAAAATAGGTATAATAGGGTTACCCCAAACAGGGAAAAAGACTCTTTTTGAGATTCTTACGAAGCGTAAGCCCACGGAGAATGAAATCGCTTCCAAGAAACCGATAAAAGGCGTTGTTGAGGTAAAAGACCCAAGGTTTGACATGTTGGCCAAGGCCTACAAACCAAAGAAAGAAGTAAGGAACAGGATAGAAATCGAGATGCTTCCAAAGTTAGAAAAAGACACTATTGCAAAAGGCGACATCTTCACCGATATAAATGAACTTGATGCCATATGCCATTTAGTAAGAGCTTTTAAAGACGAATCAATTTATCATGTAGAAGGTTCCGTTGATCCGAAGCGGGACATAGATTTGGTAAACTCGGAACTAATTCTTCATGACCTTGTCTTTATTGAAAAGAGAATGGAGAACATCGAGAAGAAGGCTAAGCGCTCCAAAGAAGAATCGGTTGAAAAAGAGAAGCCGCTGCTTGTGAAATTGAAAGCGCATCTCGAAAAAGAATTACCGTTACGGCTTATTGACCTGACCCCCGACGAAATCAAAATAATATCAAGCTATCCTTTTGTCACGCGCAAAACCGTAATGGTGGTCCTGAACATCTCAGAGGAGGATTTGAATAATACCGCCATCATCGAACAATTGAAGCGCGATTACCAGGCAGGGGCAATCGAGATCATGCAAATCTCGGCAAAAGTTGAATCTGAGATAATTAAGCTGGAATCTGAAGAAGAGAGAGAACAATTTTTAAAAGAACTTGGTATAAAAGAACCCGCCGCAGACGCGCTGTCGCGCTTATGCATAAAAGCGCTGAACCTGATATCTTTCTTCACTGTTGGCTCAGATGAAGTGAAGCAATGGACTGCCAGGTCCGGATCTACGGCGCCGCAGGCCGCAGGCGTTATACATACGGACCTCCAGAAAGGGTTCATAAGGGCGGAGGTAATAAAATATAGCGACTTCGCAATCTATGCCAGCGAAGCAAAGGTTAAAGAAGCGGGGAAGTTATACGTCAAGGGAAAAGATTACATTGTTGAAGATGGTGATATACTGAACATAAGATTTAATGTTTAGACAATAGGGAAATTAAGGAGAAACAATTATGACCTTAAAAGAGATTGTTGCTAAATGTGGGAACTTGGATGTGCACGAGGAACGCGCTGCGGAGGAAGGGTATAGTGAACTAGTATTTTTCAGCAAGGACACAGTGGCCTGGGTCAAGGTGCTTGCGGAAAATCTAGGTGCGCCGGCAAAACCTGCCGGGACAGAGCCAAGCGAAGAGCACTCAAAGCTGACAGAAGATTTTGGCGGTATCTTTGCAAATCAAATACTATTTAAGAAAGAATTTGATAATGGCATCATTCTGGCTATGCTTTGGCCCTGGCAGGATAAGGCACATACCACGCTTAAGCTAGCCCTTTTGAAGAAGTAAGATTCCGGAGGGAAAATGGAAGAGTTAAGACAGGCACAAAAAGACTTCTTGACCGGTTTTTACACCAGAGAGCATCTGGTTTCTACGCTGCTGCAAAGGATTATTGACGCCAATCTGCATAAAGAGAAATTCTCAATCCTTCTGGTAGATATCGACCACTTTAAGAAGATTAACGATAAATACGGCCATCTCTGGGGGGATGAGTTTTTGAAATTTGTCGCCAGCACCCTGCGCCTCTGCCTGGAAAATAAAGGCGTGATTTTCCGCTACGGAGGGGATGAGTTTGTAGTCTTGTTTTCTACGCCCGACTCCAAAGAAGCCTATCTTTTAGCCAGGCAATTTAACCTGATAATGAGGAACCGCCCCTTCCTTTTCAACGGCCACCTGTTCAGGCTAACCATAAGCTGCGGCCTGGCTACCTATCCCGACGATGCCAAAGGAGCCGAGGGTTTATTGAAGCTGGCGGATAAGGCGCTCTATTTTTCCAAAAGATACGGCCGCAATACTACTACGCGGGCAGGTAAGATAGCAATTAAGAAATTCAAGATAATCTCCGTAGTCTTTCTGGAGGTTCTTCTCCTTGCGGCCTTGGTATTTTCTCTGAACACGTATATCTTTAAGGGTGCGCTGCAAAAGTTCCTGGGCAGATTGCCCCTCAGGATAATCCTTCCGCTTGGAACTGAAGCCGAGACAGCAATTACTTTAAAAAGCGGCGAATTAATTTATGGCCGAATAATTGCCGAGGACGACGATAAAATAGTAGTTGAGGTGTCGTTTAGCCGGGGCAGCTGCACAATGCATATTGAGAGAGACTTGATCGGGAACATTACGCACGCTGAAGGCAATTAGCAATAAACTATAAACTAACCAGGCGCCCGTAGCTCAATTGGATAGAGCACTGGTCTACGGAACCAGTTGTTAGAGGTTCGAGCCCTCTCGGGCGCGCCAAATTATGAAAATAGACAAAATTTACATGGCTGAGGCCTTGAAAGAGGCCAAGCGGGCGTTTGAGTTAAACGAGGTTGCCGTTGGCGCAGTAATTGTATCTAAGCGCAGGATTATTGCCCGGGCCCATAATCAGACCAAGATGCTTAAAGACCCCACTGCGCACGCCGAAATGATTGCCTTGACCCAGGCGGCAAATTTCTTAAAGAGTGAGCGGTTGCTAAGCTGCGCCCTTTATGTTACAATAGAGCCTTGTCCAATGTGCGCAGGGGCCATGGTTTGGGCCAGAATCAAGCGCCTGGTCTTTGGCGCAGCCGACCCCAAGGCCGGTGCCTGTGGCTCGCTAATGGATATTTTAGGCGAAAAGAGGCTCAACCACCGCGTCAGTGTAACAAAAGGCGTTCTGGCCGAAGAATGTGGTTCATTGATCAGCGAGTTTTTTCAGAAACAACGCGCGTTGGGGAAGAAGTAAGGGATGGAGAGGTGCCTGAGCGGCCGAAAGGAGCTCCCTGCTAAGGAGTTGATCCTATTGCTGGATCCCTGGGTTCGAATCCCAGCCTCTCCGAATCAATTTTTCGACTATGGAAGAGAAGCTAAAAAAAGAATTAGGGCTTTTGGATGTCTTCTGCATTGCCGCAGGGGCAATGATTAGCTCGGGGCTATTTATTTTACCCTCTTTGGCCTATGCCAAGGCCGGGCCTTCGGTAATCTTCTCCTATGTCTTGGCCGGCATCCTTGTTCTTCCGGCCATCCTGACCAAGGCAGAGTTGGCTACGGCCATGCCTAAGGCAGGAGGGGTCTATTTCTTTATTGAAAGAAGCATGGGGGCCCCTATAGGCACCATCGGGGGCCTGGCCAGCTGGTTTTCTTTAAGTTTTAAAAGCGCCTTTGCTCTTTTGGGAGTAGGCATATTTGCCACGCTGGTAAACCCCTCTATTACATATATACAGATAAAGCTTATTGCTGTAGGGTGCTGCCTTTTCTTTATGCTTGTCAATATTATGGGCGCCAGGCAGAGCGGGAGGTTTCAGATAGCGTTAGTCCTTTCTCTAATTACAATCCTCATCCTATATGTTTTTCGCGGCAGCTCTTTTATTCAAGTCCAGAGATTTGTTCCCTTTATGCCTAGAGGGCCGGCTTCGGTTTTTGCTACCGCGGGGTTAGTCTTTGTTTCATTCGGGGGTTTAACAAAAGTAAGCGCTGTCGCAGAAGAGGTAAAGAATCCCTCGCGCAATATTCCCTTGGGGATGTTCCTTGCCTTTAGCATTGTGATGGTTCTTTATGCCGCGGTTGTTTTCGTAACAGTGGGACTTCTCGATTCCGGCGAACTCGCAAGTTCTCTTACCCCCATTTCCCTTGGCGCAAGCCGATTCATGGGAAATCCGGGAGGCCTAATCCTGGCCTTAGCAGCCTTTTTGGCCTTTGTCTCTACGGCCAATGCCGGTATCTTAACTGCCTCACGTAGTTCTCTGGCGATGAGCCGGGATTACCTGTTGCCTAAGTTCTTCCAGAGGATAGATAAAAAGTCCAGGACGCCTCGTTTTTCTATAATCTTTACTGCCGGTTTTATGATTATGGTAATTCTATTTTTAAGCCTGGAGAACCTGGTTAAGACAGCATCTACACTTATGATTCTCCTATTTTTGCTTGTAAATATGTCACTTATCGTAATGCGTGAGAGCAAAATTGCCAGTTACAGGCCGAAATTTCGCGCCCCGCTCTATCCCTGGATTCAGATATTGGGTATCGCCGGATACGGATTTCTGATTTTTGAGATGGGTGCGGTTCCTCTTTCGTTTACAGCCTTATTTATTGCCGCTGCCCTTAGCTGGTATCTGCTTTTTGCCAGAAACAAAGTAAGGCGCCAGGCAGCCATGGTGCACGTCATTGAACGGCTTACCGCCAAAGAGTTAGTTGAGCCTACCTTGCCGGATGAGCTAAAGGAGATTATCGTTGAGCGCGATGAGATTGTTGAAGACAGGTTTGACCATCTGATTAAAGAGGCGGTGGTTTTAGATTTAGAAGGAACTTTACCCCGGGATGAGTTCTTCCAAAAGGTGAGTAGTTTTCTGGCCGGAAAACTGGGAATAGAGCCTGAAAAGTTAACGCAGCTTTTTATCAAGCGCGAGGAAGAGTCGGATACGATTATCAGGCCAGGCCTGGCCATCCCCCATATTATCATTGAAGGAAAGCATAAGTTCAGCATTCTTTTGGCCAGGGCGAAAGAGGGGATTACTTTTCCTGATGCCCCCTCACCCATACATACTGTATTTGTGCTCGTAGGCACGCAGGATGAGCGTAATTTTCACCTAAGGGCTTTAGCCGCCATTGCCCAGACTGTCCAGGATGAAAGGTTTGGCGAGAATTGGCAATCTGCGCGCAACAGCGATGAATTAAGGGATATTGTTTTGCTGGCGGAGAGAAAACGCTTCACAGGAAGATAGGGATACCTAAGGCATGTTTATTCTCTGGATAAAATTTATCATTGCGGCAGCAGTTGTGGTATATTGTGGATATAGAATTTGTGTCTATGCAGAGAAGATTGCCCGCGCCATAAAAATTAGCCGCGGTTTTGCGGGCCTTATACTTTTGGCGGTAGTTACATCTTTGCCGGAATTGGCAGTGGCTATCAGCGCCACAAAGCTCGGCGCCCTGGATTTGGCTGTGGGAGACCTTTTTGGCAGCAATCTTTTCAATCTGACCATCGTGGGGATTATCTTTCTTAAGTTTGTTAAAAACCCCCGGGTCTTATCTCTTAAAAACACGCATTTTATCAGCCTGGCATTTAGCGTTCTACTGATTGCCCTGGCGGCGGTGGGAATTATTTTTTCGCTTGGTGTAGAAACAGCACTAATTTTAGTAGTTTATATTTTCGGGGCGCATTTAATCTTGCGCAATGAAAAGGCCGTAAGGACGAATTTAGCTCTAAACGCATCTACCGGCGGCAGAAGCGTTTCAGAAACCTGGATAAAATTCGTTATTTACTCTGCTGCTTTGGTAGGTTTTGCGATTTATCTTGCTTATCTGGGCGATGAGATTGCCCGCATACCTGTGGCCGGAGTTGCCTTGGGCGGAACTTTCGTAGGCAGCCTGTTTGTTGCCGTTACCACGTCTTTGCCTGAGACGGCGGTGGCTATATCCGCGGCAAGACTGGGATTTTTTGATATGGCCCTGGGAAATATCTTCGGCAGCAATATGTTTAATATGCTTATTGTTGCTGTTAGCGACTTATCCTTAGGGAGAAAAACGCTTCTTTCTTGTGTTTCTGCGCAGCATTTGTTTACTATACTTTTTGTGATTATTTCCAGCGCCTTAGTTTGCGCAGGGCTGGCCTTTCGCAGCCGAAGAAAAACCCCTGCTTTGGCCTGGGATTCGGCGGCCATCCTGTTTGTTTACTTTGCGGCTAATCTGGTCAATTTCTATTTGAGGTGAGCATGAGCTATCTTGTCTTTGCCCGAAAATGGCGTCCACAGAATTTTGATGAGGTAATCGGGCAGGAACATATCGCTACAACACTTAAGAATGCAATTTCCTTAAATCGCGTGGCCCACGCCTATCTTTTTTCGGGCCCCCGGGGCATTGGCAAGACCTCTATGGCAAGAATCCTGGCCAAGGCCTTAAATTGCGAAAAGGGCCCGGCGCCTTCTCCCTGCGGTCGTTGCGATAGCTGCAAGGAGATTTCCGACGGACGCAGCCTTGATGTTATCGAGATAGACGGGGCATCTAACCGCGGGATAGAGCAGATCAGGCAATTAAGGGAGAATGTTAAGTTTGCCCCGGCAAAGGCGCGTTTTAAGATTTACATAATCGACGAAGTGCACCAGATTACCACCGACGGCTTTAATGCGCTTCTTAAGACTCTGGAGGAGCCGCCGGCGCATGTAAAGTTTATCTTCGCCACGACGCAGGCATATAAAGTGCTGCCGACAATCATTTCCCGCTGCCAGCGCTTTGACTTTAAGGCGCTTGCTGTTTCTGCCGTTGCGGAGAAACTTAAGCGGATAATCAAAAAGGAAAAATTAGACGTCAGCGAGGAGGCCCTGCTTTACATCGCCCGCGCGGCGGCGGGAAGTATGCGCGATGCAGAATCCATCCTGGACCAGCTCACTTCTTTTTGCCGGGGGCAGGTAAAACTGGAAACCGTTACCCGGGTCCTGGGGATGATTGGCCTGGAGGCCTTGGGAGAAGTTGCGCAGAAGATAATTGAGAAAAAGACGCCCCAGGCGCTTATGCTGGTGGAGCGAATTATCAATGAAGGCAAGGACCTTTTTCAGTTTACCGCCGGCTTAATGGAGCACTTCCGCAATATCATGGTTGCCAAGACAATAGGCGAAAAAAGCGCGGGCCAACTCATCGATTTACCCCAGGAGCATCTGAAGCGCCTTATCCAGCAGAGTGAGCTTTTAAGCCTTGAGGAGATTTTTTACATCTTTAATATACTTACGCGCGCCCAAGAGAGCTTAAGAAGGACCTTGTCGGCCCGGGTAATCGTGGAGATGGCCGTGGTAAAATTGACACAGAGAGAAAATCTTTCTTCTCTGCGGGATATTTTAAACAGGCTTGCAAAAATTGAGCAGGCCTTGGAAAAGCCGGTTCTTGAAAATAATAGCGAAGAAAATAATAGCGAAGAGATTCTTGCCCAAGGCCCGGTTTCTGTTTCTTCCGCAGAGCTCGGGGAAGAGCTAAGCCGTAACTGGGGTGCTTTTTTGCAGGCTATCAGGGCGCAAAAGATGCTTGTGGCCTCTGCATTAGAGCTTGGGAAGGCTATTGACTTAAAAGGCAATACCTTAAGCGTCGCTTTTCCGAAAAACCAGCGTTTTTATAAAGAGACCTTGGAGCAAAATAAAAAATTTATTGAAACCAAAGGCAAAGAAATATTTAAACGCGATTTAAAATTAAGAGTTACTTTAGATAAAGATTTGCAAGCAGCGTCTGACGAAACAAAACCGGGCTCTCTCGGGCCTGGCAAAAAGACAGCCGCCGAGCCCATTATTCAATCGGCCTTAAAAATTTTTCAGGGCCGGATCATTAGGCGTACACAATAAGTATTATGTCTGCTTACGCTCAATCCTTAAACAGATTAATTGAAGAATTTTCAAGACTGCCCGGAGTCGGCCCCAAAAGCGCAGAGCGGATGGCCTTACATGTGCTTAAGGGCTCGCTTGATCAGGCAAAAAACTTAGCCTATGCCGTGGTCAAGGCCAAACAAAGCCTTGGTTACTGTAAACTCTGCAATAACTTGACCGAGGCCCGAGTCTGTTCCATCTGCGAGGACCAGCGTCGAGACAAAGATACAATCTGTGTGGTTGAGGAGCCCAAGGATGTATTGGCCATTGAAAAGTCAGGCACTTATCGTGGGCTTTATCATGTGCTTTTGGGCGCAATTGCCCCTTTGGAGGGGATAGAGCCTAAAGACTTGAAGATAAAAGAGCTTTTAGGCAGAATAAAACAGAACCAGGCAAAAGAGATTATTATCGCTACCAATTCTAACGCAGAAGGAGAGACCACGGCGCTGTATCTGGCTGGACTGATAAAACCCCTGGGAGTGAAAACTACGCGGATTGCCTGCGGGATTCCCGCGGGCGGAAACTTAGAATACGCCGACCAGGCAACATTGGGCAAGGCCTTAGAGGGAAGACAAGAAGTTTAGTTTAAAAGTTCAAAGTTTAAAAGTTTGGAGGAAGAATGAAAGAGTTGGTTGAGGTGCGCTGGCACGGAAGAGGCGGACAGGGAGCAAAAACAGCGGCGCAATTTTTAGCGGAAGCGGCTTTAGACGATGGTAAATATATCCAGGCCTTTCCGGAATACGGCCCGGAGCGGGCAGGCGCGCCGATTAGGACCTATACCAGAATTAGCTCAAAACCGATTAATCTACATTGCGCTGTAACTAACCCCGAATATGTAGTAGTAATCGACCCAACCCTGACAACCCCGGAGGTTGTGGAGGGGTTGAATGAGCAAGGAGTGCTTTTGGTCAATACCGGCAAGTCTCCGGATTCTGTGCGCAAGCAGACCGGTTTTAAAACAGGCAAGGTGGCGACAGTGGATGCAACCGCTATCTCGCTGGATATCTTAGGCCGTTCAATGCCGAATATGCCGATGCTGGGGGCGCTGTTAAAGATTGCCCCTTTGGTAGAATTAGATGCCCTTTATGAGAAGACTAAAAAGAAATTTTTGAAAAAGATTGGCGAA
>CAZPGX010000033.1:0-8573 GCA_964586605.1 uncultured Planctomycetia bacterium
TTAAAAGGCAAGGCCTTATTTATCTTGTATTTTTTTCCGGCTCTGGTGAGCTATAGCCAGATAATAATGGGCTATTTTTAAATCCGGCCGTAAAGCGATTGCTTTTTTGTATTCTTCAATAGCTAAATTGACCTGCCCTGTTGCGTAATAGAGCTTGCCCAGATTTACCCGGCAAAGAGCAAACTCCGGGTAAAGCTGAAGGGCCTTGCCAAAGGCCTGCTTTGCCTCGCTCCAATCTCTGCGGTCCGCGTAAGTGTTGCCCAGATTATTATAGAGGCCGGGAATATCGGGGCGAAGCTTAAGCGCCTTTCGATAGGCAGAGATAGCCAAATCGAGCCTGCCCTGCCTGCGCAAGGCCGCGCCCAAGTTGCCGTAAGATTTATAATTGTTGGGGCCGGCCTTGATTGCCTCTTTAAATTCATCTGCGGCCCGGCCGAACTCCCGCCGATTCTGATAAATCGCGCCCAGGCAATTATAGGCCTCTGCGCTGTGCGGAGAATAACGCAAGATAGACCTGAAGAAGGTTTCCGCATCTGCCCACTCCCGATTGCGCCTGACGGTTAAAAAAGAATAAAACCCAAGCGCGGCTAT
This sequence comes from uncultured Planctomycetia bacterium, assembly GCA_964586605.1. Classification (GTDB taxonomy): domain Bacteria; phylum Omnitrophota; class Gorgyraeia; order JAFGHF01; family JAFGHF01; genus CAZPGX01. Next base: position 592 of record CAZPGX010000033.1, read on the forward strand.
AAGTAAAGTTACGGCTAAAATCTTAAGCGGCTTTGCCCTTTTTGCCGCTTTGTCAAAGCCAAGGCCGATAAGCAGAAACAGGCCGAGTGAAGGCAGATATAGCCAGTGTTCGGCCATATTGGCATTGAGCGGAACCAGATTGGAAACAGGAAGCAGGTTTAAGAAAAACCACATCCCGGCAAAGAAGCAGAGCCTTGAATATTTATAACTCCTGGCAATTAAAATTGCGATAAATAACAATAAAACCAGAGAAGGTAAAACGCCTTTATCCATCAATGAAGAAACATAGGGCACAGAACGTTCCATATGCAAATGCAAAGGCAAAAACAGAAGCCCCAGATAAATGGCAAAGGTCTTGGCTGTGGTGAGCAGGCGCAGGCCTAAGGCTACGTCGGACAAAAACAAAGGCCGGTCAATAAAATTCAATACGGTGGATCTTAGCAAGAAGTAGATTAGGGCCACCGCCAAAAACAGCCAGTAGCGGGATTTTAACTTGTCTCTAAATCTTAAGTCCTCGTGTGAGAAACTGACATCGTAGAGTAGAATCAAAAAAGGCAAAATCAGGCCGGTCTCCTTGGAAAGAAGCGCCGGGATAAAACAAAGGACCGACCCCGCAAGATACCCGGGTCGGGCGAGGCGGCTGTGTTTGATATAAAAAATCATAGACAGAAGCATAAACAGTCCGACCATAGAGTCGGCCCGGCCGGAGATATAGGTAACCGCCTCGGTCTGAATGGGATGGGCTACAAAAAGCAAGGCCGTAATTAAGGGAATAGACCTTGTGCCGGGTAAAATTAAGGAAAAAAAGAAATATACAGCCAAGGCGCAGCCTATATGCCAGAGGGTATTGCTCAGATGGAAACCAAAGGGATTCAAGCCCCATAAATAATAGTCCAGTTCAAAAGTCAAGCTCTGCAACGGCCGGTAAAAATTGCTGAATTGGGTGCCATAGGCTAAGTCTTTCGTAAAAAGATTTTTAACCAGCCGGATATCCTTTATATAAGGATTACCGACGACGAGATTCGTATCGTCCCAGATAAAGGGGCTGTTCAAGCTGTTGGCGTAAACGCCCAGCCCTAAAACTATTATTAAAGCTATTGCCGCCCAATGTGTTCTCACGTTATTATTTCCCGATACAAAATTGTGAGAAGATTCTATCCAGAATATCCTCGCAACTTATCTTTCCGATTATTTCGCCTAACGAGGCCTGCGCCTCTTTTATTTCCAGGGCGATAATCTCTGCGCCCCGGTTTGCCTCTGCCGCTTTAATTGCGCGCTTGAGAAACCTTTGGGCCTTCTTTAACGCCTCTCTATGCCTGATATTGCTAACCAGGATTTCCGCGCCGGATGCGCTCTTTCCCTGCCAGATGTAGTCGGCAATCTCCTGCTCCAACCTTTTTAAACCTTCGCCGCAAAGAGCCGAAATCTTCAAGACCTTCCTGCCGGGTGAGAGCCTTACGGCCTGCTCTATAGTTATCTTCGCCGGCAGGTCCTGTTTATTCAAAACTACAAAAGCGGCCTTTGCTGAAAGAGAACGGGATATCGCCAGATCACGGGAAGTCAACCTCTTTGAGGCATCTAAAACCAGAAGGACAAGGTCTGCTTCTTTTAATGCTGTTCGGCTTCTTTTTACCGCCTGCTTCTCGGCTAAATTGCGTCCTTGACTGATCCCGGCGGTATCCACAAGGCGCAAGGGAATTCCCGAAAGGTCAACTGTCTCCTCAAGGGTATCTCTGGTTGTCCCGGGAATGGGGGTAACAATTGCCCTGTCTCTTCTTAAGAGGGCGTTTAAAAGGCTGGATTTTCCCACATTGGGCTTGCCGCAAATAGCGCAGGCCAGCCCCTGGCGCAGGATTGTCCCTTTGTCGGCGCTCTCGGAAAGTTCCTTTAAGTCCTGCCAGAGCCTGTTCATCCTTTGTGACAACTCCTGCCGCGATACCGGCTCGACATCTTGGTCGGAGAAGTCTATGGAGAGCTCAAGCTGGGTCAGGATATCCAGAAGGCCTTTGCGCAAGGCCCTGACCTTCCGCGAAAGCCTGCCCTTAAGTTGCCCCAGGGCGACGTTGAGCGCAATGTGGGTCTGGGAATTAACTACATCCAGGACTGCCTCGGCCTGGGCCAAATCGATGCGGCCGCTAAGATAGGCCCTTTTAGTAAACTCACCCGGCGCAGCCAGGCGCGCGCCGTGTTTTAATAGCAATTCCAGGATTTTCTTTAAAATCACGATGCCGCTGTGGCAGTTAATCTCTACGATATCTTCCCTGGTGTAAGTTCTGGGGGCGCGCATCACGCTGAGCAAAACTTCATCAATATCCTTTATCCACCCGTAATTCAGCTGATGAGTCGGGAATTGCGAGGGACACTTACCGTCGGATGGGACAAAAATCTTATCGGCTATCGATAGGGCACTCCTGCCGCTTAAGCGCACGATGCCAATCCCGCTTTTGCCCACCGGCGTAGAAATCGCCGCTATAGTATCGTCATTAAAATAATTTTTCATTGTCTTTCGCTCTTTAAGACCTCGCCCAGTAAGTATAACGAGCCACAGACCAGAATCAGGTCTTTTGGCCCGGCGCTCTGCCGGGCAGTTTTTAAGGCCTGCTGTGGGTTGCCGCTTGAAGAAACAACCCTTCCGTTGGTTTTGATGAAACTCTTAATCATCTCTGGTTGCATTGCTCGAGGGCTATTTGCCTTGGTTAAGATTATCCGCGCAGCTTGGGGGGCCAGTTCCTTTAAGATTCCCTTTACGTCTTTATCTTGCGAAACCCCGAAGACCAAAATCAGTTTGCGAAACTTAAAGAGTTTCTCCAGCGCATCTTTTAAGGCAGAAGCGGATGCCCGATTGTGTGCTGCATCAAGAATAACTTTCGGTCTTTGAGAAAGCACTTGAAGCCTTCCCGGCCAGCGCGTATTCTTCAAGCCCTGCTTGATTGCTTCAGGGCTAATCTTGACCCCAAAGCAACGCAATGCCCTCAGGCAACCTATTGCCACCGTGGCGTTGATAATCTGATGCCGGCCCAAAAGTTCTATTTTTAACCGGGTTATCCGAATATCTTCGCCCACCTCCAGCAATCCTGCCCCGATTTCTTTAGCGCGCCTTCTGATAACCCTCAGGGCCGCAGGCCGCTGCGGCGCAGTTATTACAATTTGGCTTTTGTCCTTTATTATTGCCGCCTTCTCCGCGGCAATCTTACCCAGCGTATTGCCCAAAACCCTGGTATGCTCATAGCTAATCGGCATTATTGCGCAGACCAAAGAAGAAACTACATTAGTCGCATCCAACCGGCCGCCAATGCCGGTTTCCAGGACTGTAAAATCGCATCTCTTTTCTTTAAAATACAAAAAAGCCAAAGCTGTAAGAATCTCGTAATAGCTTAGGCTTCCTAACCTTGTCCGCCTTAATTTCTCTGCCTGCGGCTTTATCCTCTCTATCAGAGCGGAAAAATCCTTCTTAGCGATTTTTTCTTCCGGCAGTACTCTTATCCGTTCCCTGACATCCACCAGATGCGGAGACGTATAAAGCCCGACCCTAAATCCGGCCTCTTTTAAAACATTCGCTACAAAGGCGCAGGTAGAACCTTTCCCTTTTGTTCCGGCAATATGAATAGCCCGCAAGGCCGCTTGAGGACTGCCCAAATGTTGCAGAAGCCTGCGCGCCCTTTCTAATCTAAACGAGGAACTATAAGGATAATGATTTTGCCGTTCGTAGTTAATGAAGGAATTAAGGTACTCGCGCGCCTTGAGGTAACTCATCTTTGATAAAATAATCCATTAACCGCCAGCCTTGAGGAAAATTCATTTTGCTCATCTTTGCGGCAGACTCGTTAAAAGCGCTGATTTCGCCTTTCGCTATCCCCTGCCCGCAGATGGCAAAAAAGACGGGTTCCGAGGTATGTGTCCTCAAGGCAATGGGAGTATAATGGTCGGATAAAACCAGAATTCTAAAGTCTTGCCTCCGGCGAAAATGCCCCAATATCTGCCCTGCTACGTAAGTATCAAACTTTTCAATCGCCGCTATCTTGGCGCGCAAATCCCCGTTGTGGCCGGCCTCATCAGGCGCCTCCACATGAATGAAGATAAAGTCCTTACTCTCCAGGGCCTCAAGGCCGTATTTTGCCTTGCCAAAGTAATCGGTATCGTAATAGCCGGTGGCCCCGGGCACGTCGATCGGTTCAAGCCCAATTATCCTGCCTATGCCTTTAATCAAATCTACGGCAGAAATAACCGAACCCGTCACTCCGTATCGCTGCTTAAACTCAGGCATATCCGGACGGCCCCCCTGCCCCCACAACCAGATTGCATTAGCGGGATTTTCTCCCAGGTCAACGCGCACCTTATTAATCTCATGGCTCCGTAAAAATTCTGCCGAGCGTTTCATTAAATCGATTAAAAACTTTGCATTCCTGCCGCGGGGAAGGTTTCCGGATATGTCTTGTTCCGTAATATCGTGCGGCGCCCTGCATTTAACTTTTAATAAAGAGGGTTCCAAATCCTTGACAACCATCAGGTGGCGGTAGCTTACGCCCGGATAAAATTTCAGCGTATCGGTTCCCAGGTGTTTGTCCAAATCCCGAATCAAAATGTGCGCCTCTTTATTATTAATATGGCCGGCGCTGTAGTCCAGCATCTTATCCTCGCCTAAGGTTACCAGGTTGCAGCGAAAGGCCAGTTCGCTTTCTTTCAGCTCTATGCCCATGTTGGCGGCCTCTAAGGGCCCACGGCCGGTATAGAATTTTTGCGGGTCATACCCTAATATAGAAAGGTTAGCCACATCGCTGGCCGGGGCCATCCTGTCGGGAACTGTCCTTACCCAGCCAACCTGGCCTGCTTGAGCAATAGAATCCATATGGGGGGTCTTGGCCACCTCAAGGGGAGTTCTGCCCTGCAATTCCTCCAGAGGATAATCAGCCATCCCGTCGCCTACCAGGACAATATATTTCATAACCTTAAAATCCGATCTCTTTAACCACTGCCTCTATCTTTGCCGGCAGAACCTTGGGCTTTTTGACTGTGGCGATTGCCCTGTCGGGGTCTTTTAGGCCGTGGCCGGTTAATACACAAACAATTCGCGAATTGTTTTTGAAAAAATTCTTTTTAGCTAATTTTAATAAACCAGCGACAGATGCGGCAGAGGCCGGCTCAACAAAGATGCCTTCCTTTGCCGCCAAAAATTTGTAAGCGGAGATAATCTCCCTGTCCGAAACCATATCGATAAGCCCGCCGGACTCATCCCGGGCGGCCTCAGCCTTTTTCCAGCTTGCCGGATTGCCGATTTTTATGGCCGTGGCCAGGGTCTTAGGGGCCTTGACTACCTTTTTGCGCACGATAGGCGCTGCGCCCTCGGCCTGAAAACCGCACATCTTCGGTAAATCCTTTATTTTGCCGGCCTGCTTATACTCCTTGTATCCCTCCCAATAAGCGGTAATATTGCCTGCGTTGCCCACCGGAATAAAGTGATACTCCGGGGCAAAGCCCAGATAATCGCAGATTTCAAAAGCCCCCGTCTTCTGCCCCTCAATTCTATTGGGGTTGAGAGAATTAACCAGGGTAATCGGATAGCGCTCGGTAATCTCGCGCACTATTTTCAGGCAGTCGTCAAAATTTCCGTTAATGGCAATGACCTGCGCTCCGTGAATTAAGGCTTGAGCAAGTTTGCCCAGGGCAATCGCGCCCTTGGGAATAAGGACAACACACCTCATCCCGGCGACTACCGCATAAGCTGCCGCAGAGGCAGAGGTGTTTCCGGTGGAGGCGCAGATTACTGCCTGCACCCCTTGCTCTTTGGCCTTAGAGACGGCAACAGTCATTCCTCTGTCTTTAAAAGACCCGGTTGGGTTGAGCCCCTCATATTTAAGATAGACGTGCGCATTGCCGCCTACGGCCTTGCTCAAGGACTCAGCCAAGAGAAGAGGCGTATTGCCCTCCTGCAAGCTAATTACGGGAGTGCTCTCCGTAACAGGCAGGTATTGCCTGTATCGTTCAATTACGCCCTGGTAGCTCATAGCCGCTCTACTCTTATAGCCACGGTTTTTTTCCTGATTGCCTCTAAACGGTCTATCTTTTTCAAAGCCAGGCGTAGGGAACGCTCGCTGGCCTCATGAATCATCATTACGATAGGGACGATTTTCGCCCGCTTTCTCTCCTTTTGAGAGACACTGGCAATGCTGATTTTGTGCTGGCCGAGGATTCCGGAAATCCTGGCCAGGACGCCCGGCTGGTCAATAGCCATAAAACGGATATAATAGCGGCAGACAATATCTTCTATCTTGCGAATCCTGCGCTTATCGGTTCCGTAAACCAGCTGGGGCTTAAGGGCCCGCGCATCCTGCCGAAGGGCATTGGCCAAACCGCTAATGTCGCTGACTATAGCACTGGCCGTAGGAAACCTGCCTGCGCCTTCGCCGTAAAAAACCTGCTCGCCGACTAAATCGCCGCTTACATAAATGGCATTATAAATACCTTCTACCGAAGAGAGAAGATGCCTGCGAGGAATGAGCGTCGGGTGCACCCTCAATTCCAAGGCATCCTTCTGGCGCTTGGCGATGGCCAGAAGCTTAATCTTATAGCCCAGCTGCTCGGCATACCTGATATCGTTTAGAGAAACATCCGTAATCCCCTCAACATAGACCTTGTCCAGAGGTACCCAGCGGCCAAATCCTAAGGCTACAAGGATTAGCAGCTTATGCGCGGAATCTATCCCCTTAAGGTCTAAAAACGGCCTTTTTTCCGCGTAGCCTTTGCGGCGGGCAACCTTTAAGGCCTGGCGGAAACTCCAGTCCTCTTGGGCCATCTGCGAAAGAATATAATTGGAAGTCCCGTTTACGATCCCGTATATCCTCTCTATCCGGTTAGAAATCAGGCTCTCGCGCAGGGCCTTAACTATAGGGATGCCTCCGCCCACAGCGGCTTCAAAGTAGACCCGGCATTTACTTTTTTGCGCCGCTTTAAAGATTTCCTCGGCGCATTCGGCCAGAAGCGCTTTATTAGCGGTGACCACGTGTTTTTTATTCTTCAGGGCCTGGATGATTATTTCTTTCGCCGGATGGATGCCGCCGATCAGCTCCACTACAATCTTAATCTGCGGGTCCTCCAGGATATCCTTTACCTTTCTGGTCAGAAGCGCAGGATTTACGGCCACCTGCCTTTTACGCCGCAGGTTAACATCGCAAATCTTCTTTAAATGGATTTTCACGCCCAGCTTCTTCTTTAAAAGGTTAGCGCGGACCTTGAGCACCTTGACCACGCCGCTTCCGATAGTGCCAAAACCGACCAGGCCAACATCTATTTTTTCCATTTTTTCTTTCCTTTATCTTTTTGATAATATCTGCACAAAATCCCGCAGGGCCTTGCACTGCTCATCGCTAAGATTAACGAACTCAACCCTGATTCCGTAAATAGTTTTCCCTTTAAGGTGCTCGCAGCCAACCACAGAGGCCTCAAGCTCGAATGCTTTCTCCTCTGCCTCCACAGGAACCCGGAGCTTAATTGTTAAAATCGTCTGAAGAGGAAAAGAATTGCTTGCGGTAAAAAACATCCCCTCTTCGCTTAAATCTTTTGTGCGGGTTATATCCACAAAGGGCTGCTGGGCCACCTGCATCCCTTCGGCATGAGGAAACTGCTTAACGCTGTATTGAACCGTAAGCCCTTTCTTTACCCGCGGAAAGGCCCTTTTTTCTGTCCGTTTGTGTCCTTTTTCCAAATCGTCTGTCATTTTGCCTGTGAACTAAATTGATCGGGACGGCCGTCTCCTACGCTCCAGGAAGAAACTTCAAAGAAGTAAGCTTCGGAGACTAAAGGATTCTTTTTTCTAAGAAAGCTACCCCTGAACCGGTTTTTAAATATCTCTCTAATTTTATAGCTTTATCTTTATTTTTAACCGCAAGATACGCTGCAAGCTCAAAAGGACGATAAGACTTTGTTGCCTTACATATCCCTTTATTGTGCTCTTCAACTCTTCTTTCTAAATCGTTAGTAGAGCCTAT
>CAZPGX010000034.1:0-7981 GCA_964586605.1 uncultured Planctomycetia bacterium
GATAAATTTAACAAAGATAGAATCCAGGCCTTCTAAGAAAAAGGCCTGGAAATATTACTTCTTTGTAGATATGCAGGGCCATATTAAGGATAAGAAGCTCAAACAGTCGCTAAGGCAACTGGAGAAAAATTGCACTTACCTGAAGATTTTAGGGTCTTATCCAGTAGGGAGATAAATGTTAGCCAGAAAAGATATACTAAAGGTTAAACCTTATATTCCGGGAAAGCCTATTGAAGAAGTCAAGCGGGAACTTCGGCTCAAGAATGTGATAAAACTCGCCTCTAATGAAAATGCCTTGGGCCCTTCACCTAAGGCAATTAAGGCAATTAAAGAGGGGTTGTCATCTGTTAATCGCTATCCTGACGGGGGATGCTTCTATCTTAAGAAGAAGCTGGCTAAAAAACTAAACCTAAAACCTGCAAATCTAGTTTTTGGCTGCGGTTCAGATGAGATTATTGTCTTGGCTATCCGGGCATTTGTAGAAAAAGGCGATGAGGTAATTATTGCAAAACCTACATTTTTGATTTATGAGCTGGCCAGCCGGATAGCCGGCGCAAAGATAAAATTTGTTCCGATGAAAGATTTTCGCTGTGATTTAAAGGCAATGAAAAGGGCCGTCAACGCAAGAACAAAGATAGTTTTTATTGCCAATCCCGATAATCCTGTAGGTACATATGTAAATCAAAAAGAGGTAGATGAATTTATGAAAGGGCTGCCTCGTAATCTAATTGTCTATTTTGATGAGGCCTACTATGAGTTGGCCGACAAAAAGGATTTTCCGGATACGCTGAAGTATCTCAAAACAGATAATGTAATTATATCCCGGACCTTTTCTAAGGCCTATGGTTTAAGTGGGTTAAGGATTGGCTACGGCATTGCCAGGCCCGAAATTATCGATTATTTAAACAGGGTACGCGAGCCCTTTAATGTAAACAGCCTGGCCCAGGTAGCTGCCTGGGCTGCTTTGGAGGATGCGCTGCACCTTAGGCGTACGCGCAAGTTGCTTAGAGAAGGCAAGGCCTATCTCTACAAAAATTTACAAAAGCTTGGGTTTAGTTTCATAAAAAGCGCTACTAATTTTATTTTGATCAATGCGGGGCAGCAGGCGCAGGGGATTTATCGCAAGCTATTAAAAAAAGGCGTGATTGTGCGCAATATGCGCGCCTGGGGAATGAACAATTTTATCCGCGTCACAATAGGCACGATGGCGGAAAACAGAAAATTTATCAAGGTGCTAAAGGAAATTATATAAGGAGCAGACAATGATAATTGTATTGCGGTCGGATGCAACTAAAAAACAGATTGAGCACATAGTTGAGAAGGTGAAGAAAATGGGGCTCAAGCCCTGGGTTTCTCGCGGCGTGGAAAGGACAATTATCGGCGTAATCGGCGAAGAGGATGCCCTGCGGGTTCAGCCCTTAGAGATATTCCCGGGCGTAGAGAAGGTAATGTCTATCCTGACCCCTTATAAGCTTGCTTCGCGTAATTTTAAAAAGGAGGACAGCAAGGTTAGGATCGGCAAAGGCCTGACCGTAGGAGGCAAACAGGTAATTGTGATGGCCGGGCCCTGTTCCGTAGAAAATGAGAGGCTCCTGATAAAGATTGCCAGGGAGGTAAAGGCGGCCGGGGCAACCGTTTTAAGAGGCGGGGCCTTTAAGCCGCGTACCTCTCCTTATAGTTTTCAGGGTTTAGGCGAGAAGGGTTTGAAGTTTTTAGCCCGGGCAAGAGAAGAGACAGGCCTGCTTGTAGTTAGCGAGTTGATGGACATACGCGATATGGCTTTGGTGGAAAAATATGCCGATATTATCCAGATTGGCGCCAGGAACATGCAAAACTTTAATCTTCTAAAAGCAGTAGGGCAGTCCAAAAAGCCCGTGCTTTTAAAAAGAGGAATGGCTTCAACTGTTAAGGACCTCTTGATGTCGGCGGAATACATCCTTTCCGAAGGCAATTTCAATGTAATTCTTTGCGAAAGAGGGATTCGCACCTTTGAGGACTACACGCGTTTTACTTTAGACATTAGTGCAGTCCCGGCCTTAAAAACCTTGAGCCACCTTCCCGTTATCGTTGACCCCAGCCATGCTGCAGGCAGGTGGGGGTTAGTAGGCCCGTGCGCCAAGGCGGCGGTTGCCGCAGGGAGTGATGGGTTATTGGTTGAGGTCCATCCGAACCCCGAAGAGGCCTTATCTGACGGAATGCAATCGCTTCTTCCGCAGAACTTTAGCAGGCTGATGAAAGGCTTAAAGAAAGTCGCTTCCGCAGTAGGAAGAAAGATATGAGATTTAACAAAATTGCCATAATCGGCGTAGGATTGATGGGCGGCTCTATCGCTCTTGCCGCTAAGAGGAAGAAGTTGGCGAAAGAAATCATGGGTGTATGCCGAAGAGAGGTCTCCAGGCGAAAAGCCCTCAAATTTAGAGCCGTGAACAAGGCCACCCTTAATTTAGAGGAAGGCATATCCGGGGCCGACCTCGTCATTCTTGCCGCGCCTGTCGGAAAAATCGTAAACCTTGCCAAAAAAGCCGCCAAATTCATGCAGAGAGGCGCAATCCTTACCGATGTCGGAAGTACCAAAAGGGATAGCGTAAAGAAGATAGAAAAATTCGCAAACTACAAAACGCATTTTGTCGGCTCGCATCCCATGGCCGGTTCTGACAAGGCCGGCGTAGAAAACGCAAGCGCCGATATTTTCAACAAGGCCCTGGTAATAATAACAAAGACGAAAAATACCGATAAGCAATCAATCGCTACCCTAAAAAGATTTTGGCAGGAGCTTGGATGCCGCGTTTTGATAGTTTCCCCCCAAAGGCACGATAGGCTTGCCTCATTGGCGAGTTATCTTCCGCACGTTGTTTCTTTTGCGCTTTCTTCTTCGCAGACAAAAGACTCTGTTAAAATTGCCGGAGGCAGCTTGAAAGAGACCACCAGGGTTGCCTCTTCCGAGGCGGAATTATGGAAAGACATATTTCTATCAGCTCAAGCCCCGACATTAAAGGCGATAAGGATTTTTTCGAATAATCTTAAGACACTGGAAAAGGCCCTAAAGGCCAAAAACGAGAAAGCGCTAATAAAGTTTCTTAAAAGAGCAAAAAGAATTCGCGGCCAAATAAAAGAGTGAGTAAAGTCAACGTAATAGCGATAGACGGCCCCGCGGGCAGCGGGAAGAGCACCGTCGCAAAAGAGGTAGCCGGAAGGCTCGGGTTTCTATACATAGATACAGGCGCGATGTACCGCGCCCTTACCCTAAAGGCGATAAAAGAGGCAGTTGATTTTAACAATGAGCAGGCCTTGAGCAGGCTTGCTGCGGAAGTTGACATTCAACTGAAGATGCACAGGGGTTCTCTCCAGGTGATGCTGGACGGGAAAGAGGTAGGCAAGGCAATTCGCAAACAGGCGCTTACGGAGAAAGTGCGCTTTGTGGCCGCGATTGCCGGCGTGCGCAAGGAAATGCTCAAGCTGCAAAGAAGATTGGCCGGGGCCTCAAAAAGCGGCGCGGTTTTGGAAGGAAGGGATATCGGTACGGTAGTTTTTCCCGGAGCCGAATATAAATTTTACCTGGATGCTTATCCCGAAGAAAGAGCGAAGCGGCGCTATAAAGAGTTAAAGCAAATGGGCCAGAAAATAAGCCTTAAGGCCCTTGCCAGAGATATCAAAATCCGCGACAGGGACGACATGACAAGAGATGTTGCCCCGCTGGCCAAAGCCAGGGACGCTATCTATATTGATACTACAGAGCTGACCGTTAATGATGTAGTGGAGCAGATTATCAAAAAATGCTCTATTTAATTATTCGTTCTTTGGCAGTAGTTTTATTTAAATTGTTATTTGGCTTACAGGCTTTTGGCCGGGAAAATGTTCCTTTAAAAGGGGGGGTTATTCTTGCCGGGAATCACGTCAGCTACTTGGATCCTCCTGCACTAGCAGCGGCTTCTCCGCGTGTAGTTTATTTCTTAGCCAAAGAGGCTCTTTTTCACGGTGCTTTTTTTGGACCTTTTATTAGAAGCCTGCATGCCTTTCCTGTTAAGGCCGGAGTCGCTGATGTAAAGGCCCTGCGTTGGTCTGTTGAAAGCCTAAGGGCAGGTAAGGCAATAACTGTTTTTCCCGAAGGAGGAAGAAGCCTTCCCGACCAGCCTGAGAAACCCTTGTCAGGAGTAGGATTTTTGGCTGTCCATGCAAATGTTCCTATAGTGCCGACTTTTCTAGAAGGTACATATCAGGCCTTGCCGCAGAAGAGTAAATGCATTCATCCTTTTACCAGGATTAGGGTATATTTTGGAAAACCAATTTATCCGCAAGATGTTAATGCTGCTTTTGATAAAGAGCGTTATGAAGGTTTATCAAATAAGACAATGGAAGCAATAACTGCCTTAAAAATAAGGCAGAAATAAAAAACAAGAAAGGGAGTGAAGAAGTAAATGTTTGGTAAAACAACACAGGAAGAGTTGGACAAAATTTACGGAGAGAGCTTTAAGGATTTTAAGGAGGGAGAGATTGTTAAGGGTAAGATTGTGGCGATTACGTCTAAAGATGTCCTGGTTGACATTAAGTATAAATCCGAAGGCTGCATCGCGTTAAGTGAATTTCCCGACCGCGCATCTTTGAAAGTAGGCGATGAGATAGATGTGCTCTTGGAGTCCAAGGAAAACGAAGAGGGCATGGTTGTGCTTTCCAAGTGGAAGGCCGACCGCAAGATTGGTTGGGAAAAGATTATGAATGAGTTCAACGAGGGGGATGTTATTGAAGGCCGCGTAAGCCGCAAGGTAAGGGGCGGTTTAATGGTCGATGTGGGCATGGAGGCGTTTTTGCCTGCCTCATTAGTGGCCCTGCGCGGTTTTTCCAATCTCAACGAATATCTCGGACAGAAGCTTAAATTCAAGATTGTCAGCATCAATAAGATGAGAAGGAATATTGTTCTCTCGCGCAAGGAGGTCTTAAGAGAAGAGCAGGACCATGCGCGGAAAAAGTTGATTGTCGAGTTGAAACAGGGCGAGCTGCGCCCGGGTGTGGTGAAAAACATTACCGACTTCGGCGCCTTTATTGACCTTGGCGGTGTGGACGGGCTTTTGCATATTACGGATATGAGCTGGGGAAGGGTCAGCCACCCCAGCGAAATCGTTGCTTTGGGCGATAAGGTTGAAGTGGTGATTTTAGATGTGAACCGGGAAAATTCGAAGGTTTCCCTGGGCTTGAAGCAGAAGACCCCCAGCCCATGGCAGGGCCTGGAGGATAAATATCCGGTAGGCTCAAAGATTAAAGGCAAGGTGGTAAATATTGTCCCTTATGGCGCCTTTATTGAACTGGAGAAAGGCCTGGAGGGCCTGGTACATATTTCCGAGCTTTCCTGGTCGCGCCGGATTAACCATCCCAATGAGGTTTTAGCTATCGGCGATGTAGTGGAGGCAATAGTGTTGGCCGCGGACAGCAGCACGCAAAAGATTTCCCTTGGCATAAAACAGATGGAGGCCAACCCCTGGCTTAAGGTTGCGGAAAGATACCCTATCAATTCAAAGGTGAAAGGAAAAATCCGCACTCTAACCGACTTCGGCGCCTTTGTAGAATTAGAGGAAGGCATTGACGGATTAATTCACATCTCGGATATGTCCTGGACCAAAAGAATTAATCACCCCGGGGATATCCTGAAAAAAGCGCAGAAAACGGAAGCAGTTGTGCTTTCCGTTGACCCGGAGAAGAGGAAGATATCTTTGGGCTTAAAGCAGCTGACGCCCGACCCCTGGCCGGAAATAGTAAAAAGATATCCGGTGGGCCTTGAGCTAGAGGCCGCGGTAAGCAAGATAACCAATTTCGGCGCCTTCGTAGAATTAGAAGAAAACCTGGAAGGGCTTTTGCATATCTCCGAATTGAAAGAGCCGGTTAAAGAAAAACTCAGCGACATCTTCAAGATAGGAGATAAGATAAAGGTAAAGGTTGTTAAAGCTGACGCAGAAGCTCATAAGATTGCTCTTACGACGAAGGAGTAGGATTTTAATTAAGAAGCTTATCTTGTTTATTATTGGCTTGAGCGTCTTGGCCTTGGCAGTATTTGGTTTACTTAAGCTGGCCGGGCATCCGCTGATAGAAGGATCAAGAGCAGGCTTTAAAAGTAGATTGGATATTATCCTGAACAATTTGGCGGGGAGTATTTCGCCGCAAAGGTCTTATCCTTTAACTACTGTTGACATGGAAGCCAGCCTGAAGACCTATTTGGTAGTCCCTTTTGGAGCATTTCATCAAGATGACTGGAAGTGGTTCTGGAATCTACTTTATGGGACGATTGAAGAAGATAGCGGCGCTTGGCCCAAGCGGAAAAGGCAGCGCAGCCGGGAAGAAATTCAGAACAGCCTGGCCTATTATTATTCACAGCCTTTCGGCGCCTTTGGCGACCAGCAATGGACGAGTTTCTGGCAGTACGTTTTGAAGGGCAAGGTGTTCAATTAAAGCAGGGAAAATAAGATGAGTATACTCAAAGATATAGATAGACAGATAGAGATAATTAAGCGCGGCACAGTAGAGATTATTTCCGAACAAGAATTAAAGAAAAAGATTGAGGCCTCGGTTAAAAAGAACCGCCCCTTAATTATTAAGGCCGGTTTTGACCCTTCGGCGCCGGATATCCATTTAGGCCATACGGTGCTTTTACGAAAGCTGCGCCATTTTCAAGAACTGGGGCACAAGGTCATTTTTTTAATCGGCGATTATACCGCGATGATTGGCGATCCTTCCGGTGCTTCAAAGACCAGGCCCCGGCTTACGAAAAAAGAAGTAGTCAAAAACGCAAAAACATACAAGTCTCAAATTGCCAAGGTCTTGGATGTTAAAAAATTAAGGATATGTTTCAATAGCACATGGCTTACCGCAATGGGAGGTTCAGCCATCGCAGAGCTCACTTCGCGTTATTCTGTAAGCCGGATGCTTGAGCGTGATGATTTCTCTAAAAGATACAAGGAGCAAAAATCCATTACCATGCTTGAGTTTTTATACCCGTTACTTCAAGGGTATGATTCCGTGTATTTGAAGGCCGATATTGAGCTTGGCGGAAATGATCAGAAATTTAATCTGCTCGTGGGGCGAGATATGCAAAATTCTTACGGGCAAGAACCTCAAGTTGTGATTACCATGCCGCTTTTGGAAGGGCTTGACGGCGTGCGGAAGATGAGTAAGTCCTACGATAACTATATCGGCATCAATGAACCGGCGGGCGATATGTTCGGCAAGCTAATGTCTGTATCGGATCAGATGATGCTGAAGTATTATGAACTCTTAACCGATATTGATTTATCGTCTGTAAAACAGATGCATCCAATGGAGGCGAAGAAAAAACTAGCTAGAGAAATAGTTTCTCAATATCACGGCCAGAACAAGGCTCAAGAGGCACAAGCCAATTTTGAAAAGGCTTTTCAAAAACAAGACCCTTTTACGGGAATGAAGCCGACAGAAATAAATATGACACCTAATTTTGAAGAAGGATTCTTACTGGCAAATGTCCTATTCAATGAACAAATATTGAATCTCGCAAGGATAAAGAGCAAAAGCGACTTTCGCCGTTTAATAGACCAAATGGCGATAACTGTAAATGGGGAAAAAATAGTAGATTCCCAATACCGCTTAGAGCCGAATAAAGAATACTCTATTAAAGTCGGGAAAACCAGGTTTTTCAAGGTCATTTTAGCTAAGAAACTCTCAAAAAAACACTTGACAGGCTAAACGGCTTGTGTTATTATCGTAGGCCAGTTAGACTCCCAGAGCAGCGGCAGCATTGTAATCTGCAAGGAGCTAAATTGATTAGATTTATTGACAGATTCGGGTAGTTTTTCGACGAGAAGATGCAGGGCATCGAGCATTGTCTCGATGCCTTTTTTTTGTTCTTTGAAAATTCGATAGCTAAAATAAACCCCCTAAAAAGTCGGGACAAATTAGGTGAATTTTTTTCGGAGAGTTTGATCCTGGCTCAGAACGAACGCTGGCGGCGTGGATTAGGCATGCA
>CAZPGX010000035.1:0-6808 GCA_964586605.1 uncultured Planctomycetia bacterium
TCGTCAACCGTAATAATACCCACCAGCTTTTTGTCTTTATCTACTACCGGAAGGGCCAGCAGGTCGTATTTGCGTACGGTCTTAGCTACTTCTTCCTGGTCGTGATTGGCGTAGGCCTTGATGACCTTACGGTTCATAATCTTCCTTATCGGCATATCTTCCCTGGCCATAAATATATCTTTGAGCGAGACAAACCCGACCAATCGCTCCTCGCGGTCGGTAACATAGGTATAATAGATTGTCTCTTTTTTGGGAGCAGCCTGCCTGATTAGTTCCGAGGCCTGGGATACCGTAAGCTCGGGCGTCAAAGAAATATATTCTGTGCTCATGATGCTCCCGGCAGAATTGGCCGGGTACTTAAGCAATTTCTCTACGTCCTTGCGCTCGGTTTCGCTCATCAGGCCCAAGAACTTCTCGGCGACATCATCCGGGAGACTGCTCAAAAGGTCTGCCCGCTCATCTGAAGACATCTCGTTTAAGAGATAGGCGGATAAGTCCTTCTCCAATTTATCCAGAAGCTCAAACTGTTCATATTCGTCTAACTCGTTAAAGACCTCCAGCATCTGCTCTTTATCAATACAGCTGATAAAGGAAACCTGTTCTTTTGTCTCCAGCTCAAAAAGGGCATCGGCGATATCGGCAGGATGCATCTCCTCCATCGCCTCGCGCAATTCTTCCCTTTTGTTTGAGCTCAACAGCTCTCTGATTTCCGGCAACATAATTGAGGACTGCCTCATCTTAATTGCCTCCATAAGATTAAAGCCAGAATTAAACAGTAATAGCCAAAAAGATATAGGCGTGCCTTACGTATAACAATTAGTAAAAGTTTTAAGGCTAAAAGTCCACTTATAAAAGCAAAGAATAGGCCAATAAGCATATATTTATATTCAAAAGCAGGAATTTGCGTAATATCATTTAATTTAAAAACAACTGCACCCAAAATAACCGGGATAGAAGCTAAAAAAGAAAACTTAAAAGCGGTTTCTTTATCCACGTTGCGAAATAAAAGGGTAGAAATTGTCAAACCAGAACGTGAGATGCCAGGTATTACGCAAAAGCCCTGGATAATTCCCAAAAATATGGCATCGCCAATATTAAGCTGCTCTAGAGTGCGTCTACCAGAATAGAACTTCTTAGTTAAAAGTAAAACCGCACCTGTAATCAAAAGAGGTAGAATCAGCGTTTTTGGCGTAAGAAAAAGCCTTTGGAAAAAATCATCCCCTAAAATCACAACTGCCGCTGTTAAGGCTGTAGCTATAATAAGATAAAAGAGCACTTTGCCCTTTAAAAGACGCTTAATATCCTCAAATAGAAATATCACT
The DNA here is from genome assembly GCA_964586605.1 of uncultured Planctomycetia bacterium. Taxonomy (GTDB): domain Bacteria; phylum Omnitrophota; class Gorgyraeia; order JAFGHF01; family JAFGHF01; genus CAZPGX01. The sequence continues at coordinate 1,323 of CAZPGX010000035.1, forward strand.
ACGGCAAATAATGTTCCTAGATGCAGAATGATATCTAAAACAAGTTGGTTTTCTTTAACCTGCAACATTTCTTGAAATAACACAAGATGGGCCGAACTCGATACCGGCAAAAATTCCGTCAGGCCCTGAATGGCCCCTAAAAAGGCATATTTAATCGCGTACATTTTTTACATTTCCCCCGCAATTTCATCAAGTAAGTCTTTGAAGGTAATAATCCCGGCGTGTTTGTTGTTCTCATCCAACAAGACCGCTACCTGCATTCTTTTTAACTGCAAAGAGTAGAAGGCCTTATCAATAGAACTCTCTTCTGATACATATAATACCGGGCGCAGGCAATCCATGACCTTTGTAAACTTTCCCTCTTCGTAAAGGGCATCAAAGACATTGGCAAAGCCGATAATATTGTCTTGCCTGCCCGCATAAACGAGTATGCGCGAATAGCCGCTTTTGGCGGCTAGCTCTTTCAGCCGGGAAGGGCTTTCCTGGGCGTCAATGCTTACCACATCCTTCATCGGCACGGCAATCTCTTTAACCTTTTTGCTGCCGAATTCAAATATCCTGTGGATAATAGCCCGCTCATGGGGCTTGATGGATGCGTCTTTTTTGCTTTCCCTGATTAATAACTTTAATTCTTCCCGGCTGACAAAGAGGCTTTTCCTTTTTGCCGGGTGAGCCTTCAAGGGCAAAAGCAAAAACCGGGAAATTCCCGATATAAGCATAACCACCGGCCAGAAAACAAGGCTAAAGAACTTAAGCAGCCCTGCCGCTCTAAAGGTTAGCTTATCGGCATAATGCCTAAACACAGCCTTGGGGACGGCCTCGCCAAAAACCAAGACAATCGGCGTCATCACCAGCGAAGTAACCCAGAGATGGCCCTCTCCTATGGAACCGGCAATAAGCGCTGTAAACATAGCTGAGGCAATTACCACAGAAAGATTCGTGCCCACTAAAGTGGTGCTCAAGAGCCTGTCCGGAGAGGCCAGCATCTTCTTCAGGAGCACCGCCTGCCTAACTTTGCTCTGGGCCAATTGCTCCATCTTAATCCTGTTCACGGAGATTATGCCCATCTCCGAACCGGAAAAGAAGGCCTCCAGCAAAACGAAAAATATAATGGCTGCAATCATCCCGATAATCATTCTACTTCTTCCTTATTGTAACCTTGCGGATTCTATGTCTGCGCACATCGTCAACGGTAAAGAGGTAATTTCTGTATCTTGTGCTTTCGCCAGACTTGGGAATCCTGCCAAAAAGATGGATTATAAATCCGCTCACTGTCTGGGCCTCTTTTGCCTTAAAGTGGGCGTTCAACTCTTCGTTTAAATCGTAAAGGCTGGTCTTGCCGCTCACCGAAACTGATCTTTCATCGATGCGCACGATAAGCCTCTCCTCGGTGTCATACTCATCCTGGATCTCGCCGACAATCTCCTCCAGGATATCTTCAATGGTAACCAACCCCGAAGTCCCCCCGTATTCATCGGTTACCATAGCCAGATAGGATTTTTTGCCCTGGAACTCAAGCAGGACCTCTTCGATTTTCTGGGTCTCTGGAACAAATAAAACCGGCCTAACCAAGGCCTGCCAGTCCGAACGCGGAGAAAGCAGATGTTCCTTGGCATAAATAATCCCTAAGATATTATCTACGTTATCCTTATAGATAGGAACCTTGGAATGGCGGCTGGATTTTAGAACCTGCTCAAGATGGCTGCTCTCTTCGTTAACATCAACTGCTACGATATCCACGCGGGGCGTCATAATCTCATTGATATTTCTTTCTCCGAAGTCAAACACCGTGGAGATCATCTGCTCTTCTTCTTTGCTGACCACGCCTTCTTTCTCTCCGATGGAAACCAGCCCCCTGATTTCCTCTTCACTGAGGAAAGGCTGCCTTAAATAGCGGCGGCCGATTATGCCTTGTGAGAGACTATCGGCAACTTTGGCCCAGGCCCAGCGAACGGGAAAGATGACCTTGGCAAAGAGATACAAAGGTCGCGAGATGAAACAAGAGAAGCCTTCCGAATAGGAGATGGCAAAGGTCTTTGGGGTAACCTCGCCAAAGACCAAAAGCAAGAAAGTGGCATACCCTACAGCCAAACCCAGCCCCTTTTGCCCGCTTGCGCGCATTAGGCCTTGGGTAACTAAAGCGCTGGCGGTAATATTCACCAGCATATTTCCGGTGAGAATGGTATTCAGCGTGCGCCGGGGCGAATCCAATAACTGCGCAATCAGGACGCCCTGCCTGGGTTTTTTCTCTTTCAACCTGCGCAATTGTATCTTGGATAAGGAAAAAAGGGCAGTTTCCGAGGCCGAGAAAAGGGCGGAGAATATAAGCAAAATAACCAGCGCCGGGATATACCAGAGCAAATCCACTTAAATTACCTCTTTTTTCAGTAATTTTTCCGTTTTGGGGCTTTTTACCCCGTTCCAAAATACTGCTAACCTTTGAGGTTAAGCTTAACTATTGCCATATGGCAATAGTTTACTTTTAATCTCAACCGTAGTGGTATTTTGGAACGGGGTTTATCCTACCATAAAGCCCTTTCTTTTGCAAGCCCCGTTCGAGAAATCGTGTGCCGTAGAGACGCCCCATTGGGGCGTCTCTATTGACAGGGCCTTAAGAAAATGGTATATTGATAGGCACTGTGCCGGGGCCCTGGTGGAAGAATTTCATCAATCTAATTTACCCTTTATCTTGCCTGATATGCAAGCTAAGGCTAACCCCTTCAAGCGATAAGCCCATATGCGGAGCATGCTGGGCTAAGATTGAGTTTATATCTTGCGCTTCGAGCTGTAAGGACTATCAAACGTCTTCATATCTCTTCCAAAAGGCGTACTCTGTCTGTATCTACGAAGGCATAATTAAAGAGTGCATTCATCTATTTAAATACAGGCACAAGCTATCGCTGGCGGAACCCTTGAGCAAATTAATGATTGATTGCGCGCATAATTTCTTAGATATGGAAAGGATAGACCTGGTTTTACCTGTGCCTTTGCACAGCACCAAGTTTCGCCAGAGGCAGTTCAACCAGGCAAAACTCCTGGCTGAACCTTTAGCAAAGTGGTTTTCAAAAAGGCTGGAACATAGGGCCTTGGTTAAAATTAAGAACAGCGCTGCCCAGGTCAATCTTTCGCGCAGGCAACGACTGGACAATGTCCGGGGCTCCTTTAGAGTCAGGGATGCCAAGTTAGTGGAAAACAAAAATATTCTCTTGGTCGATGATGTGCTGACAACCGGCGCAACAGTTGGTGAATGCGCCAGGACATTATCAGAAGCAGGGGCAAATAGAATAGCGGTTCTAACCCTTGCGCGGAGTGTTTTATGAAAATATTGAGGAAATATTTGTTGAAAGAGCTGTTTTGGCCATTCATCCTATCGCTGACTATTCTTATGTTTGTAATGTTAATGGTCACTATGTTCGTGGGTAAATCAAACATATTCAGCCTGGTAATCGGCAAAGGCGTAGGCTTAGGCCTGATCGCCAAACTAATTATGCTTCAGCTGCCTAATCTGCTTTCTTGGGCTATCCCCTTTTCCATACTTATCGCTACGCTTTTGGTTATTGGCCGGCTTTCGGCCGACAATGAGATTACCGCCATCAGGGCAAGCGGGATTAACCTGTATAAGTTATGCACGCCCATAATGATAGTGGGGCTTTTGCTAAGCATAGCCTCTATCCCGCTTAACAATAGAGTCAAGCCGCGTGCCGAATTTGCCATGCGAAAAATCATTAAGCAAATCGGCCTAAAGAGCCCCGCGGCATTTCTGGAGGAAGGCACATTCATCAGGACCTTTCAAAACTATATCCTCTTCATCTACGGAATCCGCGAGAAGAAACTCAGCAACATAAGAATCTATCAGCCTCAGGAAGGAGGGGCCACGCGTACCATTATCGCCAACCGGGGGGAATTCCTGCCTATCCCTGAGAAGGATATTATCAAGCTCAAGCTGATCGACGGCTCAAGCGACGAGCCAAACCCCAAAGACCCCAATGCCTTTTATAAACTCAACTTTAAAACATATTATTTAACCCTGGATATCTCAAAGGGCGCGCAGGAGATGCAAAAGAAGTTAAAAGATATGAGCATTCGGGAACTGCGCCAGAAAATTAAGGAGTTGAGAGAAAACAAGATTGAAGACGTCACTCCCGTTATTACAGAAATCAACAAAAAGATTTCTTTCTCCTTTGCAGGTCTTGCTTTTGTCCTGATAGGCCTGCCTTTAGCCATCTGGACCAGAAGGCGGGAAAAATTTGTGGGTATCGGTTTAAGCATCGGGATATTTGTGGCCTATTATATGCTTTTTCTTCTCGGTGAGGCGCTTTCCATCAAGGGCCTTCTCTATCCCGGCCTGGGGGTATGGCTTTCAAATGTCGTTTTACTCTGCGTGGGAGTTATCCTAATCTTGCTGACCATAAAAAGATGAGCAGATGAAAATAATCGACCGTTATATAGTAAAAGAGTTTATCGTGCCGTTTATTTACTGCCTTATTGTATTCATCTCTCTTTTTATTATTATTGACCTCTGCGCCCGAATGGAAGATATCCTCAAGCAGAACCTTGACTGGCAGATATTGATTAAGTATTACCTCACCTTCTTGCCCATAATCTTTGTCTATACCGCCCCGGTAGCCGCGCTTCTGGCCACCCTTTATGTCTTAGGAGACCTAGGCAAATACAATGAGATTACCGCCCTTAAGGCCAGTGGCCTGAATATCTGGAGGCTAACACTTCCTTTCTTCTACTTAGGCTTGATTATCAGCATTGCTACATTGGCAATCAACCTTCAAGTTGTGCCGCAGGCAAACCTTATCTCCACCAGCGTGAAGGAAGAATATCTGGATCAAAAGAAGAACGCTGGGCAGAAAAAAATTGTAGAAAATATTGCCCTTTACGGAACGCGCAACCGCCTGATCCACGTGCGCAAATTCTATGCGCAGAAAAACCTGCTTGAAGAAATAACGATTCTGGAGCAGGATGAGACAGAACGCGTAACCGCAAAGGTTCAGGCAAAGTCAGCAAGATGGATAAACAATAGATGGGAATTCTTTGACTGCGTCATTTACAACTTTAACAAATTCGGGCAGGAAATAAACGAGCCGCTTTTTGCCAAAAAGATGCTCATGGATATTGAGGAGAAGCCTAAGGACTTCTTGAGGCGGGAATCTTCCGCTGAATTTATGGACTATCGAGAGCTGCGAGATTATATCAGGCGGCTTTCCGGGAGCACTGCCAAGATTGTACAAAAGCTGCTGGTGGACTTATATTATAAGATTTCCTTCCCTTTTGTAAGCCTGGTGATTATATTCTTAGGGATTCCCTTTGCTATCTCTGCGCGAGGTACGGGAAAGATTGCCAGCCTCGGCCTGTGCATAGTCATTGTATTCTTTTACTTCAGCATTACCAACTTAAGCCGCACCCTGGGTGAATACGGAACATTGCCGCCTTTTCTCTCTGCCTGGTTTGCTAATTTTCTCTTTACCGGCGTGGCG
>CAZPGX010000036.1:0-6533 GCA_964586605.1 uncultured Planctomycetia bacterium
TAGATATTTTAGCTGAAAACATAAAAAAGATTAAGTCGCCGAAGAAAAAACCGCTACCCAAGCAGGTTTGTACGATTCTTGATGCCCGCCAAAATAAGGTCTATGCCTGTTTATATAAAGCAGGAAACGGCAAAATCAGGCGCAAGTCGCGATATTTTCTTTTAGCGATTGCGGAACTTTTAAAAAAGCTGAAAGGCGAGATTCTTTTTTTGGGAGACGGAATCAATCTTTACCGCGAAGAAATCAAGAAAAACAAAAGAATAAAAGCTATTTTTGCCGAGGAGAAGTTCTGGTATCCTAAGGCCAAGGCGGCGCTTTCGTTAGGGCTGATGCGTTTTCGCAAAGGTGAGTTTGAGGATGTAAACAGCCTTACTCCTCTTTATTTATATTCCAGAGAGTGCCAGATTAAAAAGGGAAGATAAGCAATGGCGATGACATCGCGTCCGACGTGGGCGGAGATAGATTTAGGCGCAATTAGGTATAACCTGGACCAGATCAAGAAACTGGTGGGGTCTGGCAAGGGCGCTCCCAAGATTATGGTGGTGGTCAAGGCCAATGCCTACGGCCATGGCCTGGTTAAAGTAGCCAAGGCCCTGGAAAAACTGAGCATCCACTATTTAGGCGTGGCTACTTTAGATGAGGCCATTGCCCTGCGCAGAGAAGGCATAACGCTGCCGGTTTTAGCGTTAGGGGCAGTTTTGCCCGAGGAGGTAGAAGCCGCCTTAGATTACGATATTAGTTTGACTGTTTGCGACCAGGCCTTAGCGCGCAGGCTGAACAGCAAGGCCAAGGCCGCCAACAAGACCGCGCCTGTGCATATCGAGGTAGATACAGGCATGGGCAGGATTGGCGTCTGGCATGAAGAAGCGTTTGATTTTATTAAGGGAATAAAGCAATTCAGGCATATTTACATGGAAGGTATCTATACCCATTTTGCCAGCGCCTCGCGAGACAACTTCTTCACCAATTATCAGCTTTACTCTTTCCATGATTTACTCAAAAAATTAGCCAAAGAACAAATCCGCTTTAATTATCGCCATGCCGCCAACAGTATTGCCCTGGTGGATTTGAAGAGGTCCCATTTTAACCTGGTGCGGCCGGGGATAATCGTTTATGGGATGTATCCCAAGCGCAATTTCGCCAAAGTCCTAAAACTTAATCCGGCCTTATCCTTAAAAACGCGGATTGTCTATCTGAAAGATGTGCCTGCGGGCCGCTCGATCAGCTATGGCCGTACCTTTATTACCGAAAAACCTACTCGTATTGCTACTTTACCCATTGGTTACGCCGATGGTTACGGGCGCATCCTTTCCAACCGGGCCTCTGTTTTGGTCCAGGGGGAAAGAGCGCCGGTGGTGGGCAAGGTAACCATGGATCAGACCATGATAGATGTGGGCCATATTAAAGGAGTGAAGGTGGGTGACGAGGTAGTCTTAATCGGCTGCCAGGGCAGTTTACAGATGCGCACTGAGGAGATTGCCCGGGTTTCCAAGACTATTCCCTACGAGATAGTCTGTTCCATAACTAATCGCGTGCCAAGAGTTTATAAGGGATTTAGTTGACATTTGGCGCAGCTGTGGTATGATAGAATACTGTTACCCCAAGGCCAAAAGGGGAAAATAAGGGCAAATTAGGGAAAATAGGAGCAAAAGATGAGAAGCGATAAAACTAAAAAGGGATTGGAACGGGCAGGAAACCGCGCTTTGCTTTACGCCACAGGCCTAAGCAAATCGCAGATGAATAAGCCCTTTATCGGTATAGCAACAAGCTTTACCGACATCATCCCCGGACATGTGGGGATGCGTCGGCTTGAGCGTTTCATCGAACGCGGGGTTTGTTCGGGCGGCGGGGTGCCTTTTTTCTTTGGTATCCCGGGCATCTGCGACGGAATCGCTATGGGCCATAGCGGGATGAAGTATTCCCTGGCCTCAAGAGAATTGATTGCCGATTGCGTAGAGACTGTGGTGCGCGCGCACTGCTTTGACGGCCTGGTTTGCCTGACCAACTGCGATAAGATTACCCCGGGGATGTTAATGGGCCTGGCCAGGCTTAATATTCCCGCAATTGTGGTTACTGCCGGGCCGATGTTGTCCGGAAGATATAAAGGCAGGAAGCTTTCTTTAGTTCGCGATACCTTTGAGGCCTTAGCCCGGTTTAAGAAGGGTGAGATTTCCCAGGAGGAGTTGAACAGCTTAGAAATTGAGGCTTGTCCAGGATGCGGCTCTTGTCAGGGATTATATACCGCCAACACTATGAGCTGTTTGACCGAGGCGATGGGGATGTCTTTATCCGGCTGCGCCACAGCGATAGCGGGTTCGGCAAAGAAGGAAAGGATTGCCTTTGCCAGCGGCGAGCGCTCTGTAGCGCTTGCCAATCAGAATATCCTGCCGCGCACAATTCTAAAAAGGGCGGCCATTGAGAACGCTATTACCGTAGATATGGCCCTGGGCGGTTCTTCCAATACAGTTTTGCACATCAGCGCCTTAGCCCATGAGTTAGGAATGAAGGTATCCTTGGATACCTTTGATAAAATCAGCAAACAGACTCCCCATATTGTAAATCTTCGCCCGGGGGGAGATTATTTTATGGAGGATTTAGACGCAGCCGGAGGCATCCCGGCGGTATTTAAACGGCTGAAAAACCGGCTGAACAACCTACCCACTGTGAGCGGGAAATATATTCATCAGATTGGCGCAGCTGCCCAAATTTTCGACGAGGATGTGATTCGCCGTTTAAATAATCCTTATCATGAAGAAGGGGGCATGGCGGTCTTAAAGGGCGATCTGGCCCCGGAAGGAGCCGTGGTTAAGCAATCGGCGGTAAGCAAGAAAATGCAGCACTTCTCCGGACGCGCGCGCTGTTTCAACTCCGAAGAAGAAGCAATGCGCGCCATATTAGAGGGCAAGATTAAAAAGGCCGAGGTGCTTGTCATCCGTTACGAAGGGCCCAAAGGCGGGCCCGGCATGCGCGAGATGCTCTCACCCACCTCGGCAGTAGTGGGTATGGGGCTTTCCGAACACGTTGCCCTGATTACCGACGGCAGATTCTCCGGAGGCACCAGGGGCCCTTGTATCGGCCACATTTCACCGGAGGCACAGGTCGGAGGCCCGATAGCCATTATTAAGGATGGTGACCAGATTATCATTGATATACCCAGAAGAAGGCTGGAACTGAAACTTAGTCAGAGAGAGATTAAGCAGCGGCTGGCTAAATGGAGGGCGCCTCAGCCTAAAATCAAAGAAGGTTATTTAACCCGCTACGCAAAGCTGGTTTCTTCGGCAGCCGAAGGAGCTGTCTTTAAATGAAATTGACCGGGGCAAAGATTTTAATTGAGAGTTTAAGAAAAGAAGGGGTGGAGCATATCTTTGGCTATCCCGGGGGCTCGGTGCTGCCTATCTTTGATGTGCTCTACGATGCCCCGATTGAATTTATCTTAACGCGCCATGAGCAGGGCGCCGCCCACGCAGCCGACGGCTATGCCCGGGCAACAGGCAAGGTCGGGGTCTGTATTGCCACCTCCGGGCCGGGGGCAACAAATTTGATGACCGGAATTGCCACCGCCTATATGGATTCTATCCCTATAGTTGCGCTTACCGGCCAGGTAAAGACCCATTTAATCGGAAACGACGCCTTTCAAGAAGCCGATGTTACCGGGATTAGCCGGCCGATTACCAAGCATAATTATCTGGTCAAGGATGTAGGCGAGCTTGCCCAGACAATAAAGAATGCCTTTCGTCTTGCGCGCAGCGGACGCCCGGGCCCGGTGGTAATCGATTTACCCGTTGACGTAACCTTGGCTGAGACGGAGTTTCATTATCCTAAACAGCCGGATCTGCGGGGATATAAACCTACGCTTTTCGGACATCCGGGACAGATTAAGAAAGTGGTCAAGGCGATCCTGGGGAGCAGGCGGCCGATAATCTATGCCGGCGGCGGGGTGATTATCTCCGGCGCATCGGCTGAATTAAGGGCATTGGTCAAAAAGACCTCTATTCCCGTAACTACTACTCTGTTGGGCCTGGGGTGTTTTCCTGAAGCTCATAAACTTTCTTTGGGAATGCTGGGTATGCACGGTACGATGTATGCGAATCACGCGATTATGGAGTCGGATTTGATTATTGCCGTGGGCGCCAGGTTTGACGATAGGGTTACCGGAAAGCTGGAGGCCTTTGCCCCGCATGCGAAGATTATCCATATTGATATTGACCCCTCGGCAATCAGTAAAAATGTAAAGGTGGATATCCCTATTGTCGGCGATGCCAAAACTGTTTTATTGCAGTTAAACAAGGTTGTTAGGGCTGCGCAGATTAAAGAGTGGCTGGAGAAGATTGACAGCTGGAAGAAGAAATATCCGCTTGGCTATAAAAACGACAATAAGTTAAGGCCGCAGTATGTTGTGGAGCAGATTTACGAGTTGACTCGCGGTAAGGCGATTATCTGCACCGAAGTTGGGCAGAACCAGATGTGGGCGGCCCAGTTTTATCAATATAGCCGGCCGCGGACTTATATCTCCAGCGGCGGATTGGGAACGATGGGCTATGGTTTTCCCGCAGCCATCGGGGCGCAGGTAGGAAAGCCGAAAGCAGTGGTCTTTGATATTGCCGGAGACGGAAGTATCCAGATGAATATCCAGGAGCTGGCCACAGCTGTGGTGAACAAATTGCCTGTTAAGATTGCTATTCTGAATAATTCCTATCTGGGGATGGTCAGGCAATGGCAGGAACTCTTTTACAAGAAAAGGTATTCGCATACGTATCTTTCTAATCCGGATTTTGTCAGGATCGCCGAGGCCTACGGCGCTAAAGGTATCCGGGTGGATAAGAAAAAGGATGTTTCTCGGGCCTTAAAAAAGGCCATTTTGATAAAAGATAAGCCGGTGGTGCTTGATTTTATCGTAGAGGAGGAAGAAAATGTCTTTCCGATGGTTCCGGTGGGCGAGGCAATTAACCGGATGATTGGAGGAATGGCATGAAACATACGTTTTCGGTATTGGTGGAGAATAAGTTTGGGGTATTGGCGCGTGTTGCCGGATTATTTGCGGCGCGGGGATTTAATATTGATTCGCTGGCGGTAAGCCCGACAAACGACGCGGCAGTTTCCCATATGACCATTGTAGTTGATGCAGCGGATGAAAAGATTTTAGAGCAGATTAAGAAGCAGCTAAATAAATTGGTGGATACAATCAGGGTACAGGATTTAACCGGCAAAGACTTTATTGGCCGGGAATTACTATTAGTGAAAGTGGCGGTTAACGCCAAAACCCGTCCCCAGATTTTAGAAATTGCCGAGACCTTGCAGGCTAAGATAGACGAGGCTGCCGCAAATACTGTAACCTTAGAGGTTGTCGGTGATACGAATAAATTGCATACGCTTATGGGATTGCTGGCAGATTTCGAGATTAAAGAAATGGTGCGCACCGGACGCATCGCAATGAGCCGCAAATAAATAGAGAGGAAACTAAACAATGGCGAAGATGTATTATGAGCAGGATGCAGACTTAGAGATTTTAAAGAATAAGAAAATTGCAATCATCGGGTACGGAATTCAGGGGCGTGGACAAGGCCTGAACCTGCGCGACTCAGGGCTGGATGTAGTTGTATCCGAGCTTGAAGGTACACCGAATTACGAACAGGCCAAGCAGGACGGATTTATACCGGTGCCTGCCGAGCAGGCCGCGAAGGTTGCCGATATAATTCAGATCTTGACCCAGGACCATGTGCAGAAAAAGGTTTACAGTGACTCTATTAAGAAGAATTTGAAGAAGGGCAAGGCCCTGGTTTTCTCTCACGGTTTTAATATCCGCTTTAAACAGATTAGGCCGCCGAAAAAAGTAGATGTGTTTATGGTCGCGCCCAAAGGCCCCGGGGCCTTGGTGCGGCGGATGTATGAAGAAGGCAAAGGCGTGCCGGCGCTCCTGGCAATCTTTCAGGATGCCTCGGGCAAGGCCAAAGAACTGGGCCTGGCTTATGCTAAAGGAATCGGCGCCACGCGCGCAGGGGTTATTGAGACTACATTTGAGGAGGAGACCGAGACCGACCTGTTCGGAGAACAGGCGGTTCTTTGCGGAGGGGTAAGCGAGTTAATCAAGGCCAGTTTTGATACCCTGGTGGAGGCCGGATATCAGCCGGAGATTGCCTATTTTGAGTGCTGTCATGAGCTCAAACTTATCACGGACTTAATTTACCAATACGGCATTCAGGGGATGCGCAGGCGTGTCTCGGATACCGCCGAATACGGAGATATGACGCGGGGTAAAGTGGTTATTGACCAGCGTACGCGCAAGAAGATGAAAAAGATGCTCAAAGACGTGCAGTCAGGGAAATTTGCGCGGGAATGGATTAAGGAGAACGAGGCCGGCAGGCCTAAATTTGAGCAGATGCGAAAAGACGAAGCCGCTCATCAGATTGAACAAGTCGGAAAAGAGCTTCGGGGAATGATGCCCTGGATGAAAAAATAAAAGATGAAAAAAATAATAATTTTTGATACGACGTTGAGGGATGGGGAGCAGTCTCCGGGCGCAAGCCTGGATGTGC
>CAZPGX010000037.1:0-6531 GCA_964586605.1 uncultured Planctomycetia bacterium
ATTAGATGCCCTTTATGAGAAGACTAAAAAGAAATTTTTGAAAAAGATTGGCGAAAAAAAGACCAAGGCGAATATAGAAGGCATAAAGATAGCTTATGAAAAAGTGAGGGTAGAATGAAAAAAGGCTGGAAGGATATCCCTATTGGCGGTTTGATTGAGCAAGCCGGCAGCGCTGCCGAATACAAAAGCGGTGAATGGCGCACATTTCGCCCTGTGCGGGACGAGAAAAAGTGTATTAATTGCTTAATCTGCTGGCTGTATTGCCCGGATTCCTCAATTAAGGTTAAAGACAAGAAGATGGTCGGGTTTGACTTAGAACACTGTAAAGGTTGTGGTATCTGCGCCTCGGTGTGCCCGGTGAAGTGCATTAAGATGGAAAAGGAGCAGCAAAAATGAGTAAAGTAGTAGCATTGATGGGGGACCAGGCGGCAGCAGAGGCGATGCGTCAGATTGAACCGGATGTTGTAGCTGCCTATCCGATTACCCCGCAGACAGAGATTGTAATGACCTTTGCCCAATTTGTGGCAGATGGGCGGGTGCAAACGGAGATGATTCCCGTTGAGTCAGAGCACAGCGCAATGAGCGCCTGTGTAGGCGCAGCCGCAGCCGGAGCACGCACAATGACCGCAACCTCGGCAAACGGCCTGGCGCTGATGTGGGAGATAGTCTATATTGCCGCCTCAACCCGTCTTCCGATTGTGATGCCGGTAGTTAACCGCGCGCTTTCTGCGCCGATAAATATCCACTGTGACCATTCCGACACAATGGGAGCCAGGGATTCCGGATGGCTGCAGATTTATTGCGAGAATAACCAGGAGGTCTATGAGAATATCATTATGGCCATCAGGATTGCCGAACACAAAGATATTTTGCTTCCGGTAATGGTCTGCCAGGACGGCTTTATTACCTCGCATGCCGTTGAAGGAGTAAAGCTCTACGAAGATAAACAGGTCAAGGATTTTATCGGCGAATACAAAACGGCTCATTCGCTCCTGGACGTAGATAAGCCGGTTACCTACGGGCCGCTGGATTTACAGGATTATTATTTTGAGCATAAACGCCAGCAGTCAGAAGCAGTTAAAAACTCTCTTAAGGCAATTCCCGAAATATTTGCCGAATTTAAGAAACACTTCGGAACGGCATACGACTTTGTTGAGGCCTATAAGTTGGACGATGCCGATATGGCGATTGTGGCTTTAAGCTCAACCGCCGGTACAACAAAAGCAGTAGTGGATAATTTGCGCGCGCAGGGGAAAAAGGCAGGCCTTCTGAAGCCAAGATTTTTCCGGCCTTTCCCCAAAGAAAAGATTCTCAACGCCCTAAAGGGGGTTAAGGCCGTGGCCATACTTGATAGAAGTGAATCCTTTTCCAATCAGGGCGGCCCTTTATTTACTGAAATTCGCGCAGCTTTATTAGATTTACCGCAAAGGCCTTTAACCTGTAATTATATCTACGGCCTCGGTGGAAGGGATATCAATACCGAGCAGATTAAATCCGTATATGCCGAACTGGAAAAGACGGTTAAGGATAAAAAAGTTAAGAATTTAGTTAATTATCTGGGGGTGCGTTAATATGGCGAATATTAAAGAGTTATCAGAGAAGATTCCTGAGCGCTTAGGCCCGGGGCACCGTTTATGCGCCGGCTGCGGCGCCTCGATTGTTGCCCGCCAGGTATTAATGGGCACAGAAAATCCGGTTGTAGCGGTCTCCGCCACCGGTTGTTTTGAGGTCGGTACGACGATTTACCCTTATACCGCCTGGAATATACCTTTTATGCATAATGCCTTTGAAAATGCCGCCTCTACCATCAGCGGCATTGAGACTGCTTACAGGGCTTTAAAAAAGCAGGGCAAAATAAAGAAAGAGATTAAATTTGTCGCCTTCGGCGGCGACGGAGGCACCTACGATATCGGCCTTCAGGCCTTATCCGGCGCCCTGGAGCGCGGCCACAACTTCGTCTACGTCTGCTACGACAACGAGGCCTACATGAATACCGGAATTCAGCGCTCGGGCGCAACTCCTTATGGCGCCTCAACCACTACGGCGCCGGCAGGAAAGGTTGTTCCGGGTAAGCGGCAATTTAGAAAGGACTTAACAGCAATCGTCGCCGCCCATAGAATACCCTATGCCGCGCAGGCCACTATCTCCAACTGGAACGACTTAATCACCAAATCCCAGAAGGCCTTTGCTGTAGAAGGCCCGGCATTTTTGAATGTACTTTCAATGTGCCACCGCGGCTGGCGTTTTCCACAGGAAGATACGGTTAAGGTCGCCAAGTTAGCCGTAGAGACTGGCTTCTGGCCTTTAATTGAGGTGGAAAACGGCGTTTGGCGCTTTACTTACAAGCCCAAGCAGAGAAAGCCGGTAGAGGAGTTCCTAAAGATTCAGGGCCGTTTTAAACACCTGTTTTCCGAGCAAAACAAACACATTATTGCCGAGATTCAAAAAGAAATTGATAGCAACTGGACCCGCCTTGAACATCTCTGCGAAGCTAGCTGTAAAGTAGCCTAGAAGTTTATTAAATGGATAAAACAAAAGTAAAATATAGGCTGGATAAATCCGGTGATTTTATAATAGAGAACTATTCATACGCCAAGGCATTTTCTAGTTTCTTCCCGGGAATTGCGGGGTTGCGCGGCGTGCCTTTATGGGCCTTTTATGTTAATCGTGGCCAGGCCATAGCCTCCTTTGGCACGAAAGATAAAAGCGGTGCCATTTTAGAGTTTTATCCGGCAAACCAGGCGTATTATTTGACTCCCCTTAAAGGATTCCGCACCTTTATAAAGTTAAAGAAAGGCGCCGAGCAAATCCTTTATGAGCCATTTCGCAAAAATGGCTGTCCTTATTCTGCGAGTGCCTCATCCTCTATGAGAATTAATCCCTATAAACTCCAAATAGAGGAAACTAACCTCGCGCTTAACCTCACGACAAATGTCACTTATATGACTATTCCCGAAGAGCCTTTTGCAGGGCTCCTGCGCTCTCTTACACTTATTAATAATTCAAAAAAGCCTATGCCGCTTGATGTTATCGACGGACTTGCGCAGATTATTCCTTACGCTGTGAATGAGTGGCATCAGAAACATATGAGTCGAACTATAGAGGCATGGGTCAGGATTTCCAATTTAAGTAAAAAAATACCGTTTTATAAACTAAAAGTCCAACCAGATGATAAGCCGGAGTTAGCATATGTAGACAGGGGCAATTTTTACCTTGCATACCAGCTTAAGGGAAGATCTGCCAGGCAACTGAATGTAATAATTGATCCAAGTATTGTTTTTGGAAGAGACGCCGATATAGGTTATGCCCAAAATTTTGCCAGAGGTGATTTTTCTTTGCCTAAGACGCAGCGCGCGGAAGGCAAAACCCCTTCTGCGTTTGCGCATAGCAGGGTCACTGTTGCGCCAGGTGAGGCAATTCAAATTATTTCTTTGATCGGAAACATTGATACAGAAAAACGCATAAATAATTTATCAAGCAGGATTATTAGTCCTAATTTTTTGGCAAAAAAATTAGAAACCAATAAAGATATAATAACGAGTCTGCAAAATTCTATTTTTACTAAGAGTTCAAGCAGAGAATTTGACTCATATGCCAAGCAAACATTCCTGGACAATTTCCTAAGAGGAGGCTTTCCCTACAGCATAGCTACCGATAAAGACCCTTTTGTTTTCTATCTTTATGCCAGAAAACACGGAGACCTGGAAAGAGATTACAATGCATTCTCGCTTCTGCCGTCTTATTTCTCACAAGGTAACGGCGCCTACCGGGATATCAACCAGAACAGACGAAACGATGTGCTCATCAATCCCAACGTGGCTGAAGATAATATTCATACCTTTATAAATGCTATCCAGCCGGATGGTTTCAATCCCTTGCTTATTGATGGCCTCATGCTTTACATTATAAGCAATAAGGCCTGCCAGGAACTGCTCAATAAATACTTCACTAAAAAGTCACAACGTCGGGCAGTAGATGAATTCTTAAAAGGCGGCTTTACCCCAGGTGGCTTACTCGGTTTCTTAGAAAAAGAGGCCAGCAAACCAAACTCCGGTACCACGAGCTTCCTAAGGAGCCTCTTAACTATAAGCTCAAAAGAAGACTTGATACGTCCCGGTGAGGGATTCTGGGTTGACCACTGGACATATAATTTGGATTTACTGGAATCTTATCTAAGTGTTTATCCGGACAGGCTAAAAAGCCTTTTAATAGATAAAAAAGACTTTACTTTTTATGATACCGACCATAAGGTTCTCCCGCGAGATGAAAAATACGTATATGTAAATGGAAAAGTAAGACAGTTTGGCGCGGTAGAGCAAGATAAAAAAAAGAATATAAAGCTTTTGTCTTTACGTAAGACAGATGCCACAAAGGTACACACCTTACACGGTAAGGGCAAGGTTTATAAAACAACGCTTTTGGTGAAGCTTCTGACCTTGATTATTAATAAAGGCGCTTCTTTTGACCCTTCCGGCATCGGAATAGAAATGGAGGCTAACAAGCCCGGCTGGTGCGATTCCTTAAATAATATGCCGGGCATCTTTGGCTCGTCAGTTTCAGAGACGGCAGAGCTAAAAAGGCTTATCTTATTTGTGCAATCTGCCTTAGATAAGCTGGAGCTTCCTGATAATTGTAAAGCCAGCATGCCTGATGAAAGCTATGAGTTTGCACACGCTTTAAAGAAAACGCTAGCTGAAACAAATGCTTTTAAATATTGGGATAAGGCTGCTACTTTAAAAGAAGAATATCGCAAGAAGGTCTGGTTGGGCTTCTCGGGCAAAAACAAAGACCTTAATATAGTAGAACTTAAAGAAATCTTAACTCTTCTACTTAAAAGAACCAATAAGGCTTTGAAAAAGAGCTTACAAGGAACTAGTGCCTTACCGCGCACCTATTTTATCCATGAGGCCAAGCGCTATAGATTTATTAAACAGCGAGGAAAAAACAAACTTAATCGCAATGGCTTGCCTGTTGTCCGGGTCCTGGAGTTTAAAAATCGTCCAATTTCCTATTTTCTTGAGGCGCCGGTGCATTTGATGAAGGTGCTCAAAGGCCTAAAAGAAAGAAGAAGCCTCTATAATGCTGTTAAGAGTAGCCAGCTTTATGACAAAAAGCTCAAGATGTATAAGATAAATGCGCCACTTAAAGGCATGCCTTTTGAGATTGGGCGCTCAATGGTATTTACTCCGGGCTGGCTTGAGAACGAGTCTGTATGGCTTCATATGGAATACAAGTATCTTCTAGAACTTATTCGAGGCGGGTTGCATAAAGAGTTTTTCCAGGATTTGGATAAGGCCCTTGTGGCCTTTATGGATCCCAATCTTTATGGAAGAAGCATTCTAGAGAATTCTTCCTTTATTGTATCAAGTGCGCATCCTGAAAAATCCTTGCATGGAAATGGTTTTGTGGCGCGCCTGACGGGTGCAACTTGTGAATTTGTATCTATTTGGCTTAATATGGTTGTGGGTAAAAAGCCATTTTCTTTAGATAAAGGAGGAAAGCTTACTCTAAAGTTTTCTCCGGTCTTGCCGGGCCGCCTTTTTACAAAAGAGGCCTCAAAAGATGAGTTTTATTTCGCAGAAAATAAGAAAGAAGAGATCCTGATACCCAAAAACAGTTTTGCCTTCTCGTTTTTAGGTAAAACACTGGTTGTATACCATAATCCAAGGCGTGCCAATACCTATGGACAAGGTGCTGTAGGAGCTAAAAAAATAATACTTAGCCCAAAAAAGGGCAAAGAGGTAAAAATTAAGGCCGGCGTATTGTCTTCCTACTATGCCCGGCTTGTCCGCGAGGGCAAAATTAAACAAATTGATGTGTTTTTGGGCTAAAAGTCTTTAGTCCAGAGGCTTGACAATAAAACCTTTGTTCAGTATAATGTGGGTTCTGTTCGTTCTTTATATGTTCTAAAATAACCATTCCCCGGTAGCTCAGCTGGTAGAGCGCGTGGCTGTGCGAGCCCGAAGGGCGAGCAAACCCCTAGGGCGCGGGCGATAGAAGAAAGGAGGTGACATTGGCAAAGAGCGATACACGGCGTTACGCTGACCGCCGCCAATATTTAATTCGTGCTGTCCATAAAAGGCGTAAGAAAATTCGCCAGATGGCAGTGGAATACAAAGGCGGTAAATGTGAGCAGTGTGGTTATGACCGTTGTATCGAAGCTCTAGAGTTTCACCATCTTGATGCCTCAAAGAAAGACTTTAACGTTTCTCAGCGAGGATATACAAGAAGTTGGAAACGAGTGGTGGAGGAGCTTGAAAAATGTACAATGCTTTGCGCCAATTGTCACCGAGAACTTCACGCCCAGTTAGCAGCCTCTGGCAGTAATGCTGGAGTGAAAAGCAGGCTAAGTCAGGGAAACCGTAACGTAAAGCCGACGGCAATCCTGAGCTAGGGTTAACGCCCGAGTGCAGAGACTTTACACCTGCCACCCCGAAGTTTCGGGGTGAAGAGAAAGTCCGGCTCTTGCAGAAATGCAAGTCAGAGCGTAACCACTAGGTCGTTGGTTCGAGTCCAACCCGGGGAGCCAAT
>CAZPGX010000038.1:0-6410 GCA_964586605.1 uncultured Planctomycetia bacterium
TTAAACTTTGAGGTCCTTGGCCGCTTAACTCAAGGCAATGAAGTAGTAGTAATTGGCCAAGGATACGGCTGGTATAAGATTAAGCTGCCTGCCCAGGCCTTAAGCTTCGTGCATAAGGATTATATTGAGGGCAACTTAGTCAAGACCGATAGGTTGCGCGTTCGCGCTGGAGCCGGAACGACGTTTAACCTCCTGGGTATCTTAAAGAAAGGGGAAGCGGTAAATGTCCTCAAGGAAGACGGCGACTGGTTGAAGATTAGGCCGCCCGAAGGCTGTGCAGGATGGATAAAGGCAGATTATCTGCAACTTTCAAAAAGAGTGTTTATACCACCGGCCCCTGAGCCTCCTCATCCTGGAGAAAAAATAAAGGTCGCAGGAAAACTTCAGGAACTGGGTAAAATCTTCCGGCGCCAGGGCACACACAAGTTAACCAAGGGCAAAAAGATTCTCTACTATTTAAAAAGCGAAGAAGTTGACCTAAACCGCTATGTCAACAAAAAGGTAGAAATAACTGGCGAGCTCAAAGAATCCAAGGATTCTGCCTATCCGGTGATTAAAGTAAAGGAAATCAAAAAAAAGCGATGGTTTTAATTTTACTTGCGATATTTCTTATAGCGGTTGTAATCCACGAATTTGCCCACGGATGGGTGGCCTATAAATTAGGCGACCCCACAGCAAAATATGCCGGTAGGCTTACCCTTAACCCCCTTTCTCATATAGACCCTATAGGCACTGTATTTTTTCCGCTGATGCTGGTAATGATTGGCTCACCCGTAGTTTTCGGCTGGGCAAAGCCGGTGCCGGTAAATTTTTCCCTTTTGCGCCATCCCAAAAAAGATATGCTCTGGGTAAGCATTGCCGGAATTACGGCCAACATCCTGCTGGCTATTTTTCTTTCCTTGTTATTGCGAATAGGGCTCTTTCCGTTAAATAGCTATGGCGCCAAGTTCTTAAGTTATGCCATTGTTGTTAACCTGATATTGGCCGTGTTCAACGCTATTCCCGTACCTCCGCTGGACGGGTCAAAGATATTATTAAGCATTTTACCCAGAGAGTTGGCCTATTTATATATGCGGATTGAAAGATTTGGTCTTCTTATTCTGATCGGCCTTTTGTGGGTGGGCTTGCTGGATAAGGTTATCTGGCCTGTAGTGATTACATTGGCCTGGGCCCTTGGAGCAAAGATATGAAAAGAATTAAAGTTGATTTAAAAGAGAGAAGTTACGAAATTCTAATTGGCACTGGTGTTTTGTCTAAATTGGAGAACGCGCTCAAGAAATTAAAGTTGGGCAAGGTAGCCATAGTAGTCAGCAACCCCACAGTCAACCGGCTCCACGGCAATCTGTTAAGCGAAGCACTTAAGGGTTTGGGGCTAGGGCTCTATTTTGAAGAGGTGCCCGATACAGAAGAAAGTAAATCCTCAAAACAGTGCCTGAAACTAGTCGAAAGGTTTGCCGATTTAGACAAAGGCAGGGGTATTTTTGTCATCGCCTTTGGGGGAGGGGTAATCGGCGACCTGGCCGGATTCTGCGCCTCGGTTTACAGAAGAGGCGTGCCCTACATTCAGATTCCCAGCACCTTGTTGGCCCAGGTAGACTCAAGCATCGGAGGCAAGGTGGCAATTGACCTGCCTTGCGGGAAAAATTTAATCGGTTCTTTCTATCAACCGCGGCTGGTCTTAAGCGATATAAATCTCCTGAGTTCCTTAAATCCAGCCCAGATAAAACAGGCCCTGGGGGAGATTATTAAATATGCGGTTATTGCAGATAAAAGACTGTTCGGTTTCTTAGAAAAAGAGCTTAATGGAATCCTGCAGTTAAAACCAAAAAAACTAATATCCGTTATAGAGACCTGCGCTCAAATAAAGGCCGGCATTGTTGAGCAGGATGAGACCGACAACAAGGATAAGCGGATTATCCTGAATTTCGGGCATACCACCGGCCATGCCCTGGAGGCCGCCTCATCCTACAGTCAAGCCTGCCCTCACGGAGATGCCGTGGCCTTAGGGATGCTGGTGGCCTGCGAGATAGCAAAACAGCTAAAAATGACCTCGGCAAAAACAGCACAACGAATAGAGACCTTAATTGTAAAAGCCGGCCTACCCAGCAAAATATCAGGCCTTAAGCTGGGGAATATCTTAAAGGCCCAGGCCCACGATAAGAAATTCAGCAACGGCAAAAACCGTTTCGTCCTGCCTGTACGCATCGGCAAAGTCGTGGTTCGAGAAAACGTGCCTGAGGCAGTTATCGTTAAAGCAATAAAATCAAGAATGTCATAGTAAGGAGGTGAAAGAGATGGCTAAAGCAAAATTAGAAAAAGGACTGGTAGTAGCGACAGAAAATAAGATGGGAATGTTAGCTGAAGTTTCTACAGCGGTATCTGGGGCCGGAGTAAATATCCGCGGTATTAATGCCTATGCTGTAGGCAATAAGGCCTTCTTTAGACTGCTTGTAGATAACAATCAAAAAGCTAAAGATGCTCTTGGTAAAGCCTATGAAGTGCGCGAACAGGACGTGGTAACAGTCCAACTACCAAATAAGGTGGGAGTGCTGCAAGAAACGGCAGATAAACTCAAAAGCAAAGGCATAGACTTAAAATATATCTACGGTACTACCTGCTCCTGCGACTGTGATTGTCTTTTGGTGCTCAACTCCAACAATAATGCTGGGGCGCAAGAGGCGCTTAAATAAGAGCATGATTCAGCATTGTGATTTTGTGCACCTGCATGTGCACACCCAATACAGCCTCTTAGACGGTGCCTGCAAGATCGGTGCCCTGCTTAACTTAGCCCACAACGAACGCTCGCCGGCCCTGGCAATTACCGACCACGGCAACCTCTTTGGCGTAATCGAATTTTACCAACAATGCCTGGCCAACGGAGTAAAGCCTATTCTCGGCTGCGAAGTATATGTGGCTCCCGGGAGCCGGCTTGATAAGTCCAGCCGGGGAATCCGGGACGCCTCCTACCATTTAGTTTTACTGGCCAGGAACGAACAGGGCTATAAAAACCTGATGCGGCTGGTGAGCATCGGCTACCTGGAAGGCTTTTACTATAGGCCACGCATAGATAAAGAGGTCCTGCGAAAATACGCCCAAGGGCTAATCGGCTTAAGCGGATGCCTGCAGGGAGAAATTGCCCAGCTTATTCTTGCCAAAGAACCTCAAAAGGCAAAGGCCTTAGCCGGCGAGTTCTCCGAAATATTCGGCAGAGAAAACTTCTACCTCGAATTGCAGGATAACGGCATCGCCGAGCAAAAGACCGTAAGGCGAGCCCTCATAGATTTGGGCAAAGACCTGTCCATTCCTCTGGTGGCTACCAACGACGTACATTATCTTAACAAGGCCGACGCCTCTGCGCATGAGGCGCTTCTCTGTATTCAAACGCAGACCGTCCTCTCCGACCCGCAACGGCTTAAATTCTCTACGGATGAATTTTATTTCAAAAGCGCCCAGCAGATGAAGCAGCTTTTTAGCGAAGTGCCTGAGGCAATAGCCAACACTGTCTCTATTGCCGAGAAGTGCAATGTCGAGCTGGACTTCAGCAAGACCCATCTTCCCCGCTACAAACCGCCTGAAGGCAAGACGCGCGAAGACTTCTTGAGGCAGTTGTGCGCCCAGGGGTTAAACAAGCGATACGGAGAAAGGGCAAATAAGGCCATAAAGGAACGTCTGGAACGCGAACTGGAGATTATTAAGGCTTCCGGCTACATCAGCTACTTCTTAATTGCCTGGGACTTTATCCATTACGCAAAAGAGAAGGGTATTCCCCACGGGCCCGGGCGCGGCTCAGCCGCAGGAAGCTTGAGCAGTTATGTCTTAGGCATCACCGATATTGACCCCTTAAAATACGGCCTGATTTTTGAGCGCTTCTTAAATCCCGAGCGGGTAAGCCTGCCGGACATAGACATAGACTTCTGTTATGAAAGGCGCAATGAGGTAATTAATTACGTAATTGAGAAATACGGAAAGCATAATGTCGCCCAGATAATTACCTTCGGCACTATGGGCGCGAAGGCCGTAGTGCGCGACGTGGGCAGGGTGATGGCTATGCCCTACGCCGAAGTGGATAAGATTGCCAAACTTATCCCCGGCGATTTGAATATGACGCTATCCGCTGCTCTTCAGGCCGAGCCGGAATTAAAACTTCTCTACAAAAACGATGCCCAGATAAAGCAGCTTTTAACTACCTCTTTAGCCCTGGAAGGCCTGACCAGGCATGCCTCTACCCATGCAGCAGGCGTGGTAATCAGCGAAGAGGACCTCACCAATTACATCCCTCTTTTTAAAACCTCAGACGGGCAGATTACTACAGGCGTGGCTATGGGTGCCCTGGAAAAAGTCGGCCTTTTAAAAATGGATTTTCTGGGCCTGCGCACCTTAACGGTAATCGATGAAGCGCTCAAGATTATCAAGCGGATGAAGCTCAAGGAACTGGACATAGAAAATATCCCTTTGGACGACGGAAAGACATACGAACTGCTCGGCCAGGCCAGGACTAGGGGGGTATTCCAGCTGGAAAGCAGGGGGATGCGCGACCTGCTGAAAAAATTAAAACCCACGAAGTTCGAAGACCTGATTACGCTTTTGGCTATATATCGTCCCGGCCCTATCGGAAGCGGTATGGTCGATGATTTTATTAAGCGCAAACACGGGCAGATACCCATTACTTATGACGAACCGCGCCTCAAGCCCATTTTAGAAGAGACCTGTGGAATCATCATCTTCCAGGAACAGGTAATGCGCATCGCCAGCGAACTGGCGGGATTCAGCCTTGCCCAAGCGGATATCTTAAGAAGGGCGATGAGCAAAAAAAACAGCGAGGTAATGGAGGAACAGAGAAAGTCTTTTCTCGACGGCTGCGCCAAAAACAAAATTAACAAGCGGATAGCCAATAAAGTCTTCGGCCTGATAGAATACTTTGCCGGTTACGGATTTAATAAGAGTCATAGTGCTGCTTACGCCTTAATCTCCTACCGCACCGCATACCTTAAGGCCAATTTCCCGGTTGAGTTTATGACGGCCCTGCTAACCAGCGAGAAAGACAACACCGATAAAATCGTTGCCTATATCAATGAGGCAAATAGAATGGGTATAGAGACCCGCTCTCCCGACGTAAACGAAAGTTTCGCCAAATTTACCATGCTTTCCGATAACTCCATACGCTTCGGGCTTTCCGCGGTGAAAAATGTCGGCCAGGGGGCAATAGATTCTATCGTCGCCGCCAGAAACAAATACGGAACATTTAACTCCTTGTATGAATTCTGCGAATATATAGATTCCAGGCTGGTAAATAAAAAAGTTATTGAAAGCCTGATTAAATGCGGGGCCTTTGACAGCCTCGGACTTTTCCGCGCTCAACTTATGACTATCTTAGAAAAGGCGATGGAGATAGCTCAGGGTTTCCAAAAAGACAGACAAAACGGGCAATTCTCCTTTTTTGACCGGGGCAAAAAAAACGGCAAATTCAAAAAGGATTTTCATGAGGTTCCGCAGGTGCAGGAATGGCCGGAAAACCAGTTGCTTTCCTTTGAAAAACAGATGCTGGGTTTTTACATTACCGGACACCCCCTGGCCCGCTACTCCAGCACCTTAAAAAACTACGCTACCCATTCCACACAGGACCTTGCGCATCTTGCCGAGGGCCAACAAATCTCAATCGGCGGAATAATCAATAAATTGAAGACTATTACCACCAGAAGGAACGAAAGAATGGCTATTGCGGCATTAGAAGACCTTGAGGGCCTGGTGGAAGTGGTAATATTCCCCAGAGTGTTTGCTCAAGGCCTTAAGATAATCAAACCCAATTCAACAATCTTTATTAAAGGAAGGATTAACCTGCGCGATAAAGAACCCAAGATCATTGCCGAAGAAATAATTCCTCTATCTGAAGTACAAAAAAACTACACCCGCACTATTGTAATAAACCTCTCCACCACGGGCCTGGAGGAAGAGATGCTCGCAAAGCTAAAAACTACCCTGGGGCGCCATCAGGGAAAGGTGCCTGTATATCTGGGTCTGGTTAGCCCCAACAATCAACAGGTCCAGGTAGAAGTCAACCCCGAGTACTATGCCGAGCCTTCCGAGAAACTCGTTTCCGACATTGAAGCGGCCTTAGGAGAGGGGATAGTAACACTGAAGAAATAGAGCAGAAGGGATTTTTCTTGACAGCCTGCCTGTTTGATGCTATATTATTTAAGTCTTGAGATTGCTTATAGTTAAGTAAAGGGGGTGAACAAGGAAATGACCAAAAAGGAGATGGTCTTGAAGATTGCTGAAGAGAGCAAAATCAAGCAGGTGGATGTAAAGAAGGTGGTGCAGAAAACCCTGGATGAGATTGTAGCAGCCTTAGCCAGAGGAGAGCGGGTGGAATTAAGAAACTTTGGAATCTTTAAGGTTAAATCCAGGGGTGG
>CAZPGX010000039.1:0-2185 GCA_964586605.1 uncultured Planctomycetia bacterium
CAGAGAAACTGCAAAGCTAGAGAGGAGCAAAAGAAGTGGCAAGATCAGCAAAAAAAAGTAAAGCAAAAAAGAAGATGGTTTATTTCTTCGGCGCGGGCCGCGCCGACGGTAAAGCTGAAATGAAGAATCTCCTGGGAGGAAAAGGCGCAAACCTGGCCGAGATGACCAATATAGGAGTTCCCGTACCTGCGGGATTTACAATCTCCACAGAGGTCTGCACAAGCTTCTATGCCAACAAGAGAAAATTCCCTAAGAGCTTAAAAGAGCAAGTCCGGAAAAATTTAGTTAAGATAGAGCGGGTTATGGGCGCTAAATTCGGCGACAAGAAAAATCCGCTTCTGGTTTCCGTGCGTTCCGGGGCACGCATGTCGATGCCCGGAATGATGGACACTGTCTTAAACCTCGGCCTAAACGACGAGACGGTCAGGGGTTTGATTTTCCAGATTAAAAACGAAAGGGCCGGCTACGACAGTTATCGCCGTTTTATAATGATGTACGCCAACGTTGTATTGGGAGTAGATAAAGATAATTTCGAGCACTTATTAGATAAAAAGAAGGAGGAGAAGGGCGTAAAATTAGATACCGGGCTAACCGCGCAAGACCTTAAAAGCCTGATTCCCCTATATAAAGACCTGGTCAAGCAAAAGACGAAGAAGCCTTTTCCTCAAGACCCGCAAGAGCAGCTCTGGGGCGCAATCGGCGCGGTGTTTAATTCCTGGAACACTAAACGCGCAATTACCTATCGCAAATTAAACAAAATCCCTGATGTCTGGGGAACGGCAGTCAACGTACAGGCAATGGTCTTCGGAAATATGGGGGGCGACAGCGCAACCGGCGTTGCCTTTACGCGCGACCCGGCAACAGGGGAAAACGTCTTTTACGGAGAGTACCTGGTTAATGCCCAGGGAGAAGACGTAGTAGCGGGGGTAAGGACACCTCATCCCCTGAATAGGATTCAAAAGAAAACAAAAAAAGTTAACCTTACCTCACTTGAAGAAGAAATGCCTAAGGTCTACAAACAGCTTGACGGCATTCGTCAAAAACTGGAGAAGCACTATCGCGATATGCAGGATGTTGAGTTTACTATTCAAAAAGGGGAACTTTGGATGCTTCAGACCAGGACCGGAAAAAGAACCGCCCTTGCCGCAATCCGCATTGCCGTGGAGATGGCCAAAAAAGGGCTGATAAATAAAAAAGAGGCCGTATCCCGCGTCGAGCCAAATCAGCTGGATCAAATCCTGCACCGTATGTTTGACCCTGTTGCCACTAAAAATATAGTTGCAAAAGGCCTGCCGGCATCTCCGGGGGCAGCCACAGGAAAAGTAGTTTTCACCGCGGATGAGGCAGAGGCTGAAGCCAAAAAAGGCGAAAAGGTAGTTCTGGTGCGCCTGGAGACCTCGCCCGAAGATATCCACGGAATGGTCTCTGCCGAAGGAATCTTAACCGCCCGCGGCGGAATGACCAGTCACGCCGCTGTCGTAGCCAGGGGCATGGGCAAATGCTGCGTAGCCGGATGTGAGGCAATTAAGATTGATTACGCAAGGGGAGAATTTTCCGTCTCCGGCAAAACCATTAAAAAAGGCGAGTTTATCTCTATTGACGGGACATCAGGCGAGGTAATGCTGGGACAAGTGCCCACAGCAGACTCAGAGGTTACCCAGGTAGTAAAAGGCGCTTTATCGGCTGATAGGTCTTCCGTATACAAAACCTACAATCAATTAATGAGCTGGGTGGAGGATTTAAAACGCCTGGGCGTTAGGGCCAATGCCGATACGCCCGAAGACGCCCGTGTTGCCCGCGCCTTTGGCGCAACAGGAATCGGGCTCTGCCGTACGGAGCATATGTTCTTTGGAGAAGAGAGGCTTCCCAAGGTTCGGGCAATGATTCTGGCGGATACAGAAGACGAAAGAAAAAAGGCAGCAGCTCAACTCTTGCCTTATCAGCGCCAGGATTTCAAAGGCATCCTCAAGGCAATGGACGGCCTGCCGGTAATCATCCGCTTGCTTGATCCGCCGCTGCATGAATTTTTGCCCAGGCATGAACAGATAGAAAAACAGCTTGCCCGGGCCAGGGAAACCGGCAACAAAAAAGAAATTGCCGGCCTGGAAAAAACAGCAGCAAAGCTCGCGGCCCTTCATGAATCTAATCCTATGCTTGGCCATCGCGGATGCCGCCTGGGAATTAC
>CAZPGX010000039.1:2285-6296 GCA_964586605.1 uncultured Planctomycetia bacterium
TTTTTCTCCTACGGCACCAACGACCTGACCCAGACCACCTTTGGTTTTAGCCGCGACGACATTGAGGGAAAATTCCTGCCGGTTTACATTGACAAAAAAATTCTGCTCAACAACCCATTTGCCGTATTGGACCAGGATGGCGTCGGGCAGCTTGTGCGTATCGGCATAGAAAAAGGAAGAAGCACACGGCCTAAACTTGAGGTAGGCATTTGCGGTGAACACGGAGGAGAGCCTTCCAGCGTTGAGTTTTGTCATTCGGTAAAGATGGACTATGTAAGCTGTTCGCCCTATCGGGTACCCATTGCGCGCCTGGCGGCAGCGCATGCGGCCATAAAAGGCAAATAATGGAAGCGCTGAAGGTATATCTAAACGATATAAAAAAGGTTCCCCTCTTAACCGCAGAGGAAGAGCTTGAGCTGGCCAAAAGGATTCAACAGGGCGATGTCGAGGCCAGGATGGGGATGATTAAGGCAAACCTGCGCCTGGTGGTAAGCATCGCTAAGAGATACTCTCATTTTGGCGTGCCGCTGACAGACCTGATTGAAGAAGGAAACTTAGGCCTGATGAAGGCGGTAACTATGTACAGCCCCAGCCAACATTTCAGGTTTTCTACCTACGGCGCCTACTGGATCAGGCAATATATCACCCGCGCCCTGGCCAATCAGGCCAAGACCGTGCGGGTTCCGGTATATATGGTAGAGGCCATCGCCAAGTGGAAAAGGGCGGTGGAGCGCCTTACCCAGAAATTAGGCCGAAGGCCGCGCTTAAAAGAAGTAGCCAAAGAGATGAAGACATCAATTAAAAAAATAAAGCAGGTCCGCGGCATGGTTACCAGGACCACATCCTTAGAGGCCCCGATAGGCAAAGACGGCACAGGCCAATTTGCCGACCTTCTTCCCGATGAGTCCAAGGCCTCGGCAACAGATGAAATCACCCAGCTCATGCGTCATGAGCGGGTGGTGGAACTTTTGGAAACAATGAGCCCAAGGGAAAGAGAGGTCCTCTCTTTAAGATACGGCCTAAAGGATACGACAGCGCATACCTTAAATGAGATTGCCCAGAAGTTCGGGATTACCCGGGAAAGGGTAAGACAAATTGAAAATGCGGCTATGCGCAAGCTCAGGGCGCAGATTAAGACCAAAGAAAAAGAGGAATTCGGCGAATACTGATGGATAACAAGATTGTTGAAGAGCTGAAGCAGTCAATTAGGAATATTGCGGATTTTCCGAAGAAGGGAATCCTGTTTAGAGATATTACTACCTTATTGAAAGATGGGCAAAGATTTAAAGAAGCTGTAGAGCTTATTGCCCTAAAATATCAAGAGAAAAAAATAGATAAAGTAGCAGCGGTAGAAGCGCGCGGTTTTATTTTCGGCGGCGTAGCCGCCTATAAATTGGGCGCGGGGTTTGTGCCTATTAGAAAAAAAGGGAAACTCCCTGCCGAAACTTTTGAAATAAGTTATGACCTTGAATATGGCACAGACACCTTGCAAGTTCACCGCGATGCAATTAGGCCGGAAGATAAAGTGCTCATTGTGGATGACCTTTTAGCTACAGGCGGCACAGCCCGGGCAACTTGTGAGTTAATCGAAAAGGTTAAAGCCGAAATCGCCGGCGTTGAATTCTTAATTGAGTTAACTGACTTGCGGGGAATAGAGAAGCTCAAAGGTTACCCAGTTCACTCAATAATAAAATTTTAATTTTGCCCCTGTAGCTCAGATGGATAGAGCGAGGGCGTCCTAAGCCCTGCGTCGGGGGTTCGACTCCTCCCAGGGGCGCCATCTTAACGAAAAAAGTTCTTGACAGCATATAGGGTGATAGTTGTATAATGTATGGCAAGATGATGCGATATTTGCTGATATTGTTATTAGTGGTTTCTCTTGCGGGCTGCGCCACCGCAAAGAGCAGAGAGCTCGCTGAATTAGAAGAAGATGATGGTTTTGCCCCGTCCGGCCTGGCGCCCAGCACTGCGAAATTACGTTTCGGCGACCTGCCTGTGCCTACAGGTTTTAAATTAATCCGGGATAAGTCGTTTGTTTTTCAAACTGAAGGAACGCGCGTTGCCCTCTTGAAATACTCCGGCCGCGCCAAGGCCCACGATGTAGTCGATTTCTACAAGGAACATATGCTCCTTTACAACTGGGACCTGCTCAATGCGGTAGAATATAATAAGACCATTCTCAATTTTGAACGCGGTAAACAGACCTGTATTATCAGCATTGAATCCAGGGGGATGAAAAAACTGGTAACTATCTCTCTGGCTCCCAAGGGTGGGAGAGGCCTGGAACCCCAGACAGACAAGTAAGTACAGGTAAGAATAACTAAAAAAACACTTGACAACTATACTCCTGTATGTTATACTTGGAAACAACCTCGTATATACCACCATAGACGGCTTAAATCAGGGCAGGAAAGGAGGGGGACAATTTAATCTGGCCTGGGCTGTCAAATCATGGTGATATATTATATAAACAAATAGTTCTCTAGGGTTGAAACCTAGTTTAAGCAATACAGAGATTAGTAGTTAAACTTTTAAGGAGGAAATAAATGTTAAAAAAACTCGCCTTGTTTTGCGCTTTGATAGGTATGGTAGCCATCGCTGGCTCCGCCTATGCCGAAGTGCAGAATATCAGAGTTTCTGGCGATATCGATGCGAAAGCAATCTACCGCGACAGCTGGGACTTAGAAAATGACGGATCCGATACCGACTCTTTTCTAATGTCCATAATAAGATTGCAGGTAGATGCCGACCTCACCGATAACGTAGCGGCCTGTGTAAGATTGGCCAATGTAAGAAATTGGGATACGACTACTCATGTTAGTACTGTTGATGAGTCGTCCATCATCTTAGACCTGGCTAATGTTACTTTAAAGGAGATGCTTTATTCTCCTTTAACCGTGATTATCGGCCGTCAGGAACTAATGTATGGTAATGGTTTGATTGTGGGTAGCGGTCGCGCTCTCGATCCCAATAACACTATGGAATATGATGACCTAAGCCCTTTGAGTGGCTACGACGCAGTGCGGGCTGTCTTGGATTATGACCCGCTGACCATTGACTTTCTGATGGCCAAGATAACTGAAAACGATGACAGTGCCACTCAAAACAACGATGGCGATACCGACCTTTATGGCGTCAACCTTGGCTATAAGTTTAATAGCTATGATGCTGAATTGGAAGGTTACTTCTTCGCTAAAAGGGATGAAAACTTTGACCTGACCATAGATAACACCTCGGAAGCTTCTACGTCAGTCTTTAATGAAAGCAAGACCTACACTTTAGGTTTGCGCGGAAGCCTGGTTCCTATGGAAAACTTGAGCTTAGCCGGCGAAATTGCCGGACAGCTTGGTAAAATTTACGGCAATGAAGATGCTGTCTCTAGCGGGGTATTAAGCAGAGACCGCGAGGCCTTAGCGGTAAACGTGGCCGGTGAATATACGCTTGCCGATGTAAAGTTTGCCCCTGTGCTGGGAGTGGAGTACCTCTATCTTTCCGGTGAAAAGGGCAATGGCAACACAACTGGTGACTTTGAGGCCTGGGACCCGATGTACCGCTCAAAGACAATGGGTCTAATCCATGATGAGTTAGAAAGCAGCTTTGCCACTGCTGATCCAGCCGACACCAGCGGATTAACTAACCAGCACACCATCAAGGCTACCGGTTCCGTGGATTTAGGCGAATTAGTTGACGGCCTAAGCCTGGACCTGGCCTACCTGCATTATTGGTTTGCTGAAGAGCCAATTAAAGCTGCGAAGGATGACATCGGTGATGAAATCAACCTGACGATAGCCTATGACTACACCGAGGATGTGCAGTTTGCTTTAGAGGGTGCTGTGTTTATGCCTGGCGACTATTATAATGACACCCACGCTGCTAGCGCAATATCTGGCGAGGACCAGTCTATTGCGGCTCAAGATGCAGCTTCAAAAAGCTTTAGCGACAATGCGGTTTCCATCATTGGTTCCTGCAAGGTTAGTTTCTAAATAAAGACGCAAGTCTTTATTTACCCCC
>CAZPGX010000040.1:0-6213 GCA_964586605.1 uncultured Planctomycetia bacterium
TTTGACCCTTTTTAAGGCCTATTTTTCTTAAAAATAGCGCGCCATCAAATGTTAGCCATTTTTTAACTTCGGTTTTCATATAATTTGCCTTTTGACTTCTCCAGTTCTGTTTCTAATTTCTTAACGCAGTCTGAAAGGA
This sequence comes from uncultured Planctomycetia bacterium, assembly GCA_964586605.1. Taxonomy (GTDB): domain Bacteria; phylum Omnitrophota; class Gorgyraeia; order JAFGHF01; family JAFGHF01; genus CAZPGX01. Next base: position 140 of record CAZPGX010000040.1, read on the forward strand.
GGCCTTTCAATCGGTCTAAAGAAATTTTATAAGGCTCTATGGGAATCTTCATCCAGCTGGAGAATTCTAAGACCTTTTCTGGAAAATTATTAGAATATTCATCAAAGAAATCTATAGAGTCCAAAAGAATGGCTTTATCATTTTGAGGAAAGGTCTCGTTTGCCTTACCGATATCCCAATCTTTGAAAATCTGTTTGCGGAATTTCAACCATCCGGGTAAAAGCCAGTAGATTTTTTCTCCTTTGCTTATTCCCTGCCTTGTTTGCGAATCAGCAAGCATGTCGATACAATTCTTTGCCTCAACCCGCACAATCCCCTCACCCTGCTCCTGAATCAGTTTATCTATATCTTTGAAAGGGTCAGCGACATTGATATAACAGCCACTACCATAGACTACGATAGTTTTTTGCGAATATTTTTTGGCATTTTTTAGCTGCCTTGTCAATTGTTTCTCAAGTTCGCGAGGTACTTCATGAAGACCGGGGGCGGTAAATAAAATCTTATCCGCATCCAAAAAACCATTTTCATTTAGGCGCTTAAGCTCTAGCTGTAGTGTTCCACAGGCAACTATAACGTACCCTTTGAATGATGGATAATTTGGCATAATCAACCTTGTTAGAACCTATCGGATAAATTTCTCTTGTGCAAGATCATTCCCAGCGATAAAAATATGACTGTAAATATAAAAAGAATGCCCAAACTTAAAGAGATGGAAAACTGATGCTGTTGGTGAAAACTATATCGTAAGATATCAACCGTATAGGTTAAAGGGGAAAACCTGGCAATTAATCTTCCCAGTCCGGGCAATTTATTAAAGGGTATAAATATCCCGCTAATAAAAACAAGGGGCAGACGAACTAAGTTGGACAGCATCATAATATTCGAAGGATTATCTGTTGCCGCTGAAGAAAGTAAAATTCCTAAAGAGGAAAAACAGAGACTGGATAAAGTTATCCCAACTATTAAAATAAGCGGGCTCTTCAGACCAGCTGCAAGAAAAGGAATACTAAAGAGCGAAAGGGCTAAAGTAACTCCTAAGCCAAAAAGAAAACCTGCCAACATATCTCCTAAAAGGATAAATTCTAAAGAAACCGGACAACTGATAAGCCTCTCCAAAGTGCGTTGCCTTGTTTCCCAGGGTGTAATTATCGGGCCAACAGAGGAAGAGGCAAAAAATACTGCTATGGCAATCACCGCTGGTAACAAAGCGGCAAAAGGCGCACTTTTCCCAAGAAAAAAAGCAAGAAAAAGAAAGCAAGGAAAGATAAGGCCATAGATAAGAACGGGGGCTTTTAAATAATAAATATTTATATCTTTTAAAGTTACAGCCCAGGCGCCGTTAAGCTGTCTAAAAAGAGGGTTTTTTTCTTTCATAATCCCAGCCTTTATGCTCTTCGGTAATCTTAATAAACACTTCTTCTAAGTCCGGACCTAAAGTATTTAGACTTACAATTTTTAGATTCCTTTGCTTAGAAAAATCTAAAAGACCTGCTATTAACTCATTCGGATTATCAGTAAAAAGTTCAAATTTATCGCCGGTTCTTCGGGCTTTGTTTACATATCCTATCTTTGCTAAATTACCTTCATCCTTAATGAGCGCATCAAATATTACTTCAATTACCTGGGCAGATTGAAATTCTTTTTTTAAATTCCCCGGGGTATCAATTGTAGCAATCAGGCCGTGGTCAATGATAGCAATCCGATGGCAAAGTTCATCTGCCTCCTGAATATTATGACTGGACAGAAATATAGTAACACCTTTGTTGTTAAATTCAGCAATCATCTTTCTAATAAGGCGGCTGCTTACAACATCCAGACCTGAGGTAGGTTCATCGAGAAAAAGAAGTTTAGGACTGTGGATTAAGGCCATACACAAAAGCAACCTTTGCCTCATACCTTTGGAAAACACCCTAACCTTTTCATCCCTTCTTTCGTAGAGGTTAAATATTTTGAGAAGTTCAGTGGTCCTCTCAATTCTCTTCTCTTTAGAAACCCCATATAGTCGCCCAATTAGCATGAGATTATCCCAGGCACTCAAATCAGTATAAGCATTAGCCATCTCTGGAACAACACCGATTCCCGATTTGGCACGAAAGGCTTGCCTCTCAATATCAAAGCCCATAACTTTTGCTGAACCGGCGCTTGGTTTAATGATACCGGTTAGAATCCTTTGAGTTGTTGTCTTGCCCGCGCCATTTGGACCCAAAAAACCGAAGATTTCCCCTTGCTCAACCTGAAAATTAATATTATTAACTGCCAGGACATCTGGATATTGTTTACTTAAACCTTTAACTTCAATGGCTGGATTCATAGTCTTGTATCGATTTAAATAAATTTGCAAATCTTTGTTTATATTCTGGAAATTGTTCAATGATAAGTTTACCTTCTGAATAAGCAGAAGCTATTTCTCTTCTAAAAGGGATTCTCATTAATATAGGGATATTCTCCCTTTTACAATAATCATCTACTTTTTTGTCTCCTAAATCAGAACGATTGATAACTACTCCAAAGGGGATTTTAAGTTTTCTTATAACCTCAACTGCTAAAGCGAGATCGTATAAACCAAAAGGGGTAGGTTCGGTAACCAAAATACAAAAGTCGCTTCCTTTAACTGTTTCAATAACAGGGCAGGATGTGCCTGGCGGGACATCGATTATTATATCTCTGGTAGGATTTATATATTGTTTAACAGCTCGAATAACCGGCGGTGACATTGCCTCGCCGATATTGAGCCGGCCGTGAATAAACTGAAGACTATTTTTACTTCCTATCTCTACAAATCCTATTTCTTTATCAACCTCTTTTATTGCCTTTTGAGGACAAAAATAGCTGCAGGAACCACAGCCATGGCAGAGTTCGCGAAACACTAAAACATCCTTTTTCAATACTGCTATAGCGTTATAGGCACAGACTTCAGCGCATCTGCCGCAAAAATCACATTTATTCTTGTCGATTTCAGGCACAGGGATTGAGACAGAAACCCTATTTTTTATTTCGGGTTTTATAAATAGGTGGGCATTCGGCTCTTCAACGTCACAATCTAAAACTTGTACATTTCCGCCTGAGGCGGATCCGCCTTTGGCGGAGGAAATAGACAGGGCTAAATTAACAGCTACCGTAGTTTTTCCCGTGCCGCCTTTGCCGCTGGCAACAGAAATAATCATAGTGAACTGTTTTATCCTCTAACCATCTTTGCATTGCATTTTGGGCAATTTCTATTATAGCAGGGAAGGCCTACCTGATGGGGCACTTTTGCGCCACAACTGGGGCATACGCATAATCCCCCGGGTCCTGCGCCGGGGCGATTGCCGCCCATTCTACCTCGGCCTCCGCCGCCTCCACCGCCGCGACCCATACCTCTTCCTGTTCCCGGACCGCCGCCCATTGGTCCTGTTCCATCTCCACCTGGCATTTTTATTCCTCCTTCTTTTCTTTCCCGGGCATGCCAAATTTAGAGCCAACGCTTGGCCCTTGATTTGGCTTTAATTCTCCCTTTTTGTATTTTTCTATTGTCTCTTTGACGCTACCGGATACACCAGCAATTATCTCTACCCCTGCTGCCTGGAGAGTCTGGAAGGCATTTGGGCCAACATTGCCAGTAAGAACTACTTTGGCCTTTTTGCCTACCACAACTTGGCCTGATTGAACACCTGCACCACCCATAGCTCTAACACTCGGATTTTCTATTGCCTCAAATTCCAAACTTTCCGTATCTACAATGATAAAATACGGGCATCTGCCAAATCGCGGGTCCACTTGTGAATCTAAATTATCCCCCTGTGCAGTTATACAAATTTTCATATCATCTCCATTTGCTTTTGCTATTTGCTATAAGCTAATCGGGGTGGTCACACTCATCTTTTTCTATTCCATACCCTCGACCTGCGCCAGGCCTACATAAGCTCTCTCCACCCTTAAGAGTACCCTTAATGAGCTGCTCGATTACCTCATCTATCTTACCGCTAATTCCCATAATTGGTTTTACCCCTAATTCATCAAAAAATCCGGCTGCGCGCATACCCATTCCGCCCGCGATAATAGCTTCGGCACCCATTTGATGAAGAAATTGAGGAAGGGCCCCCGGAGAATGGCCGGGATTGGCAACGACTTCTTTGCTTACAACATTGTTATCTTCTATCTCCACAATAGTAAAGTGAGGGCATCTTCCAAAGTGGGCAGATACAAGCTCTCCCTCTGTGGATATAGCTATTTTCATAAAAGCCTCCGTTCCTAAATTAGCGCTCAAGGAGTAAGCAAGTTCTGTCTTACTTACTCCAAGTCTAATTTTTGAACGCTTCTTACTTGCTCTTCTTTGCCGCAGACGCCAGTTCACTGATGCGTGCGTTTATGCTCTTAATCTCTTCCTGCATTGCCTTGGCCTGCTCTTTAAGCATATCCGCTTCCTGTTGCGAAGTTAATTCCGGAGCATACGGATAGCCGCCAGAGGCAGTTGGACTATAAGGAGCACCATAGGCATAAGGGGAACCATAAGCATAAGGATAAGCAGCTCCTCCCCAGCCACGGCCACGGCCCCAGCCACCGCCCCAGCCACGGCCACGGCCTCTACCCCAACCGCGGCCATAACCAAACCCACCTCTTCCGGAAATCGGGTTCATATAACCGGGTACAGAATAGCCGGCACAGTAACCTGCAGCACGACCTGTCATTGGTCCTAATCCTCCAGGACCGGTTCCATCTCCACCGGGCATCTTAAACACCTCCTCTCAAATTTTTTACTTGTTCTTTTTCTTCAAAGACTCCAGTTCACTTATGTGTTCGTTAACGGCCTTAATCTCATCCTGCATTGCTTTAGCTTGCTTTTTAAGCAGGTCTGCTTCCTGTTGCGGGGTCAAATTCTGGATCTGATCTAGTTCGCTGATGTATGCATTTATGTTCTTAATCTCATCCTGCATTGCTTTAGCTTGCTCCCTGAGCAGGTCTGCTTCCTGTTGCGGGGTCAAATTCTGGGCCTCATCTGGATAAGCACCAGCACCAGCCCAACCCCAACCATGTCGGCCCCAGCCCCAGCCCCAGCCACGGCCCCGGCCTCGGCCTCGGCCCTGACCTCGGCCCCAACCCCAGCCACGGCCCCGGCCTGTCATTGGTCCTGATCCTCCAGGACCGGTTCCATCTCCACCGGGCATCTTAAACACCTCCTCTCTATTTGCCGTTCTTACATTTATCACACAATCCATAAAATTGAATCAAATGATTGGTAATCTTAAAATTATATTTCTTAGAAAGGCCCCTTTCGATTTGCTGTAATAGCTCTATTTCATCGTCAATAAAATCAGCATAGTCAACTACCCTGCCGCAATTCGTACAGACCAGGTGGTGGTGATGCCTTGTGCCTTTTGGCCCTGCGGCTAACTCATATCTGGCTCTTCCATCGCCAAAATCAAATTTAAGAACCAACCCCATCTGTACAAGCAACTCTAAGGTGCGATAAATAGTGGTCAGTCCTACAGCAGGATATATCTTGTACACAGCCAAGTATATGTCTTCAGCGCTGAGGTGTTTGGAGGTCTTGCCTAACACCTCTAAAATAGCCTGACGCGGTAAAGTTATCCGAAAACCGGCCCCTCTAAACCTTCCGTGCCACCAAGATGGCCCCATTCCCCGCATAACATACCTTCCTTATTGACAATGGTTTCCATTACCAAATATACACTATAGCTTAACCTTTGTCAAGCTCTTTTTAAAAAATTTATCTATTCCTTCAGCAGCTACTTTCGCATCAGCGATGGCAGTTACTGCATCAAGATTTAGGTTGACAATATCGCCGCCGGCAAAAACTCTTGGTATTGTGGTAAGGCCTTTCTCATCTACCTTAACTTTTCTTCTCCCAGTAAACTCAAGGTTATCAAAAAGTTCTTTAGGTATAAATGAAAAATCGGGAGCCTGGCCAATAGCCTCGATTATCATATCCCCTTCCAAAAACATCTCTTTATCTTCATAAAAGGTGGGCGCAAATCTTCCCTGCTCATTAAATACCGATTTCACCTTTATACACAGAAGCCCTTTTACATTTCCTTTTTCATCTAAGACAACCTCTTTCGGGCCCCAGGCAGGAT
>CAZPGX010000041.1:0-6092 GCA_964586605.1 uncultured Planctomycetia bacterium
GCGATTTCTGTTGAAGATGTTTTGCAGGTAGTTAGAACGATATGAAGATAGACAAAGCTAAGGTTAAGAAGATTCTAGTGATCGGGTTAAGTAATATCGGGGATGCGGTGTTAACTACTCCGGTTGTCCGGGTATTGCGGGATAATTTTCCTCAGGCCCACTTGGCGGTTTTGGTCGGGCCGCGGGCTTTTAGTGTGTTCAAGAATGACCAGCGCCTTGATAAGAAGATTATCTACGACAAAACTAGCTACTGGAAAAATAAATTGAGATTGTTCAATCGCTTAAGGCAGGATAAGTACAATCTGGTAGTTGATTTGCGCAACAGCGCCTTTGCCGTATTTTTGGGAGCAAGATACCACACTTCAGTTTTTAGAAAGGCGCCAAAGTCTTTGCTGCATATGAAAGATAGGCACCTGTGGAAATTGAAGTCTTTGGGGTTGGATATAGATGAGGGCATCGGCCCGAGCGTGGCCTTTAGCGAAAATGACCGGCAAAATGTACAAAAGCTCTTGAATAAATGGCAGGTAAAAGAAGGCCGGAAGGTTATTGCTGTAGCCCCGGGGGCGCGCAATATGACCAAGCGCTGGGAAAAAGAAAAATACAGGCAGTTGGTCAAGCAATTGATTAAAGAATACAGCGCTAAAATTATTATGCTGGGGGATGCGCAGGATAAGCTTATTGCAGAGGAAATAATTGACCAGCTTAAACCTTTGCCTGTTAATGCCTGCGGCAAGACCACGATAGGAGAACTGGCCTTTCTTTTAACAAAGTGCAAATTGCTGGTTACTAATGATTCTGCTCCGATGCATCTGGGCTGGGCGGCAAATATTCCGGTAGTGGCCATATTCGGGCCGAGCAGCCATAAGAAGTATGCCCCGGCCGGGCCGCAGACAATAGCAATTTACAAGGCCTTGAAGTGCTATCCTTGCGAGCAGTCTCTTTGCCCTAAAGGGACGCGCGAATGTATGAAATTAATCAGCGTGGATGAGGTGTTTGCGGCCTGCAAGAGGATATTGAATGGATAATTTTAAGAGAATATTAGTTGTGCGCACCGACCGCATCGGGGATGTCCTGCTTTCTACCCCGGCAATTAAGGCCTTGAGGAAAAGGTTCCCTCAAAGCCACATTGCCGTAATGGTCCGGCCGTATGCCCGGGACATAGTCCTGGGCAATCCCTATCTGGACGAGTTGATTATCTATGATAAATACGGCAGCCAGCACAGCCTCTGGCAGAGCATAAAATTTGCCCTGGGCCTAAGAAGGAAAAAGTTTGATTTAGCGCTGGTGCTTCATCCTACAAACCGCGTGCATCTTGTAACTTATCTTGCGGGAATAAAAAGAAGGGTCGGTTTCAATAGAAAACTAGGCTTTTTACTGACGGATAAAATCGAGCACAAAAAGCAAGAAGGCCGAAAACACGAGCGCGAATATACCCTGGATCTCCTGCGTTTCTTAAAGATTGAAGCGGAGGAAAAAAGGCTGTTTATGCCGCTCCGCAAAGACAGTGAAATATATATTGAGAAATTTCTGGCTGAACAGGGCGTAGAGAGGCAAGATAAGCTAATTGCCGTGCATCCCGGGGCCAGCTGCCCTTCCAAGCTCTGGCCGGTGGAGAGGTTTGCTGAAGTTGCCGAAAGGCTGGCCGCTGAGTTTAAGGTAAAGGTAGTGGTGGCGGCCGGGCCGGATGACCTGGCTATAGGAAAAGGGCTTATCGGCCTTGCCCATTGTGCCTGTATTGATGCCGGCGGCAAGACCACCCTTAGCCAGCTGGCGAGCCTCCTAAAAAGGTGCTCTCTTTTTATTTCCAACGATTCAGGGCCGGTGCATATTGCTTCGGCGCTAGATGTGCCGGTTGTTGCCATCTTTGGCCGGGCGCAATCCGGCTTAAGCCCGGAGCGCTGGAGGCCTACGGGCAAAGATGGCATGGTCTTACACAAAGACGTAGGTTGTAAACACTGTTTAGCCCATAATTGCCGGAAGGGATTTGCCTGCCTTAAGGCGATTTCTGTAGAGGAAGTCTTATCAGCGGCAAGGAAACTGCTTAATACTTATTTAATTGACAGGGAAGGGGTTGCGTGCTAAAATGAGCGTTCTGATGAGAAGGCATGATAAAGCAGGTTTAAGAAGGGTTGTTGCCAATTTCAAACGGGTCAAGATATTGGTTATCGGAGACCTGATCCTGGATGAGTTTATCTGGGGCAAGGTCTCGCGCATCTCTCCCGAGGCGCCGGTTCCCGTAGTCTGGGTAAATTCGGAGTCTTTTATGCCGGGCGGCGCGGCAAACGCAGCCAATAATATTCATGCCCTGGGGGGCGAGGCCTTTATCTGCGGGGTCATCGGCAGCGATGGGCGCGGCAGGACCCTCACCGATGAGATGCGGCGCAAGAACATCGACGTGGAAGGCGTTGTTATTGATAACGAAAGGCCGACTACCCTGAAAACCAGGGTTATCGCGCACCATCAGCAGGTAGTGCGTATTGACCGGGAAAAGGTAGAGGATATCGACGATAACATCATCGGCCAGATTCTCGTCTTTTTAAAAGAGAAGATTGCCGATGTTGATGCGGTGCTGATAGAAGACTATGGCAAAGGTTTGATTGTGCCCCGGCTTCTTCAGGAAGTAGTGTCTTTAGCGCAAAAACATAAAAAGATTATTACGGTTGACCCTAAGGAGAACCATTTCTCTTTTTATAAAAACGTTACTTTAATTACCCCCAATCACCATGAGGCAGCTAAGGCCCTGGGCAGGCAGATAAACAGCAGCCAGGACTTAGAGAAATTAGGGAAAACCCTGCTCGCCAAACAGAAGGCCAAAGGCCTATTGGTTACTCTTGGCGAAGACGGGATGCGTCTTTTTGAAAATAAAGAAAACTCCGTGCATATTCCTACCGTAGCCCAGGAGGTATTTGATGTTTCGGGCGCCGGAGACACGGTAATCAGCGCCGCCACCGTGGCTTTAGCCAGCGGGGCTTCAATGCTGGAGGCCGCGCATATCTCCAATTATGCGGCCGGGATTGTGGTGGGCAAAGTAGGCGTGGCCGTGGCCACGCAGGAAGAATTATTAGAAAGATTGGCTGAATAAATGCGTGCGATAGGCGTGATTCCGGCAAGGTATGAATCGAGCCGTTTTCCGGGAAAGGCCCTGGCGGATCTTTTAGGCAAGCCTTTAATCCAGTATGTCTGGGAAGAGGCGCTGAAGGCCAGGAGCTTAGAAGATTTACTAGTGGCTACGGACGACGAAAGAATCCTAAAGACAGTGCAGGCATTTGGCGGCCGGGCAGTAATCACAGCCAGGGGCCATAAATCCGGGACAGACCGCCTGACCGAAGTAGTCAATCCTATAGATGCGCAGATTGTAGTAAATATCCAGGGCGATGAGCCCTTGATTCGCCCTGCGATGATTGACCGCTTGGTAGAGTGTCTCCTGCATGAGCCCGAGATTCCTATGGCCAGTGTAATTCGCAAGATTGAAGATATGCATGATTTGGTTGATCCCAACGTGGTAAAAGTAGTTAAAGATAAGGATAATTATGCGCTCTATTTCTCCCGTTCTGCTATTCCGCACTTGAGAAGTGCGGGTTCTGCCGTGTTTTATAAACACCTGGGGCTTTATGCCTATACGAAGGATTTCTTATTTACCTTTACCAATTTGTCTGTAGGTGAGCTGGAAGCGGCGGAGAAACTGGAACAGCTGCGTGCCCTGGAGCACGGCTATAAAATAAAACTGGTTGAAACGGATATTGATGCCATTGGCGTGGATACACCGGAAGATTTAGAAAAAGTTAAACAGAGGATGCAGGAAAGTGCGGGAAGTAAAGATAGGTAGGATAAAGTTAAGCAACAAAAGGCCGTTAGTGCTTATTGCCGGCCCCTGCGTGATTGAGAGCGAGAAGTCCTGTCTTGATTGTGCGCGGGAATTGAAGAAAATTTCCCTGAAGCTGGATATCCCCCTTATTTTTAAGGCCAGCTATGATAAAGCCAATCGCTCTTCGCTTAAGTCTTATCGCGGGCCGGGAATAAAGAAAGGTTTACGGATTCTAGGCAAGGTCAAGCGGGAACTTGCCATACCTTTGCTTAGCGATATTCACTGCCGGACGGAGGTTAAGCAGGCGGCCGCGGTTTTAGATATAATCCAGATTCCCGCATTTTTATCCCGCCAGACGGATTTAATTCTTGAGGCGGCCAGGACAAAGAAGCCCTTGAATATAAAAAAGGGCCAGTTTTTGGCCCCCTGGGATGTGCAGAATGTTATTGAGAAAGTTGCCTCCACCGGCAATAAGAATATAATCATTACCGAACGCGGGACTTCTTTTGGCTACAATAACCTGGTCAGTGATATGCGTTCGCTGGTAACCTTAGGTGCCTACGGCTATCCGGTAGTTTTTGACGCGACCCATAGCGTGCAGCTTCCCGGGGCAGCGGGCAGCTCTTCGGGCGGTCAGCGGGAGTTTGTTTCCGTTTTATCGCGGTCAGCGGTGGCTGTGGGTTGTGCCGGGTTGTTTCTGGAAGTGCATCCCCGGCCGGAGCAGGCACTTTCCGATGGGCCGAATATGATTGGGTTTGCCGAGCTGGAAAGGCTATTAAAACAGGTTAAGAAGATAGATAAAATAGTTAAAAGTTTAAAAGTTTAAAAGTTAAAGGTGAAAGAGTGTCGATAAAAAGGGCAAAAGAAGTTTTGAAAATAGAAGCAGAGGCAATAAGCGGACTGATTAAGCGGATTGATAAAAATTTTCAAAAAGCGGCGGACCTGCTTTCCGCCTGCAAAGGCAGAATAGTGGTCACCGGCATGGGCAAAGGCGGGATAATCGGCCGCAAGGTATCCGCTACCCTTTCTTCTATCGGCAAGCCCAGTTTGTGGCTTCATCCGGCTGAGGCAATCCACGGCGATTTAGGCCGGGTAATCAAAGAGGATGTGGTCCTGGCCATCTCTAATAGCGGCCAGACAGAGGAGATTTTACGGCTGCTTCCGACGATTAAAAAGATCGGCGTAAGGCTTATCTCTTTGACCGGCAACACCAAATCCACGCTGGCCAAAAACAGCGATGTCACCTTGGACATAAGCGTGCGCAAAGAGGCCTGCCCCTTAGGGCTTGTTCCCACCGCCAGCACCACGGCGATGCTGGCAATGGGGGATGCCCTGGCTATGGCGGTTCTGGAGAAAAAGGGGCTAAAGCGCGAGGAATTTGCCTTTTATCATCCCGGCGGCAGCCTGGGGAAAAAGATTTTGTTTAAAGTAAAGGATATCATGCGCACCGGCCGGGCCAATCCTATAGTCAAAGAAGATGCACTGGTTAAGGATGTGCTTTTGGCTATTACCTCCGCCCGCGCGGGCAGCGCTACTATTGTTAATAAAAAAGGAAGATTGGCAGGTATTTTTACCGACGGAGACCTCAGGCGGCACCTGGAGCAGGACCCAAATTTATCTATACGCAAGATAAAAAAGGTAATGACCAAAAACCCTGCCGTGATTAAGGAGGAGAAACTGGCCGCCGAGGCCTTAAGGCTTTTGCAGGGTAAAAAGATTGATGAGATACCTGTAGTGAATGCCAAGGGAAAGCCGGTAGGGCTTCTGGATGTCCAGGACCTCTTAAAAGCAGGATTGGTATGAAACAACGCGCAAAAAGAATCAAGATGCTTATTTTAGACGTCGACGGGGTGATGACCGACGGGCGGATTATCTATGACTCAAAAGGCAATGAGCTGAAGTGTTTTAATGTTGCCGACGGAATGGGGCTTGGCCTCCTAAGGCAGGCCGGAATAAAGGTCGCTATAATTACCGCCAAAGGCTGCGGCGCGGTGTTAAAGCGGGCCCGGGATATCGGCGCCGTAGAGGTTAAACAGAAGGTCATGGATAAACTTAGGGCCTTTCGCCGTATCCTAAAAAAGTACAACTTGAACAATCAGGATATTTGTTTTATCGGTGATGATTTACCCGATTTACCGCTGATTAAGCGGGCAGGACTGGCTGTAACCGTGCCCGGCGCCTGCGCCGAGGCGAAAAAAGCCGCCCATTACGTAACCAAAAAAGAAGGCGGAAAGGGCGCGGTAAGAGAGATAGCCGAGATTATTCTGCGTTCGCAAAATAAATGGCA
>CAZPGX010000042.1:0-4360 GCA_964586605.1 uncultured Planctomycetia bacterium
CTCCAGCGGCAGGGTGAAGGTACCTTATCTTTACCTTTGCTCTAAAGGGCTTTTTTGGACGGGTACCAGATATGAAGCTCAGATTACCGGCAATCAACTCTTTACTATAGCAATCTTCTTTTTTCCCGGCCACAATGGTATTGTGCTTTTTATCAATAGAGATGACGTATAAAGGCTGTTTGGCGGCGATGCCCATGCCCTTGCGTTGGCCAATGGTGTAGAAGATAATCCCCCTGTGCCTGCCGATAACCTCACCTGTTTTATTTACAATCGGCCCGGGTTTGGCAACCTGCGGCATCTGCTTTTTAAGAAAGGCCCCGTAATTATTGTTTGGTATAAAACAGATCTCCTGCGACTCCGGCCTTTTTGCGGCGGGCAGGCCTTTCTTTTTAGCAATTTCTCTTACCCCGGCCTTAGTCAATTTGCCTAGAGGCATCAGGGTGCGCCTGAGCTGTTTCTGGCTCATCCTGTATAAAAAATAAGACTGGTCCTTGCGAGAGTCAAGGCCCCTTTTAAGAAGATAGCTCTTAGTTTTCCTATCAAAGTCTATCCGGGCGTAGTGGCCGGTGGCGATATAATCCGCGCCTAATTCTTTGGCCTGCTTAAGCAGGTGCTCAAACTTGATATATTGATTACACCTGATACAGGGGTTGGGAGTCCTTCCCTGGCTGTATTCTTTGCAGAAGTCGGCAATGACCTTTTTTCCAAAGGCATCCCGGACATCCAACAGATGATGCGCGATGCCCAGTTTAGCGGCTACCCTTTTTATCTTCGGGGCCTGTTGAATTTGCATAGCCAGGCCGATTACCTCAAGGCCCTGGCGTTGAAGTAAAACGGCGCAGACCGATGAGTCTACGCCGCCGCTCATTGCTACTACCACTCTTTTTTTACGCATCTTTAGTTAAAATCTACTGTTCCGGTAACCCATTATTGTTCCTGGCCAAAGTGTTTTTTGACGTAAAACTCTAACAGGTGGGCGGCCTCGGGCTTGCACTGTCCGCAGACTGTGCTGATTTTGGTCCTTTCCTGAAGCTCATAGAAAGTCCGGGCGCCATCCAAGACGGCCTGCTCTATCTCATGGTCGCTGACATTCATACACTGGCAAACTATGCGCGCCTTTTCTTTTTTCACCTTATCCTGCATGCCATGACGCACATAATAATCGTTGATAGCCGCGCGCAAGGCCTTATCGCCTAATACAGAGCAGTGAATCTTGTGTTCGGGCAGGCCTCCGAGCTCTTTGGCAATGTCTTTGGGCGAAAGGTGATAGGCCTGGTCTAAGGTCATGCCCTTGGCTATCTCCGAAAGTATAGAGGTGCTGGCGATAGCGCTGGCGCAGCCATAGGTTTTCCACTTGCAATCGCTAATGATGCCCTTTTCTTTATCCACCTTGATGGCAAAGAGCATCTCATCGCCGCACTTTATATTTCCCACAATGCCCTTGCCGTCGGCCTGGTAGGCGTCTTCATCTTTTAAGACATTCCTGGGGTGCATAAAATGGTCTTTGGCGCGCTCTGTATATACCCAGCTAAGCTCTGCGCTCATTGTTCACCTCCCGGCTCCGTAGACATAGTCCTGATTCTGTTGATTACCCCGGGGAGCACATCCAGGACATACTGCACGTCCTTGATTGTGTTTTCCCGCCCTAAACTAATGCGAATTGAACCGTGGGCGTGTTCCATCGACATCCCTATCGCTAAAAGCACATGGGAGGGGTCAAGCGAAACCGAGGCGCAGGCAGAGCCGGTGGAAACCGCAATGCCTTCCAAGTCCAGATATAACAAAATCGCCTCTCCTTCTGCCCCGTCAAAGGAAAGATTCAGGGTCCCGGGCAGGCAATCAAGGGGATGGCCGTTAAAATAAACATGGGAAATATTCTTTTCTATTCCGGTTTTAAGTTTGCTTTTTAAATCAAGCAGGCGCTGCTCTTCTTCCTTCATCTCCCGGGAGCGCATTTCAATTGCTTTGCCTAAGCCGATTATCCCCAGCGTATTTTCTGTTCCGGCGCGCCGGCCCCGCTCCTGGTGCCCGCCGCGGATTAAAGGGCAAAAATAGATTCCTTTTTTAACATACAGGGCCCCGATTCCCTTGGGCCCGTATATCTTATGCGCGGAAAGAGTCAGGAAATCCACGTCCAATTCCCGCACGTTTACCGGAATCTTTCCCACCGCCTGCACGGCATCGGTATGAAACAATGCCCCGTGCTCGTGGGCAATCCTGGCAATCTGTTTTATATCCTGGATGGTGCCGATTTCGTTATTGGCCAGCATCACCGAGACCAGCCCTGTCTTTTTCTCTTTAATTATCTTCTTTAGCTCGCCGATATTGACTTTTCCCAGGCGGTCTGCGGAAAGATAAGACACGCCCATCCCTCTATCCTCCAGGCACTTTGCTGTATCTAAGATACAGGGATGTTCGATGCCGGTGGTGACAATCTCCCGGGCGTCTTTATGCGGGTATTGCTTTGAGTGGCAGGCAAACATAGACAATACGGTATTATTTGCCTCTGAACCGCTTCCGGTAAACACAATCTCATCGGCGCCGGCGCCGATAAACGAGGCAACCTTTTCCCTGGCCTCCTCTACCGATTTCCTGGCCTGGCGGCCAAAGCCGTGCAGGCTGGATGGGTTGCCAAATAGGCCCATGGCCTCCTGCATCGCCTTCTTCACCTGCGGATGAATGGGCGTTGTGGCATTATTGTCCAGATAAACCTGTCTCTTTGCCATTATTCAATCGGCCTTTCTTTAAGCGGTTTAAAGCTATAGCCTGAGTCTGCGCCGGGTAGAGAGGCCACAGGCTCGCTAAGCAGAAACTCCCTTTTTTCAATCCGTTCTTTTAAGAGCTTGGCAATCTCTACTGCCCTGACGTAACTGGAAAGCCCTCCTGTGGAAACCTCTTTGCCGTTAACTGTAATCTTGCCGCTCTTCAACTGCGCATAATTTACCTCTCCCAGGACTCCCTTTTTGCCTTGAGGATAGGCCTGGCCATAGTCAACAACCTCCGTCCAGATATCCTCATCTTTTACTGCCGTATAGCGGCAGATTTCCTCATTAAGGATGGGAATCGGGATGCCGATACCAACGGTAAGCGTTACTCCATAGCCATGCATGGTAGTGCCTACCAGCCACTGCGAGCTCATCTGTTTTAGGTCTCCTAACACAGCCAGGGTGCCGGCAGACACGCAAGGAACGCCGTTTTCTTTACGTTTTACCCCGGGATTGTGCTGCGTCCCCTGCCAGACTACGTAGCCTTCTCCTCCGCCTAAGAAAATCCTGGTGCCGATACCGATAGTCTTATAATAGGGGTCGTTGAGCAGCGGCGAAAGCTGCCCGGCGCTGCAGTAGTTGGCATTGCCCAGATTAGGCTTGAGCATACCCATATAGGTGTAGATAATTTTATCCGAGAGGTTTACGGCTACATTATAGTTTTGATAGGCATTTCTGGGATTAAACAATACCGCTTCATTGAGGTCCTTAATGTTAATCTTAGTCTCCAGCTTCCTCCCCGGGTAACAATCTGTCCCATAGGCGGTAGCTGTTAAATTTATGTCTTTGCCGGCTGCCAGCCCCGTAATGATATGGGCACCGCCATATTTAAATGCACCGGGATAGACCTTATTCCTGGGATCATCATCAGGCAAAGCGGATGCTCCGATATAGATATCCGTGGCCGCAAAACCGGCATAGGCCGGAACGCCGTTTAGATAAACCTCTCCTCCGCCAAGCTTTATCTTCGGCTTTGTATGGCCGATATTAAAATAGGCCCCGGAGGAACACATCGGGCCGAAGGTGCCGGTAGTAACCACATCCACCTCGGCAGTTGCCCGCCTCAGGCCTCGCTCGGCGACAATACCGATAATCTCCTCGGCAGTTGCCACTACCGCCTTGCCCTTTTTAATCTTCTCGTTAATTTCCTGAATTGTTTTCTGCGCCATCTTGTTCCCCCTTTTTATTGGATTAGAACCCTGTGCTTAAGTACCTTTCGCCGCTATCCGGCAAGATTACCACAATAAGTTTACCTTTGTTTTCTTTTCTTTTGGCTATCTCTATCGCTGCCCAGACAGCGGCACCGGAAGAGATTCCGGCTAATATCCCTTCTTCGCGGGCTAAGCGCCGGGCAATCCTGGCGGCGTCCTCGTTAGTAACCTGGATAATCTGATCAATTAACTCTTTTTTTAAGACGTCCGGAATAAAGCCGGCTCCGATGCCTTGAATCTTGTGTGAACCGGGCTTGCCTCCGGAGAGAACGGCAGAATCGCAAGGCTCAACAGCAATAGCTTTAAATCCCGGCTTTCTCTTTTTGATGGCCTCGGCTATGCCGGTGATGGTCCCGCCGGTGCCTACGCCGGCGATTAAGATGT
>CAZPGX010000042.1:4460-6013 GCA_964586605.1 uncultured Planctomycetia bacterium
GCCTCGGCTATGCCGGTGATGGTCCCGCCGGTGCCTACGCCGGCGATTAAGATGTCAACCTTTCCGTCCGTATCGCGCCAGATCTCCTCGGCGGTTGTCCGGCGATGCGCATTAGGATTGGCCGGATTTTTGAACTGCTGGGGCATAAAAGAATTGGCAGTGCTTTTTATAAGCTCCTCGGCCTTTTTTACTGCCCCGGCCATCCCTTTCTGTCCCGGGGTAAGCACAACTTCGGCCCCTAATATGGATAAGAGCTGGCGGCGTTCAACGGACATCGTATCGGGCATAGTTAAGATTAAGCGATACCCCTTTGCCGCGGCAACGAAAGCCAGGGCAATCCCGGTATTACCGCTTGTGGGCTCAATAATGACGCTGCCTTTTTTAATCAGGCCTTTTCCCTCGGCCTGCTCAATCATGGAAACCCCAATCCTGTCCTTTATGCTGGATAAGGGATTAAAAGATTCCAGTTTTGCCAGGACAGTTGCCTCCAGCCCGGAAGCTAGTTTATTTAATTTCACTAATGGGGTATTGCCTACTAATTTGGTTATATCGTCTGCTATTTTACTCATTGAAGGAAACCTCGTTTAGACTCTAAACCTTTGAAGCTGGGCCTCATCTGCGGCCTTAACCTCAAATAATCTTGTCTCGCCCTCAGGCCAGATGCGGCTCTTGATTTTTACCTTAGGGTTTGCATGATTGTCACAATAGCGGGCAACTATCTTAGCGGCATCTTCGCTGTCCTGCCGGGAAAACTCACCACGCCCCACTGCAATCGGCCCTTTATCTTCTACGGGATATGAATAAATGTCACCCGCTTGCCTTAGGGCAGCAAGTTCATTATTTTCCTGTTCGTTCCTTCCTACGATAAGTTTCGCCTCTTTGGATAAACGGAAGTGCCGGCCTAATTTCAGCAACTTTATATCCTCAAGGTTAAGCCCGTTGTATTCCATCAGGTCTTTCATCCGCCGGGTAAAACCGGGGTCGGCAAGAAGGCATCCGCCGGCAGGAGAAGGATAGGCGCCGATGTCCAGTTCTGTTGCTTTAGAGATCTGCTCTGTTCGCGAACGCCCGTTAATCTGCAATAGCTTTTCTCTATCTACCCAGCCTTCTTTCTCCGGCAGGGTCTCGGCTAACAACTTTGCCGACAAAGGACGCAGTATCAGCCCTTCCAGGCCGCTTTCTTTTTCTATTGTCCTAAGGGCCGCCCGATGTTGAGACTTGGGACGCTGCCCTAATACTTCTCCCGTAATTACAAAAGAGGCCCCTGAAGGCCCCATATATTCCTTGGCCTTTTTGCACATCAGGATATGGCAATCAATACAAGGGTTTATATTTTTACCGTAACCATGTTGAGGGTGTTTAACTATCTCCAAGGCCTCATTAGTTATATTAAGTACTTTAAGAGGCGCGCCTAATCTATCGGCCAGTTCTTTCAATTTATGGCCGGCGTCTACCGGGGCCTGGCCGCGCTGGTAAAAAGGCATAGAGAAATGAACGGCCTCCAGCTCAATATTCTGCTGGAGGATTAGCTTAATCGCTAAAGCGCTGTCCAG
>CAZPGX010000043.1:0-1959 GCA_964586605.1 uncultured Planctomycetia bacterium
TGCTAAAATTTTCCTTAATCATGGAAGGGTACCCGTTTAAGAAAATTGAGCCCAAATGGCAGAGATTCTGGCAAAAGCAGGGCCTGTTTAAGATGGATCAGGCCTCTCTCAAGCCTAAGTACTACTGCCTGATGATGTTTCCCTATCCTTCGGCATCCCTGCATGTAGGCCACGGCCGAAACTATATTATCGGCGACGTGGTTGCCCGCTTCATGCTGATGAAAGGGTTCAATGTGCTTACGCCTATGGGCTGGGATGCCTTTGGCCTGCCTGCGGAAAATGCCGCGATTAAAGACGGCGTCCATCCTAAGACCTCCACGTTAAAAAATATCTCCCGCATGAAGAAACAGTTGGATGCCTGGGGCGCAGGCTATGACTGGACAAGAGAGGTTACTTCCTGCCTGCCCGATTATTACAAGTGGACCCAGTGGATATTCCTAAAACTTTACCAAAAAGGCTTAGCCTATAAGAAAAAGGCGGCGGTAAACTGGTGCCCCTCATGCCAGACGGTGCTGGCCAATGAGCAGGTAGTTAACGGAAGATGCGAGCGCTGCGACACGCAGGTAAAAGAAAAGGAACTGGCGCAGTGGTTCTTTAGGATTAGCGCCTACAGCCAGAGGCTCCTGGATGACCTGGCCAAACTTAAGAATTGGCCCGAACCGGTAAGGATAATGCAGCGCAACTGGATCGGCAGAAGCGAAGGCGTGAGAATAGATTTTCCTGTTCTCGGCGATGATTTGGTTTTAAGCTGTTTTACGACCAGGGTTGATACTATTTATGGGGCAACCTATATGGTTTTAGCGCCCGAACATCCTGATCTAAAAAAGCTCATCCAGGATGCCCCGAATAAAGATGGTATCCTGGCATTTATTGAGAAGGTAAAGGCGCAGAATATAGTTTCCCGCGCCGGGTCAGAGACGGAGAAACAGGGAATCTTTACCGGCAGATACGTAGTTAATCCGGTGAATAAGCGTGAGATTCCTCTCTGGGTTGCCAATTATGTCTTAATGGAATACGGCACAGGTGCGGTAATGGCCGTGCCCGCGCATGACCAGCGCGATTTTGAGTTTGCCAGGCAATATAATTTGCCGATTGAGGTAGTGATTGACGAGCCTGAAAATTCGCTTGATGCGCATTCTGCGAAGATGCAGCAGGCTTATGAGGACGACGGCATTATGGTAAATTCGGGCCAATTTGACGGTTTGAATAATCGCGAGGCCATGGAAGGTATAGCCGATTTTATGGAAGAGAAAAAGATCGGCCAAAGAAGCATCCATTACCGCCTGCGCGATTGGCTAATCTCCCGCCAGAGATATTGGGGCGCGCCTATTCCGATTATTTATTGTGAAAAATGCGGGGAGGTTCCGGTGCCCGAGAAGGATCTTCCGGTCCTGCTTCCTGAGAAAGTAGAATTCAGGCCCCACGGAGAGTCTCCCCTAAGGCAGGTGAAAGGCTTTGTCGATGTGCGTTGTCCTAAATGCAAGGCCAGGGCCATCCGCGAAACAGACACAATGGATACCTTTGTTGATTCCAGCTGGTATTATCTGCGTTATCTCTCGCCGAAAAATAAAACTGAGGCCTTTGATAAAGAGGCCGTGAATAAGTGGCTGCCGGTTGACCAGTATATTGGCGGGGTGGAACACGCGATTTTACATCTTTTGTATTCGCGTTTTATCACCAAGGTATTTTATGACCTGGGCCTGGTAAATTTCGATGAGCCTTTTGAGAGATTGTTTACCCAGGGGATGATTATCAAAGATGGGGCCAAGATGTCCAAGTCCAAAGGCAATGTGGTCAGCCCCGATGAGTTGATTGCCAGATACGGCGCCGATACAGTGCGGCTTTATACCCTGTTTATCGGCCCGCCGGAGAAAGACGCCGAGTGGAACGACCGCGGAGTAGAAGGGGCCTGGCGCTTTTTGAATCGGGTCTGGCGCCTGGTTGAAAAAATCAAAAATC
>CAZPGX010000043.1:2059-4320 GCA_964586605.1 uncultured Planctomycetia bacterium
AGCATCGTTATTTAAATTGCAAAATGAAAATTGAAAATTATAAATTGCAAATTTTTAAGTATAGCATAATAGTTACAGCTTTCCTTTTATGCGCGCAAGCAGCAGATGCGGATGTACTCTGCCTGATGAACGGCAATATTATTGAAGGTGTTATTATTCGGGAGACAGATGAGATTGTAGAGATGGAGGTCGCGCTCGGGGCCAAGATTAGCTTTGCCGAAGGCGACGTTGCCTATGTGAAGATCGAGGGGGAAGAAGAAAACGAGGCCCTCAGGCAAAAATGGCTGGAAGATAGAAAGGAAAGAGAAAAGGCGGAACTTGAACGCCAGGAATTTGAGTCGCAGCAGAAGACCAAAGGCCTGGTAAAATATAGAGGCAAGTGGATTGCCGAATCGGAAAAGGACAAACTGAAGGCCCGGGAATACATTGACGAGGTCCTCAGCGCTAAGGTGGGGCGGGGAGAGATTGCCGAATCGGGCCGCAGAGAAAGGACAAAGGTTGCCCGCACACTTTTAGCCAGGGGCGACTGGCGCCATCGCCAGACTGAACATTTCATTGTTTATTACGAAGATATTATTCAATCCAAAATAGTAGCCGATAAGGCCGAGTATTATTACGAGAAGATTGCCTATGATTTGGATTACGAGAAGACAATCTACTGGCCCGGGAAGTGCGAGGTATTTATTATTCCCACAAAAGAGAAATGGCAGGAATATATGCAGGAATTTGTGGCCCGATTTGACCATATCGGCGGTTTTGTCCCCCGCAGCGGGGAAAAAGAGATATACCTGTGCACATTATCCCTGCCCTATCTTTCGGTTACCTTTCCTCATGAACTGACCCATCTGATATTTCAGGAATTCGCCAGGGGCGAGGAGATTCCCTTATGGCTCAACGAGGGCCTGGCGATTTACGAAAGCGGGCTGATCGGCTATGCCGGTGAGATGCTCCACGATAAAGTAAAGGCGGCCGAACACATCTCCCTTAAAGAAATAGTAGAAGCAAAGGATTATCCCGAAGGAAAGGAACAGATGCAGCTTTATTACGCCCAGGCGGAGAAGATAGTGGAATTTTTGATTACCCAGCACGGGCGCAAGAAGTTTTCTCACTTTTCCCGGCTGTTAATCTCCGGCCAGTCGTTTGCTGAGGCCTTAGATTTTGTTTACGGCGATAAATATTACAGCCAGGACGAATTCAGGCGCGCCTGGATTAAATATGTGTTGAGATAAGATGCTAGACTTGACAAAAGAAGAGAAGGTAATTTTAATATTTTTGGCCCTTACCTTTGTAACGGGAGCAGGAATCAGCGCCTACAAGAAATCAGCGCAAAAGACAGAACTCAGCGTCCGGCCTTATAAGATAGAGGCGCTTAAAGAAGCTGATGAGTTTATCGAAGAGCGGCGCTTTATCAACATCAACAGCGCTAATCTAGATGGACTCAGGCGCCTGCCTGGGGTGGGCGAGAAGCTCGCCGAAAGGATAGTTCAATACCGCAGCGCGCACGGAGCATTTCCATCCGCGGAAGAACTGATGCAGGTAAAGGGTATCGGCGCGAAAAAGTTTGAAAAGCTCAAGGATTTAATCGTCTTAGAATAATTTTTGAAAAATAACCCCTTAGCCATAGTTTGTGTTTTCTTCTGTTTAGGGATATGGACTGCCAGATATGTCCATATCCCTTTATTTTTTGTCTATATTAGTTGTGTTTTATTTTTACTTACTGCTTTGGTGAGCTTGAAAAAGCAGTCTGCGTTTTCTTTATCTTTAGCTGCAGCTGTCTTTCTTGCCGGATTTTTCCATCTGCAAAATGCCCAAACTTATTCCCCTAACCATATTTCTAATTTTGTTTCTGATAATCCCCAAAAAGTCTACACCAGGGGAGAAGTAGTCTCAAGCCCGGAAGTTTCCCGGACATTTTATCAGAACAAAAAGGCTGCCTTTACTTTTCGCGCCTGCGATTTAAAGGTTGGAGAAAGATGGCAGGATATTACCGGATTGGTAGAAGTAACTCTTTATGGCGAAAGATGGGTTGAATATGGCGATAAGCTGCTTCTGCAGGGTTTTCTTGTTCGGCCGCCGGGCCTGCGCAATCCCGGAGGGTTTGATTATCGGGCGTATCTGGCCAATCATAATATCTTTGCCGGCTTAAAGGTAAAAGAAAAAGATGCCTTTAAGCCGATTTCCTCCAAAAAGGGGCCAGGCCCTTTTTTAATCAGCAAGATGTTTAAATTCAAGCAGAGATTGCGCGGGACTATCTATGGGCA
>CAZPGX010000043.1:4420-5742 GCA_964586605.1 uncultured Planctomycetia bacterium
GCTCGTCCCTCGGTAGTAAGAGCAACTATCATGGCAGTTATTGTTTTATCTGGTTTTTTGATAAATAGAGAGATAAGTATATATAATTCACTGGGGCTGGCTGCCCTGGTTATCCTGATTGCTAATCCGCAGTATCTTTTTGACGCCGGATTTCAACTCTCTTTCCTAAGTGTTATCTCCATTGTCTATTTTGCGCCGAAGCTCAAAGGGCCAAAGGCACTTTCTGTCTCTTTAGCTGCCTGGATAGGCATTGCCCCGCTTGTGGGCTATTATTTTAATATTGTCTCGCCCATTGCAATACTGGCAAACCTGGTAATCATCCCGCTTCTTTTTCTGGCGGTGAGCACGGGAATTGTTTTTCTAATATTTGCCTCTTTTTGGCCCGCTCTGGGCCTTGTCTTAGCCCAGACCTGTTGGTTGAGTTTGTTGGGCTTAACTAAAGCAGCCTGGCTTTTTTCAAAAATACCTCTGGGTTTTTTTCACTGTCCCCGCCCCGGGGTTCTCTTTTTTTGCGGTTATTATGCGCTTCTTTTACTGAGCTTTAATTATAAGAGGTTAAGGTTATCTTTAGGTAAAGTTGGAATAATTCTACTTTTAGCGGCCAATGCCTTAATCTTCAGGCCTTTATTTGACGCCCCTTCCGATAAATTAACGGTAACCTTTTTAGATGTTGGCCTTGGAGACGCTATGTTTATTGAGTTTCCCTATTCAAGCGGCACGATGTTGATTGATGGCGGGCCGGCCGGCGAAAACGATGCCGGAAAATGGGCAATCCTGCCTTTTTTGTGGAATAGGGGAATAAGAAAAATCGACGCCGTGGTGCTTACTCACTCCGACAATGACCATGTAGGTGGTTTAGCCAGCGTGCTCAAAGAGATAAAAGTTAATTATGTGTTTGATAACGGCCTGCCCAAAGATTCGATAAGCTACAAAAATTATCGAGTGCAGGTAGCGAAAAATGTGCCGCATTATCAGGCTCTCAAGCGGGGTGAGAAGATTTTAGGAATTCCCCGGATAGGCCTATTTGTTGTTCACCCTCCAAGCCCGCTTCTTTCAGGCAGTCCAGCCGATGCGAATAATAATTCGGTGGTTTTAAGGTTAGTTTATAAAGATGTCGCTTTTCTCTTCTGCGGAGACTTACAGAAAGAGGCAATGCCGCAACTTCTGCCTTACAATACGCTATTGAAATCCGACATCCTCAAGGTTCCTCATCACGGCAGCGACGAAGAGAAAGAAGAGGATTATTTCTTTCAGGCAATTTCTCCTAAGATTGCGGTTATCAGCGTAGATAGAGATGACCATTTTGGATTTCCTGCGCCGGA
>CAZPGX010000044.1:0-5689 GCA_964586605.1 uncultured Planctomycetia bacterium
TCGCTCAATGCCCGCGAGGCGGCCTCCACTGAATCTGCCAGGAGCACTACAGCGGTTTCTTTAGTCTGGGGTTTAGGCCCGGGGTATCTAAATCCCTCTTCTTTGGGTATTTCCTCGCTTTCTACCTTTTCCAGGGCCCGCTGGTAAAAGTAATAAATCAGGCTGGTGCCGTGATGCTGCTCGATAAAATCAATAATTGCCTGATTGAGTTTATATTTACGGGCAAGCTCCACCCCGTCTTTTACATGATTGGTAATAATCAGGCTGCTCATGCTGGGTGAGAGCTTGTCGTGTTTCTTTTTTGCTACGCCTACCTGGTTTTCGCTGAAATACTCCGCCTTTTCTGTTTTTCCGATGTCGTGAAAATAAGAACCTACCCTGGCCAGGAGGGTGTTTCTGCCGATGGCCTCGGTAGCGGCCTCTGCTAAATTCCCCACGATTAGGCTATGATGGTAAGTCCCCGGAGCCTTTAAGACCATTTCTCTGAGCAAGGGGTGGTTTAGGTCGGAGAGCTCCAGCAGGCTGATGTTGGTAACCATGCTAAACAGGTACTCAAATACGGGCAGGATTCCGGTAACGATTATCGCCGAGCCCAGGCCGTTGATTATTCCCCAGAAGCCCTCTATTAGGAATACCGTATATTTTAACCCGTTCAGCAGTTCGATTGCGCAAATAGAGGCAAAATTGGCCATTCCCACAAGACAGCCGGTAATCAGAATTTGCGAACGGCGCCGCGCCTCCCGGATGGCAAAGATGCCCACAATGCCGCCGACAAAAGAAACAGAGGCTACATTAAGCTTGTCTCCGGCAATAATGCCTACAAAGATACTTAAGGCCACGGTAACGATGATAGCCGGGTGCGGGCCGATAAGCATGGCTATCAGTATTGAGGCGATGGCAACGGGAATTGCATAACTGGGCAGGGGCGAGTAAGTAATCAACTTGGCCAGGCCAAGGATTAAAATGAATAAGACGCCGATTAAAATAAGCTTGCGCGCGCTTAAGAGTATTTTGGGTTCGTAAAATTTTAAATAGATAGAAATTATCATCAGGAAAATCAAGGTCAGGATTGTTGCGCCGGAGAAAAACATAAAGCGGTTTACCCTGACCTGGCGATGGATCATCTCTTTGATTTTAAGCAGGTGCTCCTTGATGGCCCTTTCGCCTCTGGCGATAATCAATTCCTCTTTCTTGACCTTCTTTTCCAGATATTGCAAAGGCGCATTTTTGTAGGCGAGTTGACGCCTTTGCTCGGTTGCCTCTTCGTTGGCCTCAAGATTGGTTTTGACTATTGCCTGGGCCAGGTCTATTACCGCTATTCTCAATTTGCGGGTTTCCGGAAACAGCCTTTGCCCTTCATCGGCAATCTCCTCTTTTGCCTGCTTCAAGGTCAGGAAATTCTCTGCAGGGACTTTGCTTTCTGCCCCCGCGCCAAATTTTCTTAAAGTAACATATTTGTGTCCGGATTTAGCTAATTTACCCCGCAGGCTATCACTGATCAGCCCTCTGGCGAAGAGGCCCTCAAGCAGTGCTGTGGTTTTTCTCTTTGTATCTTGCGCATTATCGTCGGCCAAAAAGGTCTTTAAGTCAGAGTCGGAGGTTTTTAACTCTATGCTATCTCGAAGCTCTTGCAGCCTTTGCTCTTCTTCGGCCCCTTTCAGGTTTTGGGCAGCAGTTATTCGATTGAAAAACTTATCAATCTGACTGACTGCATCTTGGGCAACTTGCGGGTCTATGTCGTAAACCTCATCTATACCTTCAGCTGCTTTTTCGCGCTCGAGCCCTGTCTTTTCTTCATCTACGCCTGTGCGATATTTGAAATCTGTGGGCGCATAGATTGTCCTTAGGGATATGTCGCCTTCCTTGAGTTCCTCTCCGTAGGGCTTTCTGCCGATATAAATGGTAGAAATCGCCGCGGCGCAGATAAGAATCCCCAGGAGGATGCGGATGCCGAGTTGCAAAGCCGCATACTTAGTTTTTTTCCAACGGAAGCTCTTTTTCACTTGCCTATTGTTTTTCTTTATTATTCTGCGCATCAGATTATTTCTTGAATTCTCCTGCTTCAGGGATGTTTAAGACCTGGCCGGGGTAAACCTTATCCGGCCCTTTTAATTTATTTCTGTTGGCCTTGTAAATCAGCGGCCACTTTTTAGTTGTGCCGTAAAACCGGCGCGAGATTTTTTGCAGCGTATCCCCTTTTCTTGTCTTATATCTGCGCCTTGGAGTCTTTTCAGGCAGGGCTTCGGATGCCTCAATTTCGACGACAGCTGCCTGTTTAACTTTTTTTTCTTCGGGCAAATAAGGCATTGTTATTTCTTCAGCAGCCCCTTGCCCTGAACCACCAAAGAGATAGCCTTTATTGCCCCAAAGGGTTGTGTCTTTTCTCTTTCTTTGTTTACGCGGGCCGGGAGTAAGGCCCTTTTTAACCTTTTTCCAGTCCCTGGAGAGGTCTTTCGGCCAGCGCGGCAGCTCTACCTCAATCTTGTAAACCTTTCTTTCTGTAAAAGAAGGCTCCTTGGGTTCGGAGGGGGTTTCGCCAAGGATAGTTCCTCGGTTGCCTTTAACCTCCTGGTCCACTCTTGGTTCCAAAGAAGAAGAACTGCGTATGGCCCAACCCGAACATCCGGCTAACTGGACGCAGGCAAATACGCTAAGCACCGCAAATAAAACCTTTTTCATTTTCGCTTCCCTCCCTCGTTAAGTTTTAAAAGTTAACAAGTTAGAAAAGTTACAAACTTTTAAACTTTTGAAACTTTTTAACTTTTTAACTTCAGTTTTTTAATACTTAATCCCAATTCCTTGAGCTGTCCTGCGGATATTTGCGAAGGCGCGCCGGTTAAAGGACAGGCCCCCTTTTGAGTTTTAGGAAAGGCGATTACCTCTCTGATGCTCGCATCGCCCGTCAAAAGAGAAATAAGCCTGTCTAATCCCAGGGCAATGCCTCCATGAGGGGGTGCGCCGTAATCCAGCGCCCGCAGCAAAAACCCGAAACGCTCCTCTGCCTCTTCGCCGCTTATCTTTAGGATTTTAAATATCTTTTCCTGAAGTTTTCTTTGGTGGATTCGGATGCTTCCGGAGCCGATCTCCACGCCGTTAAGCACTAAGTCGTAGGCGCGGGCAGAAATCTTGCCCAGGTCTTTGGGAAATTGGTCGCTACTGGGAGCGGTAAAGGGATGATGCTCCGATTCCCATCTCTTTTCTTCCTGATTATACTTAAAAAGAGGAAAATCTTTTATCCAGGCAAACTTGAACTTTTCCCGGCCGCTCCTTAAGTCCGGTTTATCGCTTTGATATTTCTTTTGGGCCTGCGAGTAACTCAGGCGAGGAAAGGGAATCTCCAGGGAGATGTTCAGGGTTTTTTCAAAGACCTGCTTCAACAATTCTTCGCTAAGCGAAAAGATGTCTTCCTCATCGACAAAAGAGAGCTCTATATCCAGCTGGGTAAATTCCGGCTGCCTGTCCGCGCGCAGGTCTTCGTCTCTCAGGCATTTGGCAATCTGGAAGTATTTCTCTAATCCGGAAATCATCAAAATCTGTTTAAACAGCTGCGGCGATTGCGGCAGGGCATAAAACTTGCCCCGGTTCAGGCGCGAGGCGACTAAATAGTCCCTTGCCCCCTCGGGCGTGCTTTTGGTTAAGAGGGGGGTTTCCACTTCGGTAAATTCCTGGCTGTCCAAAAAATCCCTCATTGCTTTAATAACCTTGTGGCGCAGGACGAGTTTTTTTGCCGCGGCCGGCCTTCTTAAGTCAACGTAGCGATAAGTGAACCTTGACTCTTCGCTTGCCTCTATATCGCCGGCTATTTCAAAAGGCGGGGTCCTGGAGGAATTGAAGATTTCAAATTCCGCAACAGCGACTTCGACCTGGCCTGTGGGTATCTTGGGATTTTCCGTCCCTTTAGGGCGGCGGTGGACCTCGCCCTTTATCAATATTACATATTCCGAGTTTAGCTCTACAATCTTTTTAACCAGCTCTTTGCCCCAAAAGACTGCCTGGGTTATTCCCTTTTTGTCGCGCAGGTCAATAAAAACAATATTTCCGTGGTCCCGGCGGCTGTGGACCCAGCCGCAGAGCGTTACCTCTTGCCCGATATGAGTTTCGTTTAGCTCTCCGCAGGAATGCGTGCGTAGCATTGCTTTAACTCCTCGGTCAGATTATCAAGCGCGACTTCTCTTTGGCTTTTCTCTTGCATGTCGCGCAGAATAGCTATGTTTTTCTTTAGCTCATCTTCGCCTAAAATAACTGCATATCTAACTCCCAGCCTATCGGCCAGGCGCATCTGAGCTTTTAGAGATTTATCCTGGTAGTTTATCTCAGCTGGAATTCTATCCTTGCGCAAGAAACTTAGATTCTCGAAACCTACTTTCTTGGCTTCTTCTCCCAGAGTGATAAAATAAAAGGGATTAAACTCTTGAATGGTTGTTTTAGCCTCTTGAGGTTTCAGCGCAGTAATCATGCGCTCAACGCCTAAGGCAAAACCTATCGCAGGTTTTTGCGGGCCGCCTAAGTCGCTGACTAAATTATCGTATCTTCCCCCGGCACCAAGGGCATTCTGCGCGCCCAGATTAGGATGGGTTATTTCAAAGCAGGTCTTGGTGTAATAGTCCAACCCGCGCACTAACTGCGGGTTTAACTCGTAAGAAATATTTAAGGACTTTAGGATTTGTCTGACTCTAGTGTAGTGTTCGGAGCACTCTGAACAAAGATAAGTATCCGTTTTCGGCAAGTACCGCGTTATCTTTTTGCAGGCTGGATTTTTACAGTCAAAGATGCGCAGGATGTTTTTCTTGTAACGTACCTGACAATCGCGGCAGAGGCCCTTTAATTTGCCCTTTAAGACCTTTCTTAATTCTATTCTGTGTTTTTCTCTATCTTTGGCGCAGCCGATGTTGTTTAAATGCAGGGTATAGCCTTTTATGCCCAGCTGCCGGAGAATATTTATCGCCAGCGTAATTACTTCAGCATCTAAATAAGGGCTCAGAGAGCCGATAGCCTCTACCCCGATGTGATGAAATTGGCGCAGGCGTCCGGCCTGGGGTCTCTCAGCCCTGAACATCGGGCCGAAATAATAAAATTTAGCTAGATTAGGATTGTTATCTAATCCGTGCTCAAGGTAGGCCCTGACTACGGAGGCAGTGGCTTCCGGTCGAAGGCAAAGCAGCCTTTTCTTGCGGTCTCGGAAGGAATACATTTCTTTGCGCACGATATCCGAAGAACTGCCGATACTGCGCTGAAAAAGAGATGCCTCTTCCAGTAAAGGAGTGCGAATCTGCCGGTAACCATAGAGTTTGCATAGCGCCCCGGCCTTCTCTTCCATAGAAGACCATACTCCCGATTCATCCGGCAAAATATCTTTTGTTCCCCTGATTGCCTTTATTTTCATTAAAAATAGAGCCCCGTAAAATCCGATATTTTTATGATTACACCGATTAAAAAAAGATTACACAGGTTAAACCCTAAGAAAAATATCTATGTAATCTATTTTTAAAATCTGCGTAATCTGTGTTATAATGAATTGCTTTTAACTAGGCTTACTTTACATCCCGTTTCATAATCAAGCCGGGCTTGAATACGGCTACCTTCTTCGGCGGCACAGGAACGCTTTCTCCGGTGCGCGGGTTCCTTCCTGTCCTGCCACCCCTGGATTTAACCTTAAAGATTCCAAAGTTTCTTAATTCCACCCGCTCTC
>CAZPGX010000045.1:0-5031 GCA_964586605.1 uncultured Planctomycetia bacterium
TTAACGCTCTGAAAGCGGTTATCGGGAAATCAGGGTATTGGGTAGTGAATATCCGGAAATCAGGATATTGGGTAAGTCCTTGTATTTTTTGGACTTTCCTGATTCCTGCTCTCCTACTAACCCCCTGCGGATAACCAGATACCCGGATATCCGCATTTAAAAGAGTTACCTAATTACTGAGCATTTACAACAGCGAGGATTTTTAATATATGCACAGGATAAAGAAGCAAATCTTAGAAATAATATTTAAATATATTCAAAAGGACGCTTGTGCAGTCTTTCTTTTCGGCTCTCTTGCGCAAGACAAAATTTATCCCAGTTCTGATATAGACATAGGCATTGTTTCTGATAAGCCTATAGGAAATTCAACCCTTGTCAAGATTAAAGAAGAATTAAAAGAAGTAAAGACATTGCGCGATATAGATGTGGTAGATTTCACATCTCTTCAGGACAAGAATTTTTTAAAGATTGCTTTAAAGGAGGTGAAAATATGGCATCAAACGAAGAAGTCGAAAGCTTATTTAAACAATTTGAAAAAGCTTATAAGAGATTAAAAGAAGCAATAAACATAAAAGACGAAAGCGATATAAAGCGAGACGCCGCAATCAAACGTTTCGAATTTACTTACGAACTGTTATGGAAAATTTATAAGAAGATAGCCAGATTGCAAAAGTTAGATTATTTTAATCCCAAGGCGTGCTTTCAATTTGCTTTTAAATCAGGTTTGATAGAAGATGAAGAGCTTTTCCTTGAAATTATCGATGCCAGAAACAAGACCACCCATGTATATTCAGAGGAAGAGGCAAAAAAGATTTATAATTTTATAAAAGAGAAAGTTATAGCTGCCTTTGACGCAGCAAGAAAGAAAATTATCGAAGTCGAACTTCGATAATATAAAAAAGCGCCTTATAAAAAAGCGCCTGACCCCTTTTTGGAACTTTTTGGAAGGAAGGAGAAAGATGAAGAAATACCTACTCACACCAGGGCCGACGCCTTTACCGCCGGAGGTGTTGCGAGCAGCTGCGCAGCCGATTATCCACCATCGCACGCCTGAATTCAAGGAGATATTTGGCGAAGTTAACCAAGGGCTGAAGTATCTGTTCCAGACTAAGAACGATGTTTTCACTTTTGCCGCTTCCGGCACAGGCGCAATGGAGGCAGCGGTAATTAATCTTCTTTCGCCGGGCGATAAGGCGATTGCGGTTTGCGGCGGTAAGTTTGGCGAACGTTGGGCGGAAATATGCAAGTCTTTTGGCGTAGAAGTAGTTGCTATTAACGTAGAATGGGGCAAGGCAGTCGAGCCGGCTGAAATCCAAACCCTGCTTTCGCAGCACAAGGATGCAAAGGCCATATTTACTACTCTATGCGAGACCTCTACCGGCGCAGTCTGCGATATTAAGGCCATCGGGCAAATAGTCAAGCAGACGCCGGCCGTATTGGTCGTTGATGCCATCAGCGCGCTGGGCGCAGAGGATTTACAGACGGATGAGTGGGCCGTGGATTGCGTTGTTGTCGGTTCACAAAAGGGGATGATGCTTCCTCCGGGATTGAGTTTTATCAGCCTAAGCCCCAAGGCCTATAAGCTGATTGAGGAATCAAAACTTCCCAAATATTATTTTGACCTGAAGAAGGCGAAGAAATCGCTGGATAAGTCAGATACGGTCTATACACCCGCGATTTCTTTAATTGTGGCTTTAGGCGAGGCCTTAAAGTTAATTAGAAAGGAAGGCCTGGAGAATATTTTTAAGAGGCACAAGATGATGGCCTGCGCAACCAGGGAGGCCTTAACTGCCCTGGGTTTTAGGCTTTTCTCCGGCACTTTTTGCAATGTAGTTACAGCAGTTTATGTGCCCGAGGGTATTGACGGCACGCAACTGGTAAAATTGATGCGCGATAAATATGGCGTAAGCATCGCCAATGGACAGGGAGAATTTAAGGGGAAGATTGTTCGCGTGGCCCATTTGGGTTACATCCAGGCCTCCGATATAAAGATAGGAATTTCCGCTTTAGAAAAGGCTCTCAGAGAATTGGGGCATAAGTTTGAAGCCGGAAAGGGCCTTCGCGCAGCAGAAGAGATATTAAAGGAGACATAAAGATGAGGGTATTGGTAAGCGATAAACTGGCGCAAAGGGGTTTGGATATTCTTGAAAAAGAAAAGGGCATTCAGGCAGATGTAAAAACCAGCCTTAGCCCGGCGGAATTAAAAAAGGTTATCAAAAATTATGATGCCTTGATTGTACGCAGCGGCACCAAGGTAACCAAGGAGATAATCGCCTCAGCGAAGAAACTGAAGATTATCGGCCGCGCCGGGGTGGGCCTGGATAATGTTGATGTTGAGGCGGCTTCAAGGAAAGGCATTGTGGTGATGAACACCCCCGGAGGCAATACTATTTCTACGGCGGAACATACAATGAGTATGATCCTGGCGCTTTCGCGCAATATCCCCCAGGCCTATCAATCCTTAAAGGAAAGGCGTTGGGATAGAAAAAAGTTTATGGGAGTAGAAATATACGGCAAGGTATTAGGGATTATCGGATTGGGAAGGATTGGCGCGGAGGTGGCAAAAAGGGCAATGAGTTTTGGAATGAAGGTCTTGACATTTGACCCCTATCTTTCTTTAGACAGAGTAAAGGCCCTCAAGATTGAATCCGTAAGCTTAAAAGAGCTTTTTAAGCGCTCAGACTACATTACCGTGCATACCCCTTTAGGCAAAGATACCCGGCATTTAATTGCCGATAAAGAGATTGCCTTAATGAGGCATGGAGTCAGGATTATCAATTGTGCCCGCGGAGGCATAGTAGACGAGAAGGCCTTGATTAAGGGCTTAAACTCGGGTCATGTTGCCGGTTGCGCCCTGGATGTTTTTGAACAGGAGCCTCCTCTAAAGAGCCCATTGTTAAAAATGGATAATGTAGTAATTACACCGCATCTTGGCGCCTCTACCAAAGAGGCCCAGCTCAATGTAGCGCTGGAGATGGCCCAGCAAATCTGTGATGGATTGAGCGGACGGGGGATCAAGAATGCGGTTAATCTTTCTATCTTAGCTCCGGAACTAGCAGAGATAGTTAAGCCCTATGTTATATTGGCCGAGAAGCTCGGTTCCTTACAGAGCCAGTTAGCCGAGGGGCATATCACGCGCTTAAGGATTGAATACAGGGGAGATATAGGAACCCAGGATAGCGCGCCCATTACGGTGGCTTGTATCAAGGGGCTGCTCCAGCCGATTATGGGCGATACTATTAATTATGTCAACGCCTCTGTCCTGGCCAAGGAAAGAGGGATAAATGTAGAGGAAAGCAAAAGCGAAAGTATGGAAAGCTTTACCAACCTTATTTCCGTAACGACAAAAACCGAAAAGGGAGAATTGAGTGTTTGGGGAACGGTGTTTGCCGGTAAAGACCCCCGGATTGTAAAGATTGACAAATACTATGTGGAGGCGCATCCCGGCGGGTATATGCTGGTAATTAAAAATAGGGATTTACCCGGAATTGTAGGCGAGATCGGAACTATTTTGGGAAAAAATAAGATTAATATCGCCGAGATGACCTTTGGGCGGGAGAAACCGGGCGGTACGGCAATTACGGTCTTGAATGTGGACAGCAAGATCCCCGAAAAGGTGTTGGAGAAGATAAAAAAGAGCAAGAATATATCCGATGCCAAGCTGATTAAGCTCTAAGTAGAAAAGAGGCAGAAAATGAAGAAGAAACCGAGAATCTATATTATTGATGTAACCAATCGGGATGGGGTGCAGACTTCGCGGCTGGGATTAGCCAAACTGCAGAAGACGATGATTAATATGTACCTTAATGAGATGGGTGTTTATCAAAGCGAGTTTGGTTTTCCTGTTACGCATCATGAGACAAATTACCTTAACGCCAATTTGGAACTGGCAAAAAAAGGTGTGCTTAAACCGATAATCTTGAGCGGTTGGGTCAGGGCGATAACTGAAGATGTAGAAACGGCCTTGAAGTTGACCGAGGTAAGGCATCTCAATCTTTCTATTTCCACATCGGAACAGATGATTAAGGGGAAATTCCAGGGAAGAAAAAGCAAAGACGATGTAATCAAGATGATGACCGATGCCTTACGCCTGGCGCGAAAGAAAGGCATCAAGACAGTTGGAGTAAACGCAGAAGACGCCTCGCGCAGCGACATAGACTATTTGATTAAGTTTGCTCGCGTGGCCAAGGAATGCGGGGCCGAGCGAATTAGATATTGTGATACTTTAGGTTTTGACGACCCCCTGACTATTTATGAACGCGTTTATCAGTTAGCCAGTTCTGTGGAAATACCCATTGAACTGCACTGCCATAATGACCTAGGGATGGTGGTGGGCACTTCATTAATGGGCGCAAAGGCGGCAAATGACGCCGGGGTAGATGCCTACATTAATACCACGGTTAACGGCATGGGCGAGCGCGCCGGAAACGCCGATTTGGTTTCGGTAATCCTGGCCCTTAAGTACTCCAGCGGCTTCAAGGGCAAATATGTTTTAGATGAACGGATTAACTTAAAGCGTGCCTGGAAGATAGCCAAGTATGCCTCTTATGCCTTCGGGGTGCCGATTCCGATAAATCAGCCGGGCGTAGGCACTAATGCCTTCGCTCATGAGTCAGGCATCCACGCCGATGGCGCCCTAAAGGACAGGCGCAATTACGAATTATACGACTTTGAAGAGTTGGGCCGAGGAGAACCGGAGATTATCGAGACCGGACGAAAGATTACTGCCGGCGAATATTCCGGGATAAAGGGTTTTAGAAACGTCTATGAGAGGTTGGCGGTAAAGTTTGAGAACGATAAGGAGGCGACTAAGATTCTGGAATTGGTGCGTTATGCCAATGTGCAGACGCAGAAGCCTCTGACCAATGACGAGCTGTGTTTTATCGCTAAATATCCCGATATCGCCAAAAAGATAATTACCGTAACGCCATAAACTTATTATGCCAAATACGATTATAGTAGGGACGCAGTGGGGAGACGAGGGCAAGGGCAAGATAATTGATGTGCTTTCCCGTAAAGCGGATATTATCG
>CAZPGX010000046.1:0-4859 GCA_964586605.1 uncultured Planctomycetia bacterium
GCGGCAATGTCGGCATCGGGACGACGGGTCCAGAGACAAAGGCTACAGGAATCGGTTATCTTGACGCAAAAGATGTCTGGCTAAGAGATGCTGATGGTGGTAATGGTGGATGGGCAAGTGAAGGCGGGGGAGCAAAGGTTTATTCACGTATGGGGACCACCAATATTACCCTAACTACTCAAAATACCTGGGTAACCATAACTGACATGTCGGTTACCCTCCCTGCTACTTTTGCCGGTGGCGATATTTATGTAAGTTTTAATGCTATACTAAAAAAATCGGGCTGGCTGTGGCTTCGTCTTTTACTGGACGGTAGCGAAGTACTCAATCAAGTTCCGCAATGGGATATGGCTCCAGGGTCAGATGGGCAGAATTTACCGCCAGGGGTTAGTCTATCTGCTGCAAAACCAGATTTATCCGCTGGTTCTCATACCATTGAGATGCAGTGGAAGACTGTTGGTTCTTTTGGCCAGGATGGTGCTACATATCCCAGATCTATGGTAGTAATAACAGGGGAGTAGTTTTTGTAAAAACTAGAACCATGAAAGAAATAGTTATTGCTACCAAGAATCCGGATAAAAAAAGGGAGTTGAAGAAGCTCTTGAAGGGTTTGGGGATTAAGGTTATCTCTTTGGATAAATATCCTGGTGCCCCGGACGTCAAAGAGGGCAGCAGCTGTTTTCGCGAGAACGCAATTCGTAAGGCGAAGAGTGCCTCGCGTTTTACCAAACGATTAGCTATTGCCGATGATTCCGGATTAGAGACTGATGCCTTAAATGGAGCGCCCGGCGTGCGCTCTTCGCGTTTTGCCGGGCATAAGACCGACTACGCCGATAATAACCGCAAATTGCTCAAGCTTCTACGCGGCAAAAAGATGAGCCAAAGAGGCGCGCAATTCAGGTGTGTTGCGGCTATTTGCGCCTATCCTGAAGTCGTGGGTGTAGTTGAGGCAAAGGTACGCGGAAGGATTGCCTGCAGCCCCAGAGGGCGATACGGTTTTGGCTACGACCCGTTATTTATCATTCCTAAATACAAAAAGACCTTTGCCCAGCTTAAGCCCCAAATAAAAAACAGGATCAGTCATCGCGCGCAAGCGCTGAAGAAAGCGCGAAAACTAATCCTGAAATATTTTAAATCAAATCCGGATAAAACGAAGTAACGGCACCTTCCAGATTGCCTCCAGGCAAATGCCGCGGGAAATTTTCGACTTTCCTTTTTTCCTTCCTTTGAAGATAATCGGAATCTCTTTAATCTTATATCCTTTGCGCTGGGCCCGGTAGGTGGTCTCTATCTGGAAGACATAGCCTTCGGAGATAATCGCGTCTAACTCCAAATCCTGAAGCAGCCGCCGCGAATAACATTTAAACCCCCCGGTGAGGTCGCGAAAGGATAGGCCTAATACGGTTCTTGCGTAAAGGTTGGCCGCAGAACTTAACAGCCTCCTGAAGGCTCTCCAGTTGGTAATCCCCCCGCCCGGAATGTATCGTGAGCCCAGGATGAGGTTATAGCGATAGACCTCTGCCAGGAAATCAGGAAGATACTGCGGGTTATGCGAGAAATCCGCATCCATCTGGAAAACAAAGTCATAGCCGTTTTTCAGGGCGTATTTAAACCCCCGGATGTAGGCGCTGCCTAATCCGGACTTTTTCTCTCTGCGGATTATTTTGATGCGCCGGTTTTTCCCGGCCAGCCGCTTGGCCAACTCTGCCGTGCCGTCGGGCGAGTTATCGTCCACGACCAGGATATCGGCCTCGGGAAGCTGTGAGTGGATTTCTCCGGAGAGTTTCTCCAGGTTAGCTGCCTCGTTATAGGTGGGGACAATTACTAATATTTGCACGGTTTGGCTCCCAGCCGCAAAAGCGCAGCGAATAATAACAGCGTCCCGAAGGTTACGTTTGAATATTCCTGAATAATCTGCGCGAAAGAGCCGGTCATCTCCGGGTTAAGTATGGTGTTAATCAAAAAAGAGCCAACTAAGAGGCCCCGGGTAACTTTATCACCCGGGTTTATGTAGAAGGCGTAATACAAAAGCACAAGATGAGGGATGAGCAGGTGCACAAAGGTGTGCTTCCAGGCCAAAGGTGAGAGAATAATCATACAGATTAAGACCATGGAGATTTCTCTAAGATAGTCAAACCCCGGATGCCGCGATTTTAATTTTTTAGCGCGGATAAATACCGAGGCAAATAAGGCGGCGGCCAGGATAGCAAAAATAATATATACAATGTTTGCATTAGAAAAAAACCTCAACAGGCAGCTAAGCAGAGACTGGTTTTTGAACCAGAGCAGATAATCGGCGGGGTTTGTCTTATGCACCAGCAGCCAATTCTTCAGATACGTAAGGTTTCTCGCCCAGCCTACGTAAAACGCAGGCAAAAGGGCGTAAAAGGCAAGAGAGGCCACACAAGCTGCCGTGGCCCTGGCGCGTTTTCTTAAAATCAGATAGGGCAGAAATATCAAGGGGGTGAGTTTAATCATCGCTGCACTAGCTAAACAAAAGCCTGCTAAGTATTCTTTTTTGCGGTAAAGGGCAAAGACAAAAAGGGCTAACAGAAAAAGCATAAGAGCGTCACTCTGCACCCGCTGCAGCACACTTAAAAGAAAACGCAGCGTCATCAATATCCCGAAAAGATATAATATCCCGGATAAGTCCTTTTTTGGTTTTTCGCCGATGAGAATCCTTTTGGTCAGATAGATAGAGCCCATAAAAAAGGCGAAGATAGAGAGAAACCAGATCGGCACAGCCGCGTGGTCGTGCAGTTTGCTTAAAGGGATCATCGAGAGGGCAAAGACAGGGGAATACTTATAGTAATCGCGGCCGGTCTCTAAGTAGGATTCCCGGTAGATATCTTCTTTTAGGGCAAGGCGTTCGGCGGCCTTGGTAAAGACCCTGAAATCCGTATCACAGGTGCCCCAGGGCTGATAGATGCGCTTAAAATAATATCCGGCGCAGATTAGGTAAAAGACAAAAAAGATAACAGTTACCCGGCGAAAATTATTTTTAATTTTACTGCTCTTCCTTTCTTAATTTAAACAGTTCCTGCAGGCCCCTTTCCAGGCCTTTCTGCAGGAGTTTCTTGGGCGCTATGGGCGTGAAGGTATAGCGGGGGTTTTCAAGGTCTCCCTTTAATTGAATCCGGCCCATGAAGTTTCCGGTGGTGGAATCAAAGAGCATTCCCAGGACCTGCCCTGCTTTTGACTCGGTGCCCAGCAGTTTTTCGGAGAAGTTCGGCTCAATATCAAAGCCCAGTTTTCCGTCAAAGTCCATATTCCCCTTAAAATAGATGACAACATTCTTGCTGGCTATTTTGAAGTCGTTGGTCTGGATGCAGCGGTTGAGGATGGCAAAGTTGCCGCTGGCTTCGGTAAACTTGACCTTGCGCAGTTCGGGAAAGCGCAGCGCCTCACCCAGCCCTTTAAATACGGGAAGCTGCAGGATATTGGAGCCGGTGATGCTCAGCCATGACTTTCCCTGGACGGAGTCGAGGTTTTTAAGAGACCCCTCTAACCTGGCTAGAGTAAACAGGCGTCCGTGCACAGGCGTATCTTCACCGATGATGTCTTTAATTGCCCGGTTGAGTTCCAGGTTAAAGATATTCAGATTCAGGCTGGCGGGAAGCTCTTTAGAGTCTAAGGCGCATTCTGCCTCTAGGTTGATTTCTCCCTCGCACAATTTCGCATAGAACTTGGAGAGGGAGACCTTTCTATCTTTCATCCCGGCGACAAGGGATAGCTCCTTTAGTTCGGCTCCTTCAACCTTGATTTGCCGGCTGTGCACCTTCAGTCCCATCTGGGGATTGGCGGCTTCTCCGGCAATAAAGACTTCGCCCGGGCAGTTTCCGCTGATTATGAGTTTCTGGGGGAGTTTTGTATATTCGGGATTGAGTTTTTTCAGGCCGGCCAGGTCAATCTCTAAGTCTGCGTAGAGGTTAAGGGAGGGTCGAGACAGGTCCTGCACATCGCCGATAATATCAAAGGCGGAATCGGCAATCTCTCCCGAGAGCCGCTCAATCTGCAGGTCTTTATTCTTTATGTAAAATGCGCCCTGCACATCTAGGTCGTGGGAGCTTAAACTTAACTCAATCTTAGAGCCTTCTTTTTCCATTAAGGCCGTTGCCGTGCCGGTAATGGTTTGCGGGTGCTTAAACAAGGGGCTTTTTAGTTTAAAGTTGAGGTCCAGGAGCTGTTTTTCGATTCGATAAAGCCCGTTGAAGGTAAACGGTTTTTTTGCCCCTTGCGGGTAGAGGTCAATGCGGAAATCTATTTCCCTGCGCAGGAACAAAGGCCAGAGGGCTGCCTTGAAATAGACTTTATCCAGCGCAAACAGGGGCTCTTCTTTTTTGGAGATGACGCTCACGCCGGTCAACTTTACCCCTTTGAAGGGGATGTAGTTGATGGCCTCGGCGCGCACCCGGCCCCGGGTCTTTTCTTTAAGATATGCCGGGCCTTTGGACCTTACCTTTTGCGGAAGATAGATAAAATTTAGATAAAGCAAGGCCACTGCAATAAGCAGCAGTAAAGCTACGGCTACCTTGAACAATGCCTTAAATGACTGTCCCATCATTTCACCCTTTCTACTATTATATACAAGTTTGAAAAAATTGCCACTTAAAATTTTTTATTTATATATAAGAAACCTGAGATAATGGTTTCCGCGCCCCTATCTACCAAAATTTCCCTTTACAAAATTCCGCTAAAGTTGTATTATGAAATTCAACAGGTCCGAATTAAAAAATGTCCACCGCGTAGGTGTACAAAAACCGGTTGAAAACCGGTTGAAGCTAAGCTTCAACCAACAGAAAAAGGGGGTAAAAGATGCGTAAAGTTTATATATTTGGTTTAATCGCAGTAGCGCTTCT
>CAZPGX010000047.1:0-4600 GCA_964586605.1 uncultured Planctomycetia bacterium
CCTCTCAACTCTTTCTAAGATGGCCTTTGTTTGTTCCTTAAGGTATTTTTCGTTATCAAAGCCGAGCTTTTTCATATTATTATTATAACACAACCTCTATTATTTAACCTCTCCTTTTCTAGGTAAGTTCCTTGTAGTAATCCTGCAGGGGCTTCGGCAGGCTTGCAGCCTTCTTTACAGATTCGATACCTTCGATACTGGCTTCGGCAGCTGTAAGTGAAGTGATATAAGGAATCTTATGCTGTATTGCCTTAATCCGAATATAGCTGTCATCGTATTTACTAGTGCGTCCCGCGGGTGTGTTGATAATAAGGTTAATCTCTTTATTTTTAATGCTATCCGCAATATTGGGCCTGCCTTCATGCAATTTCTTTATTATTGTATTTTTGATGCCCTTTTCTTTTAAGAAGGCGCCCGTGCCCTCTGTAGTATAAATATTGAAACCGAGCTTTTTAATTCGTTGGGCAATAGGGACCAGATACGGCTTATCTTTATCGGTTACGGTCAGAAGGGCATTGCCCTCTAAGGGAAGTTTGGTGCCGGCGGCCTCTTCTGCTTTATAGAAGGCCAGGCCAAAGGTATCGGCAATGCCCAAAACCTCTCCCGTAGCCCTCATTTCCGGCCCTAATAAAGGATCTACTTCCGGAAACATATTAAAGGGAAACACCGCCTCTTTTACCCCCACGTAGGGAAGCTTGCGCACCTTTAACTCCGGAAACTCTTTTAGCTTCTTGCCCAACATTACCTGTGTAGCTATATGGGCAATGGGAATTCCCACAATCTTAGATACCAGAGGAACCGTACGCGAGGCCCTGGGGTTGGCTTCCAGGATATAGACCTTATCGTCGCAGATAGCATACTGGATATTCATCAGACCCACAACATTTAACTCTTTGGCAATCGCCGCTGTATATTTCTCTATGGTCTTTAAATGGCTTTCCTTGATAGTCCTTGTAGGAATAGCGCAGGCAGAGTCTCCTGAATGCACACCTGCCAGTTCAATGTGCTCCATAATGGCAGCGACGAATGCATCCTCCCCATCACAGAGGGCATCAACCTCGGTCTCAATGGCATGCTCAAGGAACCTGTCGATAAGCATAGGGTGCTCGGGGCTAACCTGGATTGCCTCCTGCGCATAGCTGTGCAGCATCTGTTCATCATAGACAATCTCCATGCCCCGCCCGCCCAAAACATATGAGGGGCGCACCATCAGGGGATAGCCTATTTTCTTAGCTACGGCCAGGGCCTCTTCAAGTGAACGCGCTATACCGCTTTCCGGCTGGGGGATTCCCAGGGCAATCATCTTCTCGCGAAAGCGCTCTCTATCTTCTGCTAAATGTATACTTTCGGGTGTAGTACCCAGAATATTTACACCGTTATCCTTCAATTCTTTAGCGATATTCAAAGGGGTCTGTCCGCCGAACTGGACGATTACGCCTTCCGGCTTTTCCTTTTCATAAATTGCCAGCACATCCTCAACCGTCAACGGCTCAAAATAGAGTTTATTTGAGGTATCATAATCGGTAGATACGGTCTCGGGATTACAATTAACCATAATCGACTCATAGCCTTCATCACGCAAAGCAAAAGCCGCGTGCACGCAGGTATAATCAAACTCGATTCCCTGCCCGATCCTGTTTGGCCCGCCGCCTAAAATCATTACCTTCTTATTCGGGGAAACCGGGACTTTATCCTCGGCATTGTGGGTAGAATAATAATAGGCTGCATTTTCTTCGCCGCTGACCGGAACAGGCTCAAATGCTGCCTTTTTGCCAATCTTAAGCCTTTTTTCCCTAACCTCTTTTTCTTTTACCTTAAAAAGGTTTGCTAAGTATCTGTCGGCAAAGCCCCATTCCTTGGCCTTGGCTAATCCTTCGTCGGGAAGATCCTGCCAGGTATGTTTAAGCAGTTCCTGCTCAAACCCTACCAGCTCTTTCATCTCTTTAATAAACCAGCGCCCGATATGGGTTAACTGATAGAGCCCTTCAACCTCCGCGCCTTTGCGCAGGGCCTCATAGATCAAAAAAACACGCTCGCTTGAAGGCTGAGCCAGCTTTTCTTTTAAGCTCTCAAGCGAAAGTTCCTTAAAGTCCTTGGCGCCTCCTAAGCCGTATCTTTTTATCTCCAGAGAACGGATAGACTTCTGGAACGCCTCTTTAAAGTTTTTGGCAATGCTCATTACCTCGCCTACCGCCCTCATCTGTGTACCTAAAAAGTCCTTGGCGCCAGGGAATTTTTCAAAGGCCCAGCGGGCAAACTTAATTACCACATAATCCCCAGAAGGCTCATATTTCTCCAGTGTGCCTTTCTTCCAGTAAGGAATCTCATCCATAGTTATACCCGCAGCAAGTTTGGTGGAAATACGCGCGATAGGAAAACCGGTTGCTTTAGAGGCAAGGGCTGATGAACGCGAGGTCCTAGGGTTAATCTCAATTACCACTAAGTGATCGTCTTTTAAATTATGGGCGAACTGGATATTCGTTCCCCCGACCACGCCGATGGCATCCACGATTTTATAGGAAAGTTCCTGCATCCTTTTTTGTAGTTTTTCGGGAACAGTAAGCATCGGCGCGGAACAAAAACTATCTCCTGTGTGCACGCCCATTGCATCGATGTTTTCGATAAAACAGACTGTAATCTTTTGATTTTTTGCATCCCTGACCACTTCAAGTTCCAGCTCCTCCCATCCGACAACAGCCTCTTCCACCAGGACCTGATGCACAAGGCTAACGGCAAGTCCTCTGGCAACAATAGTCCTTAATTCCTCTATGTTATAAGCAATTCCGCCACCTGTTCCACCCATTGTATAGGCAGGGCGTAATACAACCGGATATCCGAGTTGATCAGCTATCTTTTCTGCTTCCTCAACAGAATGTGATGGCGCAGACTTCGCCATCTCAATACCAAGCTTATTCATAGTTTCTTTAAAGGCAATCCGGTCTTCGCCGCGTTCAATAGCATCGGCCTTGACACCGATGATCTCTACGCCGTATTTTTTAAGCACGCCTGACTTATAGAGACTGGAAGAAAGATTCAAGCCCGTCTGCCCTCCTAAGTTAGAAAGCAACCCATCAGGCCTTTCAAGCTTAATAATCTTCTCCAGGGTCTCTACTGTAAGCGGCTCGATATATGTCTTATCGGCCATAACCGGGTCGGTCATAATGGTTGCCGGATTGGAATTAACCAGCACCACCTCATACCCCTCTTCCTTCAGTGCCTTACATGCCTGGGTACCGGAATAGTCAAACTCACAGGCCTGGCCTATTATTATCGGCCCGGAACCTATAATCAGAATCTTATGAATATCTGTCCGTTTAGGCATACTTCTTCCTCTACCTATACTTAAAACTTATCTAATAGTTTTAATATAACCGCCTTCTGTAAATGCAGCCTGTTTTCCGCCTGGTCAAAGATTATTGAATTGGGATGCTCGATTGCATCCCTTGTAATCTCGTAGCCTATATGACAGGGCATACAATGCATCAATTTTGCCTTACAGTTATATTTATCCAATAAAGATTTATTCAATTGAAAAGGCAAAAATGCCTTAATCCTGCGTTCCTTCTCAGCGGAAAACTTCGGGTCGGTAATAAATTCCATATTAATCCATGTGTCCGTGTATACAAAATCCGCATCCCTGATTGCGCTTAAATCGGCGGTTTCCTCATACAAGCCGGTTTTTTTGGCTTCTTTTTCTAATTCCGAATCTATAGCGTCGGGGTCCTTTTCAGCTATACATAAAGTTACCTTAGCGCCTAATTTTGTGCAGGTTCCCAGCAGGCTATTAGAGACATTGTTGGCTATGCCTAACCAGACGAGCTTTTTGCCTTTCAAATCTCCTCTATGTTCAAACATCGTCATTGCATCGCCCAGGGCCTGACAGGGATGGTATTTTTCACAACAGCCATTTATTATAGGAATATCGGTATTTTGCGCCATCTCAACCAATGTCTTGTGTTTCTTTAGTCGAGCCATGATCACATCTGCATATCCGGCCATGGCACGAATTTCATCTTTCAATTCAGAGATGGATATCTGGGAAGTCCTTTTATCCAAGAATATGGCATGCCCGCCCAGCTCGGTCATAGCCGCCTCAAAACTCAACCTTGTCCTGGTAGAACTTTTTTCAAAATACATGAGCATGGTTCTATTCTTGAGAACGTCATAGTATCTATGCTTATTATTTTTAATCTTGATAGCCTTGTCTATCAGCTCTTTTATTGCCTTGTAGTCCCACTCTTTTAGGCTTAATAAGTTGGCCATTTTAGTATCCTTTGCTTATTTAACTAATTTGCAGGGATTCCTCTACCTTTTAGATATTTTTTTGCCTCGGGGATGGTAATTTCGCCAAAGTGGAAAACTGAGGCGCATAAGACATTGGCCGCCTTGCCTTCAGTTACTGCTTGATAAAGGTGTTCAAGTTTGCCTGCGCCACCTGAGGCGGTGACAGGGATGGAGACGGCCCGCGCTACTGCCACGGTCATCTCAATATCGTATCCGTCTTTGGTGCCGTCGGCGTCCTTGCTGGTCAGGAGAATCTCACCAGCCCCTAATTGTTCAACCTGTTTTGCCCATTCAACTAAATCCTTGCCTGCGGGTT
>CAZPGX010000048.1:0-2436 GCA_964586605.1 uncultured Planctomycetia bacterium
TTAATCTGTTTAGGAGTGCCGCTTTCTACAATTCGCCCCTGATAGAGCATAGAGATTCTATCGGCAATCTTATAGGCGCTGACCATATCGTGCGTTACGGCAATAGAGGTAACTTCCAGTTTATCGTGAAGCCGGCGAATCAGTGTATTAATCGCATCGGCCCTGACCGGGTCAATCCCCGTGGTTGGCTCGTCATATAAAATAATATCCGGACGGGCGCAAATTGCCCGGGCCAAGCCCACTCTTTTCTTCATTCCTCCGCTTAACTCCGAAGGCATCAGCTGTTCAATCCCCTTAAGCCCCATCAACTCAAGGCTCTCCCTGACTCTTTTGGCAATGGTAAGCCCGTCTAAATCGGTGTGTTCGCGCAAGATGAACCCCACATTCTCTCCCACGCTGAGAGAATCAAACAGGGCTGCCCCCTGAAAAAGCATCCCGATCTTAAGCCGCAACCGGTTGAACTCTTTTTCGCCAAGCCTGGCTGTATCCTGATTATCGATAAACACCTGGCCTAAATCCGGCCTTAACAGGCCCACAATATGTTTGAGCAAGACGCTTTTTCCGCAGCCGGAACAGCCGATAATTACCATCGTCTCGCCC
Source organism: uncultured Planctomycetia bacterium (assembly GCA_964586605.1). Lineage (GTDB taxonomy): Bacteria > Omnitrophota > Gorgyraeia > JAFGHF01 > JAFGHF01 > CAZPGX01. The sequence goes on from CAZPGX010000048.1 coordinate 601, forward strand.
TTGTTGATAGTAAGGTTGAGGTTCTTTAACACCTGGTGCCCGTTAAAGGACTTCCATAAATTAATGATTTCTATCATTTTTCCTCTTATTATACAAAATAAAAGAAAGCGGTAAACAGACAATCGGCGGAAATAATCAAGATAAAAGAAACTACTACCGCTAAGGTAGTTGCCTTGCCCACGCCTTCAGCCCCGCCTTCAGCATTAATCCCCTGATAGCAAGAAACAGTACAGATAATGCCGCCGAAGATTATGGATTTAAGCAGGCCGCTAAATACATCTTTCAATATCAAGGCATCAAAGGTCGAGCGGATATACATACTGGAAGGGATAGCTAATTTCCAGACCGCTACTACATAACCGCCCAAAATGCCGATAAAGTCGGCATAAATAGTTAAAATAGGGAGCATTACCAATAAAGCTATCAGGCGCGGCACGGCCAGGTAGTTAACGGGATTAGTAGCCATAGTCTCCAGGGCATCGATCTGTTCGGTAACCTTCATCGTCCCCAGCTCTGCGCTAATAGAAGCGCCTGCTCTTCCTGCTATTATCAGCGCGGTGAAGACCGGGCCCAACTCCCGACACATTGAGAGGGCCACCAGAGGGGCGATGAATTCTTTTGCCCCCAGTTTCTGCAGTTCATAGGCGCTGTTAAAGACCAGGACTATCCCGGTAAACAAAGAGCACAAGAATACTATAGAGAAACTGTCTATGCCGATCTTGTTCATCTGGGCAACAATCTGCCTGCGTTTTAAAGGGGAAGTAAATATCCCTTTTATCGACCTTGCCCCCAGAAGAGCTATGCCTCCGGCATAATAAAGAAAAGCCAAGAAGCGTTCACCCAATCTATCAAAATATTTTTTCATTAGAATTTAATCCTGCGTTCAAATCCCAGTATTCCTTCTTCCTTTTTAAGACGAAGCCTGATCAGTTTATCCCCGAAAATCCTGCATTCCAGGCCTAATTCATTTCTACCGTCGTCTGGATAGCTTGCCAATTCTTCTTCCACAAAGGCATCAAAGGTAATCCTTAAATCGTCGGCGATGTTTTTGGACATATGCACTTTATCCTCATCCTCGCGGCTGCGCGTTATATCCCAGCCCTGCCAGAGTATACCCTTATCGGGCTTAATCTCCACATCTAAGGAATCTCCCAAGCCTTTCTTGCTCAGGTCTATTTCGCCCTCCATGAAAAAGGAATCCCTCTCACGGCAAATCTGTGAGTCGGTTATCAGGATTTTCGGGAAGCTGCCCTTTATATTGATATCGGCGCTGATAAACTCTAAATCGCCGAGGTGGCCCTGTTTTGCTTCAAGATAGCCCTCCAGTTTAGGACGGGTCAGGGGCCCTGCAATTTTAATCAATCCGCTAACCAAGCCGGAGAAATCTGCTTTTTCGGCAGAATTGAGCCGGCTAATCAGTTCGTTTAACTCGGCCTGATAAAAATTTAAAGATAGGTCTGCCTCAAAGGGAGGCTCTAATCCAACTACACCCCGTAAATCATAGCTGTCTCCCAGGCCAAAGGTAAGGATGCGCAATCTTGTATCCTGAATTTCAAAAGAAGAGCTTATTTCGGGAAAAGGCTGATTGTCCAGCACCGAGCCGTAGGTCTTCAGGATACCGTGAATGTTTCGGGTCTTATCCTGAACAAGGGGTTCGTCATTCAAACTCAAGCTGAAATTACTAAGAACGTCAAAATCATTGAGTTTTAAATGCTCGAGATTTGCCGTAAGAACCAGGCCCTCTTCATCTGTTAGCTGCCCGTAAACCTTCAGGGCATTCGCAGGATTGCCCTGAAATGATGCCCTGATATCCTGAAAATACAGGCCGCTTTTATT
>CAZPGX010000048.1:2536-4568 GCA_964586605.1 uncultured Planctomycetia bacterium
GAAAAGAAAATCTCGCGCAGATTGTAATCAACCAGGGCCTGATCAACTTTAATATCAAAGGCAAAACCCAAAACTTGGGGAAAGCCGATTTCTAATTTTTCCAGAACCAATCCGCCAAAGACGCCCGATTTAATCTCGCCGATAGAAAGTTTACACTTCAGGCTCTTTTCTAAACTTTGCCTGATTAGCCGCTTTGCCTGTTGAAAAAATATCTCCTTTCGCACATAAGCGAAAGCGGCTAAGGCAAAAACTACCAGCAGGGAAATAATAAATCTTTTTCTAATTAAAGTCAATCCCATCTTTTTTGCTAGCTAAAGACCAGTTCATCTTTTTTGCGGGTGATTTTAATCTTCCTGGATTTTTTGAATTTCTTGTTGATTATTTCCTCAGAAAGAGGGTCCTCCAGATATCTCTGGATAGTCCGCTTCAGGGGGCGGGCCCCGAATAAAGGATTAAATCCTTTCTCGATTAAGAGTTCCTTGGCCTCTTTGGATAATTCTAAAACAATATCCTGTTCGGCCAACCTCTTCTCTACCTCTTCTACCTCAATCTCCACTATTTTATGCAGGTGCTCTTTTGATAAAGGGTGAAAAACATTTATATCGTCAATGCGGTTTAAAAACTCCGGTTTGAACGTCCTGCGAACCTCCTCCAACAGCTTTTTCTTCATCTCCTTAAATGTTACCGACTCCTTCTGGGACTTAAAACCCAGGGAGCCCTGTTTTCTGAGTATCTCCGCGCCGATATTCGAGGTCATAATCAAGACCACATTGCGAAAGTCCACTTTTCGGCCAAAGCTGTCGGTAAGCCTCCCGTCTTCTAAGACCTGAAGAAGAATATTGAACACATCGGGGTGAGCCTTTTCAATCTCATCAAGCAAAACTACCGAATACGGCCGGCGCCTGACCTTCTCGGTAAGCTGGCCTCCCTCCTCATATCCCACATAACCCGGAGGGGCGCCAACCAGACGCGAGACATTAAACTTCTCCATATACTCCGACATATCCAGCTGAATCAATGCCTCTTCGTCGCCGAACATAAATTCGGCCAGGGCGCGCGCAAGAAGGCTCTTGCCCACTCCCGTGGGGCCTAAAAATACAAAAGAGCCTATCGGCCGGCGCGGGTCTTTGATCCCGGCGCGGGAACGCCTTACCGCGCGGGCAATGGTGGCAATGGCCTCATCCTGCCCCACCACCCTTTTATGCAGCTCGTCTTCCATCTTCAGGAGTTTCTCCGACTCCTTCTGCTCCAATTTAACCACGGGCACCCCTGTCCACTTGGAGACAATTTGAGCAATATCCTCTTCGCCTATACTAGGCGTTGCTTCAATCTTTTTCTTCTTCCAGGCCTCCTTCATCTGCCGCAGCTTTGACTTTCTTTCTCTCTCCTGGTCTCTGAATTTGGCGGCCTTCTCAAAATCCTGGCTCTTTATCGCCGATTCTTTTTCTTTCCTGATTTGCTCTATCTCTTTTTCCATCTCCTGTAAATCCGCGGGAGCGGTAAGCGCCGAAAGCCTGGCCCTTGCCCCGGCCTCATCAATTAAGTCTACTGCTTTATCGGGAAGATAGCGCCCGGCAATATACCTGTCGGAGAGCTTGGCCGCCTGCTCTAAAGCAACATCTGTAAACTTTATCCTATGATGGGCTTCGTATTTGTCTCTTAGGCCTTTCAGGATTTCGATTGTCTCTTTGACTGTGGGGGGGTCAACTATAATTGTCTGGAACCGGCGCTCAAGCGCAGCGTCCTTCTCAATGTATTTGCGGTATTCATCCAGCGTCGTGGCGCCGATACACTGAATCTCTCCGCGGGAAAGAGCGGGCTTTAAGATATTAGAGGCATCGATTGCACCTTCGGCGCCGCCGGCCCCGACTAAGGTATGCAACTCATCAATAAACATTACGATATTCTCCGAGCGTTTTATCTCATCCATCACCGCCTTGATGCGTTCTTCAAACTGGCCGCGGTATTTAGTCCCGGCAACCATCAAGGCCAAATCGATAATCACAATACGTTTATCCTTAAGCGTCTCGGG
>CAZPGX010000049.1:0-4115 GCA_964586605.1 uncultured Planctomycetia bacterium
TTAAAAAGTTTTAACTTTTAAACTTACTAACTTGTCAACTTTTAAACTAGTATTTATACGAGGAGACAAAAATGGTTCGGGTAAGATACGCACCGGCGAGAAAGAGGAAGAAAAAACGTATTTTTAAAAAGGTCAAAGGAGCCCGAGGGGCCCGCAGCAAGCTTTTGCGCACAGCTAAGGAGACACTGCGCCGAGCCCTGGCCTACAGCTATCGGGACAGAAAGGCCAAAAAGAGAACCATCAGGAGACTCTGGATTGTCCGGATCAACGCCCGGCTTAAAGAGAGAGGCCTCTCTTACAATAAATTTATTGCGGCCTTAAAAAAAGCCAGGGTTAACCTGGACAGGAAGGTCCTGGCGGATCTGGCAGTGAACGATAAGCGCACTTTTGACTCCATCGTCGATGCCGTAATGAAGAAATAAACAAAAAGAAAGGATAAAATGTATATCATTATTGTCGGATCTGGCAGGGTGGGCAGCGAATTGGCCCGGTTTCTTGCGGATGCCGGGCACAATGTGGTGGTGGTTGATAAGGACGCCGCATCGTTTAAAAATCTGGGCGCTGATTTTAACGGCGTAACCGTTAGCGGCGACGGATTTGACGTGGACCTGCTTAAGGAAGCCGGCATTGAGCAGGCAGATGCCTTTTGCACGGTCACCGACAACGACAACGCCAATATTATGTCCGGGCAGGTGGCCAAGAAGATTTTTCACATCCCCAAAGTAATCGCCAGGGTGAATAATAAGCAATACACACACATTTATCAGGAGCTAGGAATTGATATAGTGAATAGTGCCACAGTTCTTGCCTCTCTGATTAAGGATAAGCTTGTCAGCAGCAGCCAGCGTAAAGAATAAAGGGGAAGAGAAGATGTATATTGTTATAGTAGGAGGGGGGAAGGTTGGTTTTTATCTGGCCAAAGAGCTTGCCGAGTCCCATCATACGGTAAGCCTGGTGGAAAAGGACAGCGCAACTTGCGGGGAGATTGCCAAAGACCTGAACAACGTTTTGCTGATTAACGGAGACGGCTGCAATACGCGTTTCCTGGACGATGCCGGCATCGGCCGCGCTGATGTGGTGGCCGCGGTAACCGGAAGCGACGAGGTCAACCTGATGGTTTGCCAGTTGGCCAAACAGTCTTCCAAGGTCAAACGCACGGTAGCCAGGGTAAACGACCCCAAAAATTCCCACACCTTTAATGAAATCGGCGTGGATGTGGCCGTGGATTCCACCTCGATTATTGCCAAAATTATTGAAGAGGAGGTTTCCCTGGAAGACCTGGTTACCCTAATGACCTTTAAGCGCGGCAAACTTGCCCTGGTCAGGGTAGATTTAAGCAATGAATCGCCTTGCGTGGATAGGCAGGTAATGGATATTAAACTGCCCCGGGCCTCGGTTTTGGTTTCTATTATTAGGGGAGAGGACGTCCTGATTCCCCGGGGAGAAACTATCCTGCAGGCCAAAGACGACATCATTGCCCTTACCGCCATTGAAAACGAACAGGATTTGCTGGATGTCTTAATCGGCAAGGTGCCGAAGAGATAGGATAAAATGGCCAAGACGAAAGTCGTAAAATTCTGGAGAGCATTTTTAGGGATTGCTACGGAAATCCTGATGACTGTCTTTATTATGGTCGCAGCCCTGGGCCTTTGCTGGTTAATTACAAAGGGGATAAAATGATTCCGCGGCCGCAAATTCAGGACTTTAAGATTATCGGCCAATACAGCGGCAGGATGATTCTGGCCCTGGGCCTTTTGATGCTCATTCCGCTTTTGGTGGCGATAGCTTTTGGCGAAACAGCCGCGGCCCTGGATTTTATCATCGGCGCAGCTATCTGTTTTATTCTCGGGTATCTTTTGATTCTGTTTTGTTTTACGCGCAGGGAGCTGACCTGGAGGCATGGGATGGTTGTGGTCTCTCTATCCTGGCTTCTGGCGATGTTCTTGGGAGCGGTGCCCCTTTATTTAAGCAGGCATTGGGCGGGTTTTCTGGATGCCTGTTTTGATGCGATGAGCGGGTTTGCCACGACGGGGCTTGCCCTGGTGCAGGATTTAGACCATCTCTCGCATGCCCATAATATGTGGCGGCATCTGACGATGTATATCGGCGGCCAGGGCATCATGATTGTGGCGCTTACGCTTCTTGTCCGAGGGGCAGGCAGTGCTTTGCCTATTTACCTCGGCGAGGCCAGGGAAGAGAAGGTCTTGCCCAATGTAGTGCAGACCGCCCGTTTTATCTGGCTGGTCAGCCTGGTCTATCTTTTAATGGGGACGCTGGCCTTAGCTTTTACCGCCCTATCCAGCGGGATGCCTAAAACCACATCCTTTTTGCACGGGTTGTGGATGGCCATGGCGGCCTGGGATACCGGCGGTTTTACTCCGCACTCTCAAAGCATTCTTTATTACCATAATTTTACCTTTGAGTTGATTACTATCACCCTGATGCTTTTGGGCAGTTTGAATTTCAGTTTGCATTATGCCCTCTGGGCCGGAAAACGCAGAGAGGTTTTGCGCAATATCGAGACAAGAAGCTTTTTCGTTTCCGTGGTAGTCTTATTTACCCTGACCGGTTTTGGGCTCGCCGCTGCCGGCGCTTATCCCGGGATAATCAGCCTATTCCGCAAAGGGTTCTATCAATTGATCTCTGCGCATACCGGTACGGGTTATATGACTATCCCCGCCCAGCAATTTGCCCAAAACTGGCCGACCTTATCTCTTCTGGGCATCACCCTAGCTATGGCTATAGGTGCAGGTGCCTGTTCTACCGCCGGAGGAATTAAGATATTGAGAATGGGGATAATTTCTCATGCCCTGGTGCAGGATGTAAAAAGAACGATTCTCCCGCGCAGCGCCGTCGTTATAGATAAAATCCACCATATTAAGAATGTAGTATTGAGCGAGAAGATTGTCCGCCAGGCAGCGCTGATTACGCTGGCCTATATCTTTTTGTATTTATTGGGCACGCTGGTAGGAATAGCCCTGGGCTATCCCTTAAAGCTGGCCTTGTTTGAGTCGGTTTCCGCCGGGGCGAATGTGGGCCTTTCCTGCGGCATCACCGCTCCTTCTATGCCCGCTGCCTTGAAAATCACCTATATATTCCAGATGTGGGCGGGAAGGCTGGAGTTCGTATCGGTATTCGCCCTTTTGGGCACCATCTTTGCGCTGTTGAGGGGAAAATGATGGCAATGCAAAATGCAAAATGCAAAATGCAAAATTTATTTTTTATTTTGATTTTACTATCAACTATCAACTATCAACTATCAACTAATATTGCCGAAGCGGCTACAGCTGTTTCCAGCAAAGAGCTGCTGGAGAACCCAGGCGAATACGACGGCGAAGAGATAACTTTTGAAGGCGAGGCAATCGGTGATATTATGGTTCGGGGAGAATTTGCCTGGGTGAATGTGCGCGACGAACACGGCGCTATCGGTGTATTTTGTCCTCTGGAATTGGCGGAAAAGATTGGATATCGGGGAAGCTACGGTTTTAAGGGAGATACGCTTTCTGTGCGCGGTGAGTTTCATCGCGCCTGCGCTGAGCACGGGGGCGACAGCGATATCCACGCAGAAAAGATTCTTATAGTGCAGGAAGGTGGGGAGCGTTCGCATCCCCTTACTTCCGGCAAGACCCGGGCCAGCGTAATCTTGCCGGCAATAGTTTTGTTTTTAGCAGTTATCCATCTGATTGTAAGGAGGTTTAGGTAAAATGCCGCAAAAGATCCCCCCGAGGATTAAAAGCATGCGGAAAAAAATAGAAAAGCTGAAGCAGGAAGCGTTTCTCCTGATAGAAAAGGCCAGGGCCTTGCAGGAACTGGACGAGGTAAGGGTTAAATATTTGGGCCGGGCGGGCGCAGTTACCCAATTGCTTAAAGGCGTTGCCCATCTTACGGCGAAATACAGGCCGGAGGCAGGAAGGTTAGCCAATACCTTAAAAAGAGGACTAGAGGCGGCCTTGCGTGAAAAATACGATAACCTGCGCAGCGAAGAGGAAGAGAAGAAACTCAGGATTGATATCAGCATGCCGGGCCTGTCTCTCCCCCTGGGCAGCGTTCATCCGGTGAACCAGGTTATGAGGGAAATTAGCCAGATATTTATGAGGTTAGGATTTAAAGTAGTG
>CAZPGX010000050.1:0-3647 GCA_964586605.1 uncultured Planctomycetia bacterium
GCTTAAAGAAAATGAGCAGCTTTTTATTGCGGGAAGTACGCATCGTGGCGAAGAAAAAATTATTCTCGGGGTTTACAAAGAATTAATTAAAAGTCATCCTAATTTAAGGCTGTTAATTGCGCCGCGTCATATTGAGAGAACAAAAGAAGTAGAAGCGTTAGTTTCTAAATTTGGCTTTTATTCACAACGAATTTCTCGATTAGAAAAAGGTGCACAAACTATTTTTATTCTAGACACTATTGGCCAATTAAAAAGCCTCTATGCGTTTGCCGATATCGTTTTTGTCGGAGGAAGTCTGATTGCGCACGGCGGACAGAATCCCATTGAACCGGCTCTTTTCGGCAAAGCAATAATTTTTGGGCCGCATATGTTCAATTTCTCCGATCTCGCCGGCGCTTTTCGCGACAGAAAAGCGGCAATCATGGTCAAAAACACAGAGGAGCTGCGTGAGGCAGCTTTGCGGATTTTAAATGACGATAGATTAAGAGAGAACTTAGGCAAAAAGGCAAAAGAGTTAATTCAAGAAAACACAGGCGCGTCTTTTAGAAATGCGCAATTAATCAAAGCGTTAATAAATTAAGGGGGGCGGGTTAAATGAAGGTTAAGGATTGTATGAGCAAAAAGGTGGTTAGCGTAAAGCGCTCAACTACTTTGAGTCAGTTAATCAAGACCTTTCAGAAACATAATTTTCACACTCTTCCGGTTGTTGAGGAGGATAATCGTCTGGTAGGCGTGATTAATTTCGAGGACATCTTAAAGGTGTTTCGGCCTTACAGCGTGGAGCTCTCCACAATGTTAAATGCCGTTCCTTTTCTGGAGATGGAATTCAAGGAAGAAGACTTCTTGGCGGCTGACATTTCCAGCGAGATGGGAATCCTGGTAGTTGTGGATGACATTATGAATGCAGGTTTTGCCAGCATTGATCCGGAAGCAGACATTAACCAGGCCCGCACAGAGATGAAGGTGCATAATACCCATCGGCTTGCTGTTGTAGAGGGGGCGAAGCTTGTCGGGATGATTAGCCTGTTTGATATTATCCTGACAGTCTTCAAGGAAAGAGGGGTTATCCAATGACGATTTTAAGTCTTGGCTTTATCCTTTTAGCCGCCCTCTTAGCGGGCAAGCTTATCCGCAGGCTTAAAGTCCCTGTGGTTACGGCCTATCTTCTGTTAGGGATAATTGTCGGCCCGTCAGTCTTAAATCTGGTCAGCGAAGATATTTTAGGTTCTTCCGGGATGATTTCTAATATAGTGCTGGGATTAATCGCTTTCACTATAGGGCAGAATTTTGCCTTAGAGAGATTTCGTAAAATCGGCAAACCAGTTTTATGGATTTCTATTTTCGAGGCCAGCGGCGCCTGGCTTTTGGTTACTCTTATTTTTTGGCTTATTTTAAGACAACCATTTTATATTGCTTTACTTTTCGGAGCTATTTCTTCGGCTACCGCTCCGGCGGCCACAATGATGGTGGTCAGGGAGTATAAGGCCAAGGGCTCTTTTACCGATACTCTTTTAGGAATAGTAGCAATTGACGATGCCTGGTGTTTAATCATCTTCGCTCTTTCTTTTTCTGTGGCCAAGGCCCTGTTTGCTCATATAAGCTCCAATATCTTTTTGTTTAAGGCGGTGTTTCATTCTTTATCAGAAATTGCCGGTGCCTTTATTTTGGGAGGGATTCTGGCTTTAGTTTTGGCTTATCTGTCCCGCTTTGTCACTACGCCTTCGGATTTATTGATTTATACTTTAGGCTTTATCTTTCTTAATACGGGTCTGGCGCTTTATCTTAATTTTTCGGTGCTCTTAGCCAATATGTTTATGGCGGCAATCCTGGTTAATGTGCATAAGGTAAGTTTTAAGTTTTTCGAGACCTTAAGGACTGTAGATTCGCCTTTATACCTTCTGTTCTTTGTCTTGGCCGGAGCAAACTTAGAAATAGGCCTGTTGAAGGGCTTGGGCCTTTTGGGTCTGGTTTACGTCGCTTTTCGGGCCTTGGGAAAAATTGGCGGGGCCTATTTAGGCGGTGCTATTGCGCAAGTTCCGGTGAGGATGAAGAATTATATGGGCTTAGCGCTTCTGCCGCAGGCCGGCGTGGCCTTGGGTGTGGCCTTGATTGCCAAGACACAATTTCCCGAAATCGGCGGAATGATCTTTACCACCATAGTGGCCACAACCGTAATCTACGAAATCATCGGCCCGATTTGTACCAGGATTAGCTTGAGCAAAGCCGGCGAAATTTAGCTGGTTGCTAAACCTATGCCTTATGGGAATGAAAGAGAAGATTAAAAGTTATTATATTGATTTAGTCAAAGGCAAAAGGAAAGGAGTGCCGGAGGCGCTTTTTTCCTTTTTGTTGCTTTTGCCTTCTTTTGGCTATGGTTTCTTTGTCAGGCTTACCCTTTCTTGTTACGAGACTGGCCTGCTAAAATCCTATAAGCCGGATTGCCGCACCATTAGTGTGGGCAACATCAGCTGGGGCGGCACGGGAAAGACGCCCCTGGTAGAGGCGATAGCGAAATTTTTCAAAGAAAAAGGTAAAAAACCGGCAGTCCTGATTCGCGGATACGGAAACGACGAAGTCTATATGCTCAGAAGCAAGCTAAAAGATATCCCTATTTTAGCCGGCCGCGACAGAATCAAGACAGCCAAGCAGGCTCAAAATAGCCACGCAGCCGATGTGATTATTTTAGACGACGGTTTTCAGCATTGGCGCCTGGAGCGCGACCTGGATATTGTATTGATTGATGCAGGCTCACCCTTTGGCAACAAAAGGTTTATCCCGGGTGGAAGCTTAAGGGAGCCGCTTTCTTCCTTGCGTCGCGCGGATGTATTTGTTTTAACCAGGATTAAGCAGGCCAAGGAAGGCATAGAGCCGATTAGGAAGGAACTGCACAGATATAATCCCCAAGCGGCGATTTACGAAGCGATTCACCTGCCAAATTCTTTATATAAGCTGGCTTCCGGGGAGAAACTTGAGCTTTCCGCAATCAGGGGCCGGCGTATCGGGGCACTCTGTGCAATCGGGAGCCCGGAGTCTTTTAAAGAAACCCTGGACTCGTTGGGTGCCGAAGTTGCTTTAAAGTTTTATTTTTCCGACCATTATCAATATACAAAAGAAGATTTGCAAAGAATAGCGAAAGAGTGCCTGAAGGAACAGGTTCAAACTATAATTACCACAGAAAAGGATGCTTCCAAGCTGGCGGCATTATTAAAATCAGCAAGGCTTGATCTTGAACTATTGGTGTTGGGAGTTGAGCCTAAGATAATCAAACAGGAAGAGGCCTTTTATCGTCAGTTGCAAGGCGAAGGAAAGTATTCTGTCTTGATTTTAAGCGATGGCAAGGCCGGGCACCTTAATCAGTCAAAGGCAGTTGCCAGGATAATTCAGGAAATAAAGGCAGGTGAACTTAACGTCGAGGCAGTAGAGGTTAAGTTCAAAAACGGATTTTGCCGGGCCTTGCTTGCCTTTTGTTCTCTGTTTGCCGGCCCCAGATGCCGCCGTTGCCTGCGTTGCCTGCGGTTTTGTTTAAAGCGGAGTTCTTTTGATAAATTAATGCAATCGCCGGCTAATATAGTTGTCTCAGCCGGTTCGTCTTTAGCCTCGGTTAATCTGTACCTCGGTTACAAAAACAGGGCGCGCAAGGTTGTGTT
>CAZPGX010000051.1:0-3263 GCA_964586605.1 uncultured Planctomycetia bacterium
TTTTTCTACTGGCCGGTCCAGCAATGAAGGCAGAGTTTTTCTTTGGGCAGGCCGATTGCCTTGACCATATCGTCGATGGTCTGGTATTTAAGTGTGGTCGCCTCTATATCCCTGGCAATCCATTCTACCATCTTCCGGTATTTCTTGGATTTATGGTCAATATATTCCGAGACATCCTCCGGATCATGCCCTTCAAGAGCCCGAATAGCGCGTCTGGCGGCAAGCTCATCGATGCTCCGCGTTGAGAAATTAAACTTACAGGGAAACATTATAGGAGGGCAGGCCGGCCTGACGTGAATTTGTTTAGCGCCTGCATCCCAGAGCTTCTTGACAGTAAAGTTCTTAAGCTGGGTGCCTCTGACAATAGAGTCTTCACAAAGAACAATGCTGTTGCCCTTGATTATTTCCTCTATCGGAATAAGTTTCATTTTGGCAACTAAGTCGCGTCTCTCCTGGGACGGCGGGGTATAACTTCTGCCATATCCAGGAGTGTATTTTACCAGCGGCCGGCGGTAGGGCTTGCCGCTTTCCATAGCATATCCTATCGCATGGGCCGTCCCGGAATCCGGAACCCCGGAAACTACATCTACCTTTATATCTTTATCACGCCTTGCCAAACAGCGCCCGCAGTTCTCTCTTACTTTCTCCGTATTTATACCTTCATAATTTGAGGCCGGAAAACCCGCGTATATCCAGAAGAATGCGCAGATTTGATTTGTATTAGCGCCGGCTCTTTTCTTCTTTATGCCGCTCTCACTCATTAAAATTATCTCGCCGGGCTTAAGATATTTAGTTGGTTTAAAACCATTATTTGTAAAGGCACAGGTCTCGGAGGTAACGGCGAAGGCGCCTTTGCGCCGTCCAAGGATAAGAGGGGTATAACCAAACCTGTCTCTTGCGGCATATATACCATCTTTATGCAGCAAAAGAAGCGAACAGGAGCCTTTTATTTTCTCAAACATCTTCTCTATGCCGTCTATCAGGCTCTTGCCCTGGCTGATAAGTTTGGCGGTAAGCTCTGTCGCATTAATAGTATCCTTGCTCACCTCCGTAAAAGAAATCCCTTTTTTCAACAAACCCTTTGCCAGCTCTTCGGCATTTTCAATGAATCCGTTAGTGACTATACAGAAAGGGCCAAACTTAGAACTCAAGAAAATGGGCTGCTCGTCAAAGGCGCTGATAACACCGATGCCCTTGTTGCCCTTCATCCGCTTATAATCATCGTAGAATTTTGACTTAAACTGGGTTTGGCTGATGTTGTGTATCTGGCGGGTAAACTCCTTGCCTAAGACCGCCATTCCCCCATACTCGGTACCTAAATGTGAATGGTAATCCGTGCCGTAAAACAGGTCTTTAGTGCAATCTTCTTTGGAAACCACTCCAAAAATCCCGCTCATTCTCGCCCTCTCCTTCTTTCTTATTATCTATATTACATAAAGGCTTTTGGAAGAAAAATTAGGAGCGGATGTCAAATTAACCCCCAATTTGCGCAGGCCCGCTTCATCACCCGGCGTAGGCATGTGGGTTGCATGCACATCGCATCCTGCCAGCTCCTTAAGCCGCTCCATGGCCAATTGAGCCGTCGGATTTGTAGTAGCGCTGATACTCAGGGCAATCAAGGCCTCTTCCAAATCCAGGCTTACCGTTTTTGCGCCGGAGATATTTTTCTTTAGCTTCGCTATAGACTCTATTATGCTCGGTGATAAAAGATGAATTTTATCGGGTATTTCCGCTAACTCTTTGACGGCGTTAAGAATGAGACTGGCTGTGGCATGCATAAACCCCGAGCTTTTCCCCGTAACTATAGAACCGTCTTTAAGCTCTATAGCCGCGCCGCAATAAGCCCCTTCGCCGGCCTTGCCTTTTTTCTCGGACTCACGAAGGGCACGATTTGCCGGCGCAACAACAGAGCGGTCTTCCGGCCGAAGCTTTAGCTCCTCCATAACCAACTCTATGCGCTCAACTGTCCCCTTGTCGGTAAGGCCCATCGCGTACTCACAGTTGTATCGGAAATACCTTCTGATAATCTCTTCTTTGGCCGCTTTTCTTACTATTTCGTCATCTATGATTCCGAAACCGGCCCTGTTTACCCCCATCTCCGTAGGAGACTTATATATTGACCCGGTTCCCGTAATCTTCTCTAATATTCTCTCCAGAAGCGGAAAGGCCTCAACATCGCGGTTATAATTAATTGCTGTTTTCTGATAGGTATCCAGGTGAAATGGGTCAACAAGGTTAAAGTCTCTTAAATCGGCCGTGGCTGCCTCATAGGCTACATTGACCTCATGCTTAAGAGGGAGATTCCAGATAGGAAAGGTCTCAAACTTGGCATAGCCCGCTTTTACCCCTTTCTTGTACTCATGATAGAGCTGAGAAAGACAGGTAGCCAGTTTTCCGCTTCCCGGTCCCGGGCCGGTAACAACAACTAATGGTTTCTTTGTCTTGATATACTCATTTGCGCCATAGCCTTCGTCGCTGACAATCAAACCTACATCGGTGGGATAGCCCTTTGTAAATGAATGGGTATAAACCCTTATTCCTCTGCGCTCTAATTTGTTCTTGAACATTTTAGCTGCCGGCTGATTGGCAAAACGGGTTATTACTACTGCCGCTATGTTGATACCCCAACCCCTTAAATCATCGATTAGTTTTAAGGCATCAACATCATAGGTAATCCCAAAATCGGCCCTGACCTTTCTTCTTTCAATATCACCGGCATATATGCAGAGGATGATATCGGCCCTGTTTTTAAGCTGCTGCAGGAGCCTCATCTTTACATTGGGGTCAAAACCCGGCAAAACTCGTGAGGCATGATAATCAAAGACAATCTTGCCCCCGAATTCAAGGTAAAGCTTATTGTTGAACCTCTCAACTCTTTCTAAGATGGCCTTTGTTTGCTCCTTAAGGTATTTTTCGTTATCAAAACCGAGCTTTTTCATATTATTATTATAACACAACTTCTATGCCTTTTTCCTTAAGATATTTCTTGGCCTCAAGGATGCCAATCTCGCCAAAGTGAAACACGGAAGCGCACAAGACATTGGCTGCCTTAGCCTCGGCTACTACCTGATAGAGGTGCTCTAATCTTCCTGCTCCGCCTGAGGCAGTAACGGGAAGTGAGACGGCCTCGGCTACTGCTTTAGTCATCTCAATATCATAGCCGCCTTTGGTGCCGTCGGCATCCTTGCTGGTCAGGAGAATTTCACCGGCCCCTAATTGTTCAACCTGTTTTGCCCATTCAACTAAATCCTTGCCTGCGGGTT
>CAZPGX010000052.1:0-3163 GCA_964586605.1 uncultured Planctomycetia bacterium
CAGGGGCACAGGGGCCGGCATAACGCCTGTTTTTGGCCTTGAGGATTGCCTTGATATTCCCAGGATTTACCCTTCCCCGGCCCACCTCAATCAGGGTGCCTATCATGTTGCGGGCCATGCGGTAAAGGAAACCATTGGCCTCTATATCCAGACAGATCAGGCCCCCTTTTTTGCGAATTTCCAGGCGTTTAATTGTACGCACGGGATGCCTATCGCGCTTATCCACAGCCTGAAAAGAACGGAAATTGTGCCTGCCCAAGAGGAATTTCGCGGCCCGGCGCATCTTGCGCAAATCCAAAGGGTACTTTACCAGATGGCAATAGCGCTCCAGAAACGGAGAAACAAAGGAGCCATTGACTATGCTATAGCGGTAAAGTTTGGCCTTAGCGGAAAAACGGGCGTGAAACTGCGGATGGGTATCTTCAACCTGCGCAATCCGGATATCCCGGGGTAATCTGCTGTTTAAGGCCTTGTGGATATTCTTACAGTCCAGTTTAGAGGCGGTCTTGAAATTGGCTGCCTGGGCCAGGGCATGAACCCCGGAATCGGTCCTTCCTGAGCCGATAACCTTAATCTTCTCTTGCAGAATTCGCTGAAGCGCTTTTTCTATCGTTTCCTGGATTGATTTCGCCGAACTGCGATTTTGAACCTGCCAGCCGCAATAGCCCGTACCGTCGTATTCAACGGTTATCTTGATGTTGCGCATACGAGTTCTGCTATCTGTATCGCATTTAAAGCAGCGCCTTTGCGCAAATTATCCGAAACTACCCAAAGCCAAAGGCCATTTTTCACGTAGGGGTCTTTCCTGATTCTCCCTACATAGACCTCATCTTTTCCTGCAGCGTCAATTGGCAGGGGATATATGCCTTTGGCAGGGTCATCCAAAATTTTAATGCCGGGGCTTTTGCTTAAGAGTCTTTTGACTCTGTCAATATTAATGTTTTTCTTGGTCTGGACATAGATAGCCTCGGAGTGTCCGATCTTAACCGGTACTCTTACGCAAGTAGCTGAAATACTTATTTTCTTATCATGAAGAATCTTGTGCGTCTCATAGACCATCTTCCATTCTTCAGAGGTATAGTCAGCCTTGCCAAAACTGCCAATTTGAGGAATAACATTTTTAGCTATCCGATGAGCAAAGGATGCCTTTAAATCCTCTCTTCCTTGCATCTCATTCTCAAGCTGAACTACTCCGCCTCTGCCGGCTCCCGAAACTGCCTGATAACTGGTAACGATTATTCTTTTAATATGAGCTGCCTTATATATCGGAGCAAGCGCTACAGCCATTTGTATGGTTGAACAGTTGGGATTGGCAATAATTCCCCTGTGTTTTTTAACATCTTGCGGGTTTACTTCAGGCACAACCAAAGGCACTTCAGGCTTCATCCTAAAATCTGCCCCATTGTCAATAACTACAGCACCTCGCTTTACAGCTTCATGGGCATAGGTTGCGGCCGCGCCTTTTTCGCCTTCGGTGCCGGCAAAAAGAGCGATCTCAATATCCTCAAAACCTTGAGGAGAGATTTTCCGGACGTTATACTTCTGGTCATCCACGATAATCTCACGGGAACTGCGTGCAAAAACCCGCAGCTCATTTATAGGAAACTCGCGCTGCCGCAAAACCCGCAGCATCTCCTCGCCCACTGCCCCAACTCCTACTACTGCTACATTAAATTTTCTCATTTTAAATTCTCCACTACAAGATTTCCTACTTCGCTGGTGGAGTAGCCCATTTTGCCTGCGGAGAGGCTCTTTAGTTTATTCGCCGTAATAAACATTACCGAATTCTCAACCATTTTTGCTGCACTAGCTTCACCTAATTCATCAAGCAACATCCCCAGCGCACAAATCGCAGCCAATGGGTTAATTACATTCTTGCCGCTATATTTGGGCGCCGAGCCGCCAATCGGCTCAAACATGGAAACGCCTTCGGGATTGATATTTCCGCCGGCGGCCACACCCATCCCGCCCTGAATCATCGCCCCTAAATCGGTAATGATGTCACCGAACATATTGTCGGTCACAATCACGTCAAACCATTCGGGGTTTTTGACCATCCACATACAGGTTGCGTCCACATGGGCATAGTCGGTCTTAATATCCGGATATTCTTTGGCAACCTCGTGAAAAGTCCGCTCCCATAAATCCCATGCATAAGTTAAAACGTTGGTCTTTCCACAAAGAAGAAGTTTCTTCCTTTTATTGCGCTTGCGGGTAAACTCAAAGGCATAGCGCAGGCAGCGCTCAACCCCGGCGCGCGTATTGCGCGAGACCTGAAGCGCCGTCTCGTCCTTTGTGCCCTTCTTGAGAAATTCTCCCTCTCCCACATAAAGGCCTTCGTTGTTCTCGCGCACCACTACAAAATCAATGTCTTTGGGGCCTTTGTCTTTTAAAGGCGTATCTACTCCCGGATAAAGCTTTACCGGGCGCAGGTTTATATATTGCTCTAAACCAAAGCGCATCTTTAAAAGCAACCCCTGCTCTAAAATCCCCGGCTTCACACGCGGGTCACCCACCGCACCCAGATAAATCGCATCAAACTTCTTTAAGCCCTGAACTTCGGTATCGGTCAACACCTTCTTGGTCTTCAAATAACGTTCGGCGCCGTAGTCAAATTCCTGGAGTGAATATTTAAAGCCTGCCTTCTTACTTGCCGCCTCTAATATTTTCAAGCCTTCTCTGATTACCTCCGGGCCTGTTCCGTCTCCGGGAATTACTGCGATTTTGTATGTCTTTTTCCTATCCACTGCATTAAACCTCCTGCCTTAATCAAATCCTGCATGAACTTAGGAAAACTTTGCGCAAAATAGGTTCTCTTTTTAGTCAAATTTTTGATTGCACCTTTGTTTAAATCTATCTCCAACAAATCGCCTTGAGAGATTTTACCAGCATCACTGCATTCTAAAATCGGCAGGCCGATATTAATCGCATTGCGGTAAAAAATCCGGGCAAAACTAACCGCTACAACGCAAGAGATACCGCAGGCCTTAATGGAAACCGGCGCATGCTCACGCGACGAACCACAGCCAAAGTTCTTTCCCCCCACAATAATATCGCCCTTTTTGACTTTCTTGGCAAACCCCGGCGTTATCCCTTCCATGCAATGCCTGCCCAACTCCTTCGCATCACTGACATTCAGGAACCTGGCCGGAACTATCTCATC
>CAZPGX010000053.1:0-3015 GCA_964586605.1 uncultured Planctomycetia bacterium
GAGCGCCAGAATCGCACTCTGGAGGTCGGGAGTTCAATCCTCCTCTGCTCCACCAATAAATTTTTCAAAGAAAAATTTATAGAGCAATCGAAAATTGAAAATCGAGAGTTGATTTCGATTGCGGTCTAATTTCGAATTTCGATTTTCATTTACTAATGAAGAAGTTGATTCCTGCCACTTTATTTTTCTTTTTTATCCTGAAGAAATCAAATGAGTAAAGAAAATACAGAGAGACTAGACCAGCGGCAGAAAAAGAGGCTATTGGAGATTGCCCGCAAAACCGTTGAGGCATATGTAAGTTCCGGAGAGAAGCTTGAGTTTTCAGAAGAGGATGAGCTTTTGTCAAAAAATATGGGCGCCTTTGTTACCGTCCACAAACAGGGAAAACTGCGCGGTTGTATAGGCAATATTATCGGCCGGCAGCCCCTTTATCTGACTGTGCGCGATATGGCTATCCAGGCCTCATCTCATGACCTGCGTTTTATCCCGGTTAGGCCCGAGGAATTAAAGGATATAGATATAGAGCTCTCCGTGCTTAGCGAGCCGAAAAAGGTGGAGAGCGTTGATGAAATAGAAATGGGTAGACACGGGGTAATTGTCAAAAGAGGCAATGCCGACGGGGTATTCCTGCCTCAGGTAGCCACAGAGACAGGCTGGAGCCGCCAGGAATTCCTCTCTAATCTCTGCGAGCATAAGGCAGGTTTAGAGCCTGGAGCCTGGAAGGATAAAAATACAGAACTCTATAAATTTAGCGCTCAGGTCTTCGGCGAAAAAAATGAGTAGATTCTTTATTCCCCCAGAGTCTATTAAAGGTAATATTGCTGTCATATCCGGCCGGGAGGCCCACCATATCCTGAATGTGATGAGGCTAACCAGAGAAGAAAGGATAACCGCCTTTGACGGCTCAGGCAGGCTCTATCAGGGGAAAATCTTGGATACCTCCAATAAGAAGGTTAAAGTGCAGATTGAACGTGTTTTGGAAGATAAACATCCTTCAGGCATAGAAGTTGCCCTGGTCCAGGCCCTGCCTAAGAAGAACAAAATGGATTATATTGTAGAAAAGGTTGTGGAGTTGGGGGTAGATACAATTATTCCCGTCCGGACCCATCGCACTATAGTAAGATTAGACCCGCCAAGGAAACTTGCCAGAAGCAGGCGCTGGCGGAGGATAGCGCTGGAGGCAGCCAAGCAATGCGGAAGAACCAAACCCCCAGAGGTTAAGGACGTAGCTTCTTGGCCGGATGTGTTGTCTTTTTTAAGCGGATTTGATTTGAAATTGCTATTTTGCCTGGACAAAAAGAGGCAGCTGTTAAAAGATATTTTGCGCACCCCGTTAGAAAAAGATTTTCTAACGGGGCAAGTGCAAAATGAACCTAAAAGAGTTGCCCTTTGTGTCGGGCCGGAAGGGGACTTTACCCAGGATGAAATCCGCCAGGCTCGTGATGCAGGCTGTATCTGCGTTTCCTTAGGGGCAAATGTCCTCAAGAGCGATACCGCCGCAGTTTCGGCTTTAGCAATGGTAAATTATGAGTTAAAAGGATGAAACAGGAATTTCTCTCCAGAACCAGGCTTATCTTCCTGGGGCTTGTAGTGTTGGCTTTTTCTTTGCGCACTATTTATCTTGCGCAAACGGCAGAGTTTATTCAGCCGGGCACCGGCTCCGACAGCCATTTTTATCTTCAGTGGGCTATGGATATTGTCCGCGGCAATATCCTCGGCAGAGACGTCTTTTACGCATTGCCGGTTTATCCGTACTTTTTAAGCCTGGTCTACCTTTATGCGGGGGGGTCGGTTTTTGGCCTAATAGTTATTCAGATATTAGTCGGTTCAATAAACTGCGGCCTGATTTATCTGTTGGGCAGAAAGCTGTTTAACGAACAGGTAGGGCTCATTGCCGGAGTTATCGCTTGCGGTTATCTAATGTTTATTTTCTATGACCGGATGCTTCTGCCGGCCTCTTTAGTTATCTTTCTAGGACTGTTTCTTGCTCTTTTACTTTTGAAGGTTAAAGACAACCCTAGCTTAGGCAAATACCTGGGTGCAGGATTTCTCTTAGGGCTATGCGCCTTGGCCAAGGCCTCCTTTTTGCTATTAGGTATCTTTGTTTTAGTCTGGATTATTTACGAATATAGCAAACATTCTGTAAAACAGCGCCTTTTGTACTGCCTTTGTTTTATTTTGCCTATCTTCTTGCTAATCGGCACAGCAACTTTAAGGAACTATTTAGTAACAAATGATCCAGTCCTGATTACGGCTCACAGTGGGATAAATTTCTACGTCGGAAACAACCCTGCGGCAAACGGCCGGTTTAAACCCCCGCCTTTTATGCGCCCTGCCCAAAGCGGCTTAATTGACGATGCCCATATTATCGCGGAGAAGATAGAAGGCAAAAGGCTCAAGCCCTCCGAGGCCTCTAATTTCTGGTTTAGGCGTTCTTTAAGTTTTATCAGAGCCCATCCTGTAAGCTATTTGGCGCTTTTGGCTAAGAAGGTTACCTTATTCTGGAAGGCGGCAGAATACGTTGATGATATAGAGTACCGCATATTTACTAAAGCGGCGTCGCTTCTTAGGTCCGGCCTTCTTTTTCGTTTTTCTTTGATCTCGCCGCTTGCGCTTTTAGGGCTATTTTTGTCCTGGCCGCAAAGGAAAAAGGTTATGCTTCTTTATATCTTTGTCTTTAGCCTTTCGCTGGCTACGATTCTTTTCTTCATCAATTCCCGCTACAGGCTAATCGTCGTTCCTTACCTTGCAATCCTGGCTGCCTATTCTCTCTGGCAGGGCTTTCGGATGTGTAAAAAAAGGCGATACAAGGCCCTTGTTGCTTCTTTAGTTTTATTTAGCGCCTTATTTTTCTTGACAAGCATTATAGACAGCAACGCCCGAGCGAAACCTAATTCTTCTTTGCATTACAATAAGGCAATATACCTGGCTGACCGCAAAGACTATTCAAGCGCAGAAAAAGAGTTTCATGCCGCCCTTAAACTAAACCCCCGCGATTATATGAGTTATTTTGCC
>CAZPGX010000054.1:0-2988 GCA_964586605.1 uncultured Planctomycetia bacterium
CTACTCCCAGCGGCCCGTAATCCCAGGTTGAGCTTAAGCCGCCGTAGATTTCGCTATTCTGAAAAATAAAGCCCCGGCGCTTAGATAAAGAAACTATTTTATCCATTGATACCATTGATTACTTCCTTTTTTCTGCTTTGAGCTCGGGGACAGTCCCTTCAAGGCAACGGTAATGATAACATAATCTTTATCTTAAATCAAGAATTTTCGGGACTTGATTGTTTTTTCTAAGTGCACATCAAGGAAACTGCCCAGGATTGTGGCTAGTTCCCCGGCTATATTGCGCGAGAGCTTAAGTTGCAGCGCCTTTTGCCAGTTTGATTTCTCAATATGTTCTATGGAGGCCAGGGTTCCCTTTAGCGCTGGTTTTGCGTTTCGGTCAGAGGCAAAACACCGGGGGCAGAGTATCCCTCCCAACCTTGGGCTGAACTTGCTTTTAGCGCCGATCTCTTTTTGGCAGTTGACGCAGGCATCCAGCCGCGGCTTAAAACCGGAGAGATTCAGGAGTTTGATTTCAAATATCCGCCCAATCCGCCAATTTTGCCCATCCCGGCCCAGGGCGCTTAAAGAGTCAAGCATTAATTCAAACAGCCCCTCGTTTTTATCAAAGTCCTGGGTAACAGCGTTGAGCAGCTCAATGAAATAGTTGGCATAATTGGTCTTTTCTAAATCTCCGCGGATAGACAAGAACTGCTCTCTGGCATCGCACTGGGTAACCAGATTCAGTTCCCTTTTTAGCTTTTCGTAAAATACGATAAGGCTGAGGGAGAAGGTTAAGGGCAGCCCCCCGTATCTCTGCGGCCGGGTTCGGATCCCTTTAATTAAACCGCTGACCTTGCCGAAATCCCTGGTAAAGAAATCTACGAGCAGGCTTGTTTCGCGAAAGGGGCGTGTTTTTAAGATAATTGCTTCGCTTTTTCGGATAGCCATCTTCGTTTAAGTTCAAAAAGTTCAAAAAGTTTTAAAAGTTGTAACTTTTTAACTTTCAAACTTGTTAACTTTTTAACTGTCTTTCTGTTGGTCTGAAGGTTCCGCCGGAAACTATCAGCTTGAAACCCTCGGCTACGGACATCTCCAACGGCACAATCTCGCTTCTGGGAAGAATTAAAAAGAACCCGTTTGTGGGGTTGGGGGTGGTGGGTAAAAAGACATAGACGGAATCGGAGGAAGCCTTCTTTTGGATTTCCTTACATGCCTGCGCCGTGACAAAGCCCAGGGAATAAATGCCCTTGCGGGGATATTCAACCAGCACCACTTTCTCAAATACCTGCTTTCCCTGCCCCAGGATTGCGCGGCTGATTTCCTTAATGGTAATGTAAATTTTGCCGATTGTCGGCAGGCGCAAAAGCAGCCTTTCCCAGAAGCCGAAAAATCGCCGCAGCATAATGAACCTTGTGGCCGCGCCAATCAGGGCTATCAGCAGAGCGATAATCAGAAAACTCGAGAATTTTGCCAGGTATATCCAGTGGGGGCTGTAGAAGTCAAGGCCGCTCATCTTTATTACGGGGATCAAAACCTTTTCGTTAATCTCCCTGACCATGAATGTGAGAATAGCCAGCGTGATAATAATCGGAAGAACTACCACCAGGCCGGTAAGAAAGTTATTTTTTATTTTGCTCCACATAGTTCACCTCAGTATTTGAAATATTAATACAGGGACCAATACCCCCAGCGCGCTTCCGGCCAGGACTTCCCAGAAAGTATGGATTCCCCCGCTGAGCCTTGAACGGGCTACCAGAAAGGCCAGGACAAAGACCAGGATTACCGCAACATGACTGCTCGTGAAGAAAGAGATAATCACCCAGATAGAAAAGGCAACCGCGGCATGCCCCGAAGGCATCCCGCCCCGGAGCGGGGTGCCTTGATGGAAGAACGCCTTTCCTAAAATAGCAAGGAACAAGACCAGGATTAAGATTATCAGCGTAATATGCCAGGAAGAGGATTTAATTTTCTCAAGGCCGCTTTCGATATAAACTCCCCACGGGCGGCTTAAAAATAAAAGATAGCCTACGATAACGGCGTTTATCGAGGCCACCAGGACGCAGCCGGCCGCGATATCCTTAATTATTCGCACCAGCGGATTGAAGCCGTCGCTAATCAGGTTGGCGCCGAGCTCTATCGCTGTATTTAACATTTCGGCCAACAACACAAAAGAGATCGTAACCAGTAAAACCAGAATCTCTAATTTTTCCAGATTCAGGTAAATACCCAATAAAAGCGCCAGGATTGCAAGCAGGAAATGCAGGCGCATATTTCTTTGTGTCTTCAGCACATAAATGAAACCTTCAATAGCGGAATTGAAACTCTGAATAATGTTTTGCTTTTTCACCATTTAGTTAATCTCTTTAAAAGCCGGTTTTGTTCTTTTTCCATTAATGAGCGGCCTTTCTTGTCTGAATCGTTATAGCCTAAAAGATGCAATATGCCGTGAATCAGGTAAAGCTGGATTTCTCTTTTTTTGGTAGTCTTGCGAAGCCTGGCGGATTCTTCGGCGATTTCCGGGCAGATTACCAGATCGCCTAAAATCTGAGGGTGCAGATTGGCGTTGGTTCCTTCGCGCATGCTGAAGGCCAGGACGTCGGTCGCCCTATCTATTCTTCTATATCTTTTGTTAAGCCCGCGGATGCGCCTTTTTCCTACAAATAAAATACTTAACTCCGCGCCCCCGATGTTTTTTATTTTAAGGACTTGCTTTGCCAGATAGGTTATGGCTTTCTTATTTATGGTTATTTTTCTCTGGGTGCTTTTTATTCTTATTTTCAGCTGTTTCATACTCTACCCGGGAGTGGAATATTCCCATCAGGATACGCGTAAAGGTATCCGCGATTATCTCCAGGTCCTTTAAGGTCAACTCGCACTGGTCCAGTTGGTTGTCGATGAACTTATTATTGATAATCTTGCGCACCAGGCCTTTTAGCCTTGCCGGGGTAGGCTCGCTCAATGCCCGCGAGGCGGCCTCCACTGAATCTGCCAGGAGCACTACAGCGG
>CAZPGX010000055.1:0-2776 GCA_964586605.1 uncultured Planctomycetia bacterium
CCCTTCCGGTAGTAGATAAAGACAAAAAGCTGGTGGGTATTATTACGGTTGACGATATTATGGACGTAGTTCATAAAGAAAACACCGAAGACTTTTATAAAATGGCGGCTATGCTCGCTCCAGAGGACCCATATTTTGATACCGGATTCCTTACGTTAGTTAGAAGGCGCATAGTCTGGCTTGTAATCTTACTTGCAGCTGTACAATTTTCTGGACAAATCCTGAAACATTATAGTTTTGCCTTAGAAGCTGTGGTGGCCTTATCTTTCTTTATTCCCATGCTTCTAAATACCGCCGGTAACGCCGGAACTCAATCTAGTACCACCGTTATTCGTGGGTTGGCTACAGGCGAGATAAACATTAATCAGGTGCTTAAAGTAATACGCAGAGAAGTATCTTTGGGTTTAGTTCTGGGGACTATACTGGGCGTCCTTGGTGTGGGCAGAGCGCTTTTATTGCAGAAAAATCTACTTGTGAGTTTTGCTGTGGGCCTGGCCTTAACAGGCACTATTATTATGGCTACATTGACCGGGGCCCTTTTACCATTGCTCTTAAAAAGACTTAAGATTGACCCGGCAGTTGCAGCGGGTCCTTTTATCTCAACTGTAGTTGATATAACTGCACTCCTTATCTATTTTGAGATTGCCAAGGCGCTGCTTAATATATAGCGCGAGAGATACCTTGAGGATAAATTGTCTAAGAGTTTAATGTTATTGTATGGGCGAAATTCGGTCCTTGAGCGGATAAGAGCCAATCCCGCCGGTATAAGTAAAATAATTTTACAGGATAATTTTGACTCGCCGCAGATAGAGAAACTGATCAGGGCAAACAATATACCCCTAGAACGCTTATCTTCCCGAAAGTTGGCCAGGATTAAGCCCGCTAAAGACCTACAGGGGATAGTTGCTAAAGTAGATAAATTTAAGTATACGCCTTTTGATGATTTGCTGGAGCAGCTGCAGGATAGGCGGCCTTCGCTTATATTTTTAGATAGACTAAACGACCCGCATAACTTAGGGGTGATTATCCGCACTGCGGCCTGCTTCGGCGGATTCGCTGTAGTTATCCCCGAGTTTAAGGCCTGCGAAGTTACCGAGGCAGTCTTGCACGTGGCCTCGGGCGGGGAGAACTACGTCTGCCTATCAAAGGTCTCTAATCTCTGCAATGCCATAATCGCGGCGAAGAAATGCGGCTATTGGATTATGGGCGCTGAAGTTAACGATGATGCCGAAAATATCAATGAGGTTAGCATGCCTTTTCCTTTAGGGCTGATCCTGGGCTCTGAAGGTGAAGGCATCCGTTACGGGATACAGAAACAGCTGGATATCAAGGTGCGGATTCCTATGCAGGGGGCAAGGCTTTCCTTTAATGTGGCTATGGCCTGCGCTGTCTTTTGCCACGAAATTGCCAGGCAGAGGGGACTTTCTAAATGAAGCGCAAAATAGAGAAGGGCTCGCTTGCGAATGTGCTGGACTTTATTGCCGAGGCCGGGATGCGCCGTGACTATAAAGCTCAGCGCAGCAAAGAAAGCATTATTGCCCGCGATGCGGATATCCTGGAGTGCCTGATTCAGGCAAAGGAGTACCAGGAGCATGGGTTTCGGGAGGCTGCTAAATTTATGCAGAAGGCCCCGCGGCACCTGAAGACTAAAAGCGCCCGCAACCTCTGGCAGCTGGCCCAAAAGAGCAATCTCAACGATTGGTGGTTCAGGTTGAGCGAGTTTAAACGATGAAAAAAGGCATACCCCGAGCAAAGTCAAAATGAGAGTCAATATTTCTAATACAAAAAAAATTATTAAGCGATATCGCGGGAAAAAAGGCGTATTGATTCCGCTATTGCAGGACATCCAGGCCTTTTATGGGTATGTCCCCCGGGAATCCATAGAGTTAATTGCCGGAGAATTATCCATTTACCCTGTGGAGATTTACGGGATATTGACCTTTTATGCCCAATTCTATCTTACCCCGCGAGGCAGGCATACAATCAAGGTTTGCCAGGGCACCGCCTGCCATGTTATGGGGGGCAGGGAAATCCTCGATTATTTATCGGACAAGCTGGGGATAAGCGAAGGCCAAACTACAAAGGACGGTATGTTTTCCCTGGAAAGGGTTGCCTGTCTGGGATGTTGTGGTATGGCGCCTGTTGTTATGGTTGACGGCGATTTTTACGGAAGATGCACAGTTCAACAGCTGGATAGGCTCTTGGATAAGTATCACTCGCTAAAGGTGAAATAGATGGACACAAAAATACTTATATGCATGGGTACAAGTGGAATTTCGGCCGGCGCTGTTGAGGTAGCAAAAATCTTTGAAAGCGAATTGAAGCACCACAAATTGACCGGCCGCTGCCGGATTATCAGGACCGGAGATAGGGGTTTGTTTAGAGATGTATTGGTAGATATTATTACTCCGCAGCTAGGCAGGGTTACCTATGAGTACATCAAGCCCGAAAATGTGGTTCGAATTGTCAAGAATCATATCCTTGAGGGTGAGCCGGTAAAAGAATTGCAGGCAGGCAAAGATTATGCGCAGTTTTTCTCCGGCCAGACGCGCATCGTCCTTTCCAATTGCGGGGAGATAGATCCCGAAGATATAGGTGATTATACAGCGCATGGCGGCTACACTAGCTTAAAAAAAGTTTTTGATACCGATCCGGAGAAAGTGATAGAAGAAATCAAAAAATCAGGCCTTAGGGGCAGAGGCGGAGCCGGATTTCTTACGGGATTGAAATGGGAACTCACTAAATTTGAAACAAGCGCTGAAAAATATGTAGTCTG
>CAZPGX010000056.1:0-1720 GCA_964586605.1 uncultured Planctomycetia bacterium
ATCCCTGTCACAATCCTTCTTAATTCTGTCTACGGGCTGGCCGGTGTGCCTGACCAGGATATCGTAAATCTTATCCCGCAGGGTCAATATCTCCCTGGCCTGGATGCTGATATCCGCGGCTGCGCCCTGCACGCCGCCCCAGGGCTGATGAATCATCACCCGCGCATGCGGAAGGGAGTATCTTTTACCTTTGGTCCCGGCGGACAAAAGCACGGCGCCCATACTGGTAGCCTGGCCCACGCAATAGGTGGAGACATCGGGCTTGACGAACTGCATTGTATCATAGATAGCCAGCCCTGAAGTAACCGCTCCTCCCGGAGAATTAACATAAACGTTAATCTCTCTATCGGGATCGTCCATCTGCAGAAAAAGCAGCTGGGCAATCACCGTATTGGCAACTAAATCATCAATTACGTTGCCGATGAAAATAATCCTGTCCTTGAGCAGGCGCGAATAAATATCATAGGCCCTTTCTCCTCTTGAGGTCTGCTCCACTACCATCGGCACCAATGTCTGTGCATACTTTTCCATCTTACACCTCCTAAATGAGTCCCGAAATTTCGGGACGAATTTATCCCGAAGCCTATTCTAAAAATATCCGAAGGAAATTTTTAGAATGTTTAGGCGAGGGATCTACTTTTCTTCTATCCTTGCCTCTTTTAATAAAAACTCCATGGTTTTTCTACTTCTTAATTCCTGCATCAAGCCGGGGATAAGGTTCTCTCTCTCCAAATACTGCCTTACTTCATTATTGCTTTTTGCTGAACGTTGCGCAATCAGCTCTATCCTCTTCTTTAAATCCTCATCGCTTGCCTGGATATTTTCCTGCCCGGCAATCATCTGGAGAATAAAAGATAGTTTTACCCTGCGCGCGGCCTCCTTTCTTGCCTCCTCTTGTAATTCTTTCTCTTTGGCCTGGAGAGCCTCTTTCTTTTCCCCCCCCAACATGCGCTGCATCTTTAATTGATTTAACAGTTCTTTGAGCTGGCTCTCCACCAGCGATTCGGGCACATCCAAAGAGGCCTTTTTGAGAAGTTCATCAATCAGCTGTCTTTCCAAAGCGGCGCGGCTTTCTATTTCGGCATTTGCCTGCAAATTTTTATTAATCGCCTCTTTTAATCCGTCCAGGCTTTTAAAACCCAGGTCCTTGGCAAAGGCATCGCTTAGCTCAGGTAAAACCTTTTCTTTTGCCTTTGACTGGCGAAGATTGTCTAAGACCTTATCTAACTGGGCGCTATCTATCTTAATCTTTTTCTTTGTAATCCTTAACTTTCGCCAGGCCCTTAGTCTTACTTCGGGAACAACATCTACTCTGGCGCTGAAATAAAGCGTATGGTCTTTAAGCTCTGCGCTATCTATTTCCGGGGGCGCAACCGGGGCCAACCTCTCCTTTTCCACTGCCTTCAGGTAGTACTCGGGGATGGCCCGTTTGATTAACTCTTCCTTAGCTTGAGCGCTATAGTGGGTCTCCAGCAGGTCCCGGGGGATGCGCCCGGGGCGAAAACCCGGAATACGGGCGGCTTTTGAGATATCCGCATAGACCTGTTCCAGCCTGGAATCAAGCTCTTCTCCAGGCACCTCAATCTTAATCAGCCTGCTGCAACCTTTTTTATTTTCGAGTTTGGTCTTCATTTGTTACTACCTCTTATCCCTCGCTTAAACAAGCTAAAATTCTCTTTCGACAATTTTAGCTTAAGCTTCGGGATAAATTCGGCCATCA
>CAZPGX010000056.1:1730-2759 GCA_964586605.1 uncultured Planctomycetia bacterium
TCTATTCAGTAAGTTTGGGCCTCATTTACATTCTAAATTTCTCGCCAAGATAAATTTCTTTGGCCTTGGGGTCGGAAATCAACTCCTGGGCCGTGCCGGAAATAAGAATCTTCCCTTCGGCCATAATATAGGCGCGGTCGGTTATCGCCAGGGTCTCCCGCACGCTATGGTCGGTAAGCAGCACGCCCAGCCCCTTCTTTTTAAGTTCGGTGATAATCTCCTGGGTCTCAAATACGGCAATGGGGTCCACGCCGCTAAAGGGTTCATCTAAAAGGATAAAGCTGGGGCTGGTAACCAGGGCCCGGGTTATCTCCAGCCTCCTTCTTTCCCCTCCGGAAAGTGTATAAGCCTTATTTTTGGCTAAGTAAGAAATATTTAATTCTGCAAGCAGATAGCTAAGGCGACTCTGGCGCTCCCTGCGCGAAATGGGCAGGGTTTCCAGAACCGCCATAATATTTTCTTCCACGCTAAGTTTGCGAAATATCGAAGACTCCTGCGCCAGATATCCTATCCCTCTGCGGGCCCGTTGATACATCGCCAGATTGCTGATATCTTTATCGTTAAAAATAATCCTGCCTTTATCCGGTTCAACTACGCCCACAACCATATAGAAGGTGGTAGTCTTGCCTGCGCCGTTAGGGCCTAAGAGACCGACAATCTCGCCTTTTTGCACGGTAATATCAACCTCGTCCACCACGCGGCGGCCATTGTAGGCCTTGACTAAATTTTTCGTCTTAAGCAGCATCTTATTTGCTTCCCATAATCTGGCCAAGTTCTTCTGTGGAATAAATAACTAATTTTGGCCTTCCGGTAAGGATAAGTTTGCCCGTATCGCTGTCATAAACTGCCTTTTCGCTATAAGTAATATTGCTGCCGTGATGAATCTCTACCTTCCCGGTAGCCACAATCTTCTCTATCCCTACGCCTTCCATGCCTTCTATCTGTTTTTCTTGTTCGGCGTCGGCAGAAAAGTAAACATCCATTTTATCGGCAAAAATCTCACCCCGGCTATCTTTTACCTTCACATTC
>CAZPGX010000057.1:0-2594 GCA_964586605.1 uncultured Planctomycetia bacterium
CTACAAACATTACGACATAGTTGTTCCCATATCTTGGCGGCAGCCGTAAAAGAGCTCTACCCGAAGACAAAATTGGGTATCGGCCCGGCTATTGCCGATGGTTTCTACTATGATTTTGCGCGGGAGGAGGCTTTCTCCAGCGCGGAACTGGCCAAAATCGAAAGTAGAATGCGCAGGATTATCGCAAGAGACGATAAACTTGAGCCAGAGACCTTATCAAAGGCCGCTGCGCGCAAACTGTTTAAAAAATTAAAAGAACCGTTTAAGCTGGAGCTGATTGAGGATATCGCCGAGCAGGAAGTTACTGTCTATCACAGTGGTAAATTCGTTGACCTCTGTCGCGGGCCGCATGTGTCTTCTGCGAAAGAGGTTAAGTTCTTTAAGCTGCTTTCCGTTGCCGGGGCCTACTGGCGGGGCAATGAAAACAACCCGAGCTTGCAGCGCATCTACGGCAGTTGCTTTTTTAGCAAAAAAGAGCTGGATGAGTTTGTGCGGCTAAAAGAGGAGGCCAAGAAACGCGACCACCGGATTTTAGGACCGCAACTGGGATTTTTTAGCTTTCCCGAAGAGACAGGGCCAGGGCTTGTTGTCTACCATCACAAAGGGGCAATGCTGCGTTCCATTATTGAAGATTATGAAAAAGAAGAACACTTAAATAGGGGATACCAGTTAATAGTCAGCCCACATATTTTAAAGAGCAATATCTGGGTACGCTCCGGGCACTACGATTATTATAAGCAGAGCATGTACATCTTTAAAATCGACGGCCAGGAGTATGTAATTAAGCCAATGAACTGCCCGGCCCATATGCTGGTTTTTAAATCGGCAACCCGCAGCTGGCGCGATTTGCCGATCAGGTACTTTGAGCTAGGCACAGTCTATCGCCATGAAAGATCCGGTGTTTTACACGGCCTCTTGCGTGCGCGAGGGTTTACCCAGGATGATGCCCATATCTTTTGTGAGCCCGAACAGCTACAGGCAGAAATAAGCGCAGTAATAGATTTTGTCCACCAGGCCCTGAAGACATTCGGGTTTTCTGAGTTTGCCGCTGAGCTAAGCACTCGGCCGCATAAATATATCGGCGAGGATTCCGATTGGCAAAAGGCGACCTCTGCCCTGGAAGAGGCGCTCAAGGCCAAAGGCCTCGAATACGGGATTAACGAAGGCGAAGGCGCCTTTTATGGGCCCAAGATAGACATTAAATTAAGGGATGCCTTAGGCCGGCTCTGGCAATGCGCAACTATTCAGTGTGACTTTGCGCTTCCGCAGAGGTTTGATTTAACTTATGTAGGAAGAGACGGCAAAGAACACAGACCCGTAATGCTGCATCGAGTAATTTTAGGAAGCCTGGAGCGTTTTATCGGCGTCTTAATTGAGCATTATGCCGGGGCACTTCCGGTTTGGCTTGCCCCGGTGCAGGCGGTAATTATTCCCATTACCGATAAAGAATACTCCTATGCCCGGGAAGTCGAAAAGACGCTCAGGGCCGAAAAAATCCGGGCGCAGGTAGATGCGCGTTCGCAACTTATGCAGAAACGCATCCGCACTGCGCAGCTGGAGAAGGTGCCTTATATGTTAGTTGTCGGCCCGCGCGAGCAGGCCCAGAAAAAAATAGCCCTCAGGTCGCGCGCCGACGGTCAGCAAGGGGTAATGGATATTACGGAGTTTGTAAACAAGGTGTTGCAAGAAATTGAACAGAAAAAATAAGGGGGTGAGGCAACATTTTCAAGGGCGCTAGAGTCAATTACAGGATCAGGGTAGATAAGGTCCGGCTGATCGGCAAAGACGGCGAGCAACTGGGAATAGCTTCTGTTGAAGAGGGCGTAAAGCGCGCCGAGGCCAACGGCCTGGATTTGGTAGAAGTTGCTCCTACAGCTAAACCGCCTGTTTGCCGGATTATGGATTACAGCAGGTATAAATATGAGCAGGAGAAAAAGGAGAAACAGGCGAAAAAACACCAGAAGAAAACGCGGCTTAAGGAAATGAAGTTAAGGCCGAAGATTGAAGAGCACGATTATCAGGTCAAACTGAAAGCTGTGGAACGTTTCCTGGTTCGGGGAGACAAGGTTAAGGTTAGTTTAATGTTTCGCGGCCGGGAGATGGCCCATCAGGAGTTGGGCCGCTGTGTGGTAGATAGATTTATTAAAGACCTGGGTACTGTCAGCCAGGTGGAAAAAGGCCCGATTACCGAAGGCCGTTTTGTTAACCTGGTCCTCGCACCTAAATGAGGCCATAATTTACGTGACTGTTAAGGAGCGTAAATTATATGGCCGAATTTACTCCGAAGCTTAACTTCAAATTATCGCAGGGAATTTGAAGTTGCTTAAGCGAGGAGTAGTGATTATTATATACGAATGACGATTTACGATAAATAGGAGTTACAATGCCTAAACTAAAAACTAGAAGGAGTCTTGCTAAAAGGTTCAAGATCACCAAAACAGGAAAGGTCAAAAGACAAAAGGCCGGGCGCGGCCACCTGTTGGCTAAAAAATCAAGAAAAAGAAAGAGGCAGTTGAGAAAGAGCGGCCTTGTTGCCAAGTTGGACAAAAAAGTAGTGCAGATATTATTGCCATATTAAAACAGTTAAAAAGTTT
>CAZPGX010000058.1:0-2585 GCA_964586605.1 uncultured Planctomycetia bacterium
TTGTTTTTCCTTTCTTTAAAACACTTTTTTAATCGTTTTTTGCCCTGGTATTCAAAATAGTTTACACTTAGATGCCCAAATTGTCAATAGGTTAAACTTTTTTAAATCTCCAGCGCCCGAGGTTAAACCAGAAAGCGGTAGAGGCACCCTGCAAAACAGAGGAAAGTAAAATTGCCCACCAGATGCCGCTTATCCCCATATGTAAATGGTTGGGCAGGGCTACAGCCAACGGTATCTGGACGCCCAGAAGGGCAAACGCAGAAATCAGCATCGGGGAAATAGTGTCTCCCGCTCCCATTAAAGCGCGGCCCAGGACTAAACCCCCGGCCACAAAGATATAGCTAAGAGAAGTAATCCTTAGATATTCGCTGCCCAGCCTGACTATATCGCAGTTGTCATTGAATAGGGAAATCAACCTGGCCGAAAAGGCAAAAAATAACATTCCGGTCAACCCCATTAAAAGCATATTAAAACCGGCCGCCTGCCAGGCACATCTCCTTGCCCGCCAGAACTTTTTTGCCCCTAAGTTATGGCCGACAAGCGTAGCTGCGGACGTTGCCAGGGCAAAACCTGGCATCAAGACTACGGAAAATATGCGCAGGCCAATGCCGTAGGCAGCTACGGCGTAACTGCCATAGCGGGCAACAATAGCCATTAAAATCAGCCCCACTAGGCTGCGCAGGGCCATCTGCACGGAATTGGGAAAGCCGATTTTAACAATTCTGAACATTGTCCTGATATCAAAACACAATTTCGCCAGATGTACCCGAAGGCGCGAATAACCCTGAAATAATATATAAAGCCCGACCAAGGCCCCCAGCCCCCGGGAAAGCACAGTGGCCAAAGCCGCTCCGGCCACTCCCATCCGGGGAAAACCGATACCAAAAATCATTAAGGGGTCGAGGATAATGTTTAGGAGCGTCGCCCCCACCATAATTAACATCGGCGTAAGCACATCTCCTGAGGCGCGAAAGATAGCATTCACCACAAATAGATAAATCATCACCAGGCCGCCGGCTAAAATTATCTTCAGGTAATCCTGGCCCTGCTCCAGGATTGCCGCCTTTGCTCCTAAGGCCTGCAAAATCGGGCGGGCAAAGATTAAACCTATTACTGCCAATAAGCCTGACAAAATAGCGCCGATAATCAAGGATTGCATAGCTACATTTTCTGCATCCGCCTGCTTCTTTGCCCCACTAAACCTGGCTACCAAACTCTGGGTTCCGGTGGAAAGGCCGATAATCAAGGTAATAACAACCAGAAGTACCGCCCCGCCCATAGCCACCGAGGCAATGGCCTCAGGGCCCAAACGGCCCACCCAGATCATATCTACCACGTTAAAGGCGGTCTGCAGAATATTTCCCAACATCATAGGAAAGGCCAATACCCAGATGGTCTTTACGGTATTACCTTCGGTTAAATTCAAGTTATGCGCTTTTTTTAATAATCGTTTAATCATCTCGTATTCGCTAACACTGCCTGGCCAAAGGAAATGTGGCTGTCGTTGCAGGAAAAATGCCGGTGTGTAATTAAATTAAATCCGTCTTCAGTCAGTATTTCCTTAACTCCGTTGAGTAAAACTTTATTCTGAAAAACGCTGCCGGTTAAAATAACATTGCTGACTTTTTCTTTCTGTTTAATCTTGCGGCAAACTTCCCTGGTAATTTCAAGCACGGCATTGTGGAATACAGCAGAGATAATCGATTTAGAAATCTTACTCTTGAGGTCATTAGTAACGCCTTCAAAGATTGGCTCCGGATGAATTAGAAGCTCGTCTTTATTTTGCTTCAGGGTAAATTCATAAGTTTTATTGACTACATGGGAAGAACGGTTAACTATCCTTCCCAAATCATTTACGCCCTGGCCTTCGTATTCTATTTTTTCCCGCAGGCCGGCAAGTAGGGCAACCCGGTCAAAGAGCCCTGCTGCGCTCAAGCCACAAAAATGGGCAACTCTCTTAAAACCTTTAAGGCTGCCGACAAAGAAGTCTCCGCCCCAAATCTGGCCATCTTCCCCTAATGCCCCGGCATCAAAAACCACGCCGATTACCTTTTCCTTGATCCCGTTTTCTGCTATACAGCTGGCAATATGGGCGTGATGATGTTGGATAGCAACACACTTTAAGCCCTTGTTCTTCTGGCTTAATTCTTGCGCATATTTTGTAGAGGGATAGTCGGGGTGTAAATCGTGAATAATAACCTTTGGTTTGACCTTTAGCTCTTTTTTTGCCTCCTCAATCTTGCGTTGATAATCTTCAAACACAGAGCCGTCAGCCAAGGTCCCTAACTCGTTGACTACATAAGCGCAGTTCTTTTTTGTCAGGCAGAAGCTTGCCTTCTCCTGCGCCCCGCAAGCTAAGATTTCCTTCTTAAAAGGGTAGTCTATCCTGAACATCTCTCCATCCCCCTATACATCTTTATCGCCTTCTCCAACATCTCTTTTGCTCCCTTATATTCCACAGTTTTTAAGGCCTCCTCCGGTTTAAACCAACGCGCATCCGCAATCTCATCCTTCTGCGGTTTCAACTTTTCATCGGCATTTGCCTGTACCAAAAAGAAAACTACCGTCTTAAAGATTAAGTCGCC
>CAZPGX010000059.1:0-2496 GCA_964586605.1 uncultured Planctomycetia bacterium
GCCCCTAATTGTTCAACCTGTTTTGCCCATTCAACTAAATCCTTGCCTGCGGGTTCTCCTCCGCCCATAATCAACACTTCCAGGCGTGGACGGCCGCTGCCGGCAGGATTTTTCTTTCCGTCAATGGCCACAACCAGTTTCTCCTTGCCGAATCGCCGGCTGGCTTCTTTAATTAAATTGGGGTTTTTAACGGCAGCGGTGTTAATCGAGACTTTGTTCACGCCCATATCGAAAAGGGCCTGCATATCCTCTGTGTTTCTGATTCCCCCGCCAACACAAAACGGCACAGTAGCGACCTGCTTTACCTTCTTTACCCAATCCAGGCGCGTCGCCCTTGTCTCTACGGATGCGGCAATATCCAGAAAAACCAGTTCATCCGCCCCTGCAGCGCAGTAAGCGGCTGCTGCTTCTACCGGATCGCGCGCATCTTTTAAATCCACAAACTTTATGCCCTTTACTACCCGCCCTTCCTTAATATCCAGGCAGGGAATTACTTTTACCGGTTTCATTTTTTATATCACTCTCCTAAGCGTGAAGGAATTGCCTTTCTCCAGGTATCACTTAATTTCACCAGAGGAAGGTCAATAACCACCTTTCCTTTATATTCAACTGTCAATTTCTCTGCCGCGACATTGCCCAGAACCTGATAAGGAATAGAATATTTTTCTGCTATCTGCTCCAAGGCGCTTAAGTTATCTTTATCTAGCGAAACTACTATTCTGGAAGGCGCCTCGCCGAACAAAATCTCATCGAGCCTGATATCCGCATTTTTGGCATCATCCAATTTTATCGCCGCGCCCAACATGCCTTTTTCGTTTGTAATAGATGATTCGGCTAAATTTACTGCCAATCCGCCCTCTGAACAGTCATGGGCGGAATTAATAATCCCCGACTCGATCGCTGAAAGAGCAGCCTCCTGGACAGCTTTTTCTTTGGCTATATCTATCTGAGGGTTGCCTTTCTTTAGTTTATGAACCTTGTACAGATACTCGCTGCCGGAAAGGTCAGCCTTATTTTCTCCTAACAGAACCACTATGTCGCCTTCGTTTTTGAACTCCTGGGTAAGATACTTATTGCCGTCCTTGATTAACCCGACCATTCCTACCATCGGGGTTGGGTCTACCGCCCCTTTAGGGTTCTCGTTGTAGAAACTGACGTTGCCGCTGATAACCGGCGTCCCTAAAACAGAGCAGGCCTCAGAAAGACCCTCAATACACTTTACAAACTGCCAGTAATTTTCCGGCTTCATCGGGTTGCCAAAATTCAGGCCGTCGGTAATTGCCAGCGGCTTTCCGCCGGTACAAACTATATTCCTTGCCGCCTCGGCAACTGCCATCATCGCCCCGTGATAGGGATTGAGGTAACAATACCTGCCGTTACAATCCACGCTGATTGCCAGGGCCTTGTTAGTGCCTTTGAGTTTAATTACAGCCGCGTCGGCTGAGCCTGCCCCTGCGGCTACCTCATCTTTATTGATAGCCGTAAATTTCTTATATGCGGATTCTTTGCTGGCAATAGTGGGAGAGTCAAGCAGTTGCAATAAGACCTGATTTAAATTATCCGTTTCCTTTACCGACTCGCGGCTTAGTTGCTGCGTCTCTTTTAAATAAGCAGGCTCTTTTGTTTCTCTATCATAGAGCGGCGCCTTCTCGGTCAGGGCCTCTGCGGGAACCTCGCAAACTACCACGCCGTTTTCCTTAACCCGCATCATCTTATCGTCCGTTACCCTGCCGACCTTCGCCGCGTTGATATCCCATTTTTTTAATATATCCAGGGCATCCTTCTCTTTTCCATCTTTCAATATAGCCAGCATCCTCTCCTGGGATTCAGAGAGCAAAATCTCATAAGGCGTCATCTGTTTTTCTCTTTGGGGAATCAAGGCAACGTCAATTTCAATGCCGGTGCCGCTTCTTGCAGCTGTTTCACAGCAAGAACAGGTAAGCCCGGCTGCGCCCATATCCTGCATGCCCGCAACAAGCCCTTTTTCGATTAACTCGAGGCAGGCCTCTCTTAGGCGTTTTCCCAGTTCGGCATCACCTATGGCAACGCTGCCGGTGTCGGAACCAGACTCCTCGGTAATTTCTTTGGAGGCAAAGCTTGCCCCACCAACACCGTCTCTTCCGGTATCCCCTCCTATATAATATACGGGGTTTCCTACTCCGGATGCGGTACCTTTGACAATATTCTCATGTTTTACTATACCGACTACAAAGGCATTAACCAGGGGATTGCCCTCATAGCACTGATCAAAGTAGCTATCGCCGCCGACCGCATTGACCTCGGCGGTATTGGCATAATGGGCCAGGCCCCTGATAACCTCTTTAAATAACCATTTCACCTTCTTGGTGTCCAGGCTTCCAAACCTTAATGCCCCTAAGCCGGCTATGGGCCTGGCTCCGGTGGTAAATATGTCCCTTAAACATCCCCCGATGCCGGTGGCCGAGGCCTCAAAGGGCTCTACTGCCGAAGGGTGATTGTGCGACTCTATCTTAAAGG
>CAZPGX010000060.1:0-2464 GCA_964586605.1 uncultured Planctomycetia bacterium
ATAAATATCCTCTCTAAAGAGCTGGCCGTATCCCTGATTTTATCTATGGCCTCTAGGGCGGTATTTACCGCCGTATCATCGCCGATAGTAAAGTCTGTGCCGCAAATATCATTATCAATCGTAGCCGGCACACCGATTACCGGCACCCCGTATCTCTGCCAGAAACTATGCGCGCCGCGAAAAGAGCCGTCTCCCCCGATTATAATTAGGCCGTCCAGGCCCCAGGCATCAACTGTTGCTTTTGCCTTTTTTTGGCCTCTGAGTGTCTTAAACTGGGGAGAACGCACGGTTTTAAGAATAGTCCCTCCGCGATTTAAGATGTTGGAGACAGAGCGGCGGTTAAGAGGCCTGATATCGCCTTCGATTAATCCCTGATAACCCCTGAAAATCCCGCAGGGTTCTACTCCTTTATATATAGCCGTGCGCACAACGCTGCGGATACAGGCATTCATCCCGGAACAGTCCCCACCGCTGGTCAATAGTCCAATTCTTTTGATCTTCATCCTTTTAAGGCTACTTCCAAAGCCTGGGTTAGTGTTTCTACGCCGATGAGTTCAATGGAAAACTTGTTGCTTTTTAGGCCTTTTAGGTTATTCTTAGGCAGGATGCAGCGCTTAAAGCCCAACCTCTGGGCCTCTAAAATCCTGGGCTCGGGCCTGGTTACTGCGCGCACCTCGGCGCTCAAACCCACCTCGCCTAAAATAATATCTTCGTGTCCAACAGGTACCTCTTTTAAGCTTGAGGCAATGGCTACGGCAATTCCCAGATCTATCGCCGGCTCCTGGATCTTCACTCCGCCGACTACATTGACAAACACATCCTGAGCCCCCAGGCCCAATCCAATGCGTTTCTCCAAAACCGCAATTAAAAGGGCAACGCGGTTGTAGTCCAAACCTGTTGCCCAGCGTCTGGGCATAGTTAAGTTTGAACGGCTGACTAAGGCCTGCACCTCAACCAAAAGAGGGCGCGTTCCTTCTATGCAAGCTACCACTACCGAGCCTGTAGCTTCTTGGGGACGCTCCGAAAGAAGAAACTGCGAGGGGTTTTCCACCTCGGCCAAACCTTCTCCGGTCATTTGAAAAACACCGATTTCATTCGTAGAGCCGAATCTATTTTTTACCGCCCTTAGGATCCTGAAAGAAGTCTGCCTCTGCCCCTCAAAGTATAATACCGTATCCACCATATGTTCCAAAACGCGCGGGCCGGCAAGAAAACCCTCTTTGGTTACATGCCCGACTAAAAACACAGGAAGATTGGTTGATTTGGCTAAAGAAATAATATATCCCGATGACTCTCTTACCTGGCTTACGCTGCCCGGCGAGGAACCTAAGACAGGGCTATACATCACTTGAATTGAGTCTATTATTACTAAAGCAGGCTTAAGTTTCTGGATATATTGAGTAATTAAATTTACATTGGTTTCGTTAACTATATATAAATTTTTAGGTATCTCGCCTAACCTTGTTGCCCGGAGCTTGGTCTGCTGAGTTGACTCTTCGCCGCTGACATAAAGGATTACGCCATTATTTCGAGCTAACTTGCAGCAGGCCTGAAGCAGCAGCGTAGACTTTCCAATCCCCGGCTCGCCTCCAACCAAAACTACAGAACCGGAAACTATCCCTCCTCCTAAGATTCTGTCTAATTCCTTAATCTCTGTTGACTGCCTGGCTTCAGCAGAGGAAGCAACGTCTGCCAAAGATTGAGGTGCCTCTTGTAAGGTATGTTGATAGCGGGATGGTTGGTGTTCTTGAGCAACCTGCGTTTCTTCAACCAGGGTATTCCAGTTATTGCAATCAGGACATCTGCCCAGCCATTTTGGCGATTGATAGCCGCACTGCTGGCAGGAAAATACAGTCTTTGGTTTAGCCATTTATCTCAAAAGTTCTGTTTTGGTTGGCTTTTTTTCTCTTCGGTTTTCGGCGTTCTTTTAGAAGACCTCTTGGCCTTAAGCCAGGCGCCGAGCTTTCCCTCGCCGCGCTCCAGGCGCCCGGTGATAACCTTGATATTCTCGGAGGCATCGCGAATATTAAGGATGGCTTCTTTTAAAGCCTCCTCTGTCTCTGCATCCAAAACCCTATTTATGGAAGTCAGGATATCATCAAAATCTCCGGCAACCTTATGCGCAACCTCCATCAAGGTTTCCGTAGAAAGCGGGTCATGCCCCACCAAAGTATCGCCCTCTTTTAATAAATGCCCGTAATCGTGCCCCGGAATAATCTCCAGATAATTCTCGCCGATCAGGCCCAACATATTCACATAAGCAGAAGAATCGCGCGGCACCTTCACACCATGCTTTAACCAGACCAGAAGCGTTACCTTAGCCTTGCCTTTATCTTTGTCGTAGCTTAACTCTATATCCTTGACCTCCCCTGCCTCTATGCCGGCCACCCTCACTATTGCCCCTATATTAAGGCCGCTGGCAAAGCTAAAAGTAGCTTTAATCCGGTAGCCCGGCCGGAAAATA
>CAZPGX010000061.1:0-2188 GCA_964586605.1 uncultured Planctomycetia bacterium
ATAGAGTGTTCCGGCTGCATCGGATGTTGAATTTCACCCATCTTCACATGCACATCCTGGCACCCTTCGGGAATCAGGCTGCATTTTTTTACCAGCACAATAACCGGTACGTGTTTTTTCTCTAATTCCGTCAGGTTATTCTCATCTTGAGGCGTTTTTATAGCATCGTCTTTATCTTCAAAAGCTGATTTCGGTGCACCGCAGACAGGGCATTTATCCGGGGCAACCCCATTGATGGAAATAAACTTGCAAACCTTACAGACATAACCTTTCATTGTACACCTCCCTATTAATAATTTTCGCAAAGTAGTTCATAGTAGCTTTGCGGATGGGCACAGGCCGGACATTCCCTGGGCGCCTCTTTACCCTCGTGGACATACCCGCAATTGCGGCATTTCCATTTCACTACTTTGTCTCGCTTAAATACGCTTTTCTCTTTAATATT
Source organism: uncultured Planctomycetia bacterium (assembly GCA_964586605.1). Lineage (GTDB taxonomy): Bacteria > Omnitrophota > Gorgyraeia > JAFGHF01 > JAFGHF01 > CAZPGX01. The sequence continues at coordinate 446 of CAZPGX010000061.1, forward strand.
CTTCAATAACTTTCTGTATCTTTTCTCATGCTCTTCTTCCACCTCGGCAATTTCCTTAAATTGGACGGCTATTTCTTCAAAGCCTTCCTGGCGCGCCACATCCTCTCCCTCTTTATAAAGCTTGCTCCACTCCAGGTGCTCTCCGTTTGCGGCTGCCTCCAGGTTTTCTGCAGTATCGCCGATTACCCCGGCAGGATAGGAGGCTTGAATTTCCAACTCGCCTCCCTCTAAAAGCTTAAAGAACCTCTTGGCATGTTCTTTTTCATTGTCAGCCGTTTCTAAGAAAATACCGGCTATCTGCTCGCAGCCGGCCTTTTTAGCCACAGAGGCAAAGTAGGTATAGCGGTTCCTGGCCTGCGACTCTCCGGCAAACGAGGCCAGAAGGTTCTTCTCCGTCTTTGTCCCTTTAATAGACTTTCCCATAGCAATCCCCCTTTTTATCCTTCTATCTTTTCCATAGGCTGGCCGCAGCAGACAAGCTCCCCGCCGCCCACTTTGGTTACGGTAACTTCGTTTCCGCAGACATTGCACTTATAATGCTCGCCAACTTTTTCTACCGCCATTGAACACCTCCTGTTCTATTATTTAATAAAATCCATATATATTGCCAAAATTAAAGCCACTGCCGAGAGAACAAATATAAACATATAGTTTACTCTCTCTTTCTTTGAACTTAAAGCGCAAAGGATTGAGCCGATCAACTTATAATCTATTTCTGTTAGTTCTCTCTTGGTATCCATCTTATCCATAAGCTCATTTTTTGTAATAGTGCGATATCTTGCCTGGCTTACCCTAAATTTATAGATGAAAAATAGAAAGAAACCGCCTACGCCAATATACCAGGCAATCTTGGCATAAACCGGGCTCAGGTGCATTAATGCCGTCACCACGCGTATAGCTACCGTAGCTATAATGCCGATGATAAAGAAAAACCACGAGGTAAAGGAATCCCGGCAATTTTTATATTCGCTACAATTTATACACTTTGTCTTTTTCACAACTATCTCTACGGGGTTAATTTACTATCCTCTTTAACTTTGCTATATCATCTATTATAAAGTCCGGCTTTACCTTTAAAATATCTTCTTTTTTACCTATCCCATAAGTAACAGCGCAGCTGGCGATACCGGCGCTCTTGCCGGTTAAAATATCTATATCCATATCGCCGACCATAATAGCCTCTTTTTTATCTACTTGGAACCCGCTGATGATTCTGTCCAACGGGCAAGAGGAGGGCTTTTTGTAGACAGCATCATCTTCACCTGCAATATCATCAAAATAATCCAATATACCTAACTCCTTCAGGCTAATCAAGGCAAACTCGCGTTTTCTGTTGGTGAGTATTGCCTTTTTTTTATTCTTGAAATGTTCTAATATCTCTTTTACGCCCGGATATAAAGGAGAGCTGTCCGGAAACTGCTTTCTGTAATTCTCAAATATTGCTTTGCCCTGCTCAAAAAGGTCCTCTTTACCCGGCCCTAATGAACCCTTGATTAGATAATCTATACCCTTGCCGATATAAGAGGCTATCTGGGATACAGACTTTTTCTGAAGCCCGAGTGTTGTCAGCATAAAGTTAATACCTTCGGCTATTGCCTCTTTGGAGTCAACCAGTGTTCCATCCAGATCGAATATAATCAGCTTTACGTATTTCATAAGATTTAAAAGAGTATATTCGCTAATACCCCGTAAAATTCTCTATCTTAATTTTTTCTGCCGCAACGGCTAATTTATTTCTTAAAA
>CAZPGX010000062.1:0-2186 GCA_964586605.1 uncultured Planctomycetia bacterium
CAATTAATGCACTTTTGTTCATCTACCTCCACAGGAGAAATCAAATTAACATCTTTTTCTTTTTCAATAACAGGATTCAGAAATAAATGCCCATTTGGTTCTTCAACGTCACAATCCAAATAACGAACCTTACTTTGTTTCTCAGACAATACTTTTGCCAGATTAGTGGCTATAAAAGTTTTACCTGTTCCGCCTTTACCGCTGGAAATAGCAATCTTTATATTATTCTTTCTCATATTCTTTCCCTATGAATTATCCTCGACCCATCCCAAAATCCGAATTGCTCCTTGAGGACAGACATTAGCACAAACTCCGCAACCTATGCATCTTTCTCTATCGATTACAGCCTTGGCAGTTGCCCCGGGAGTTTGTCTCTTAAGTAAACTGTTAATCCTTTTGCTTAGGACACCCATCTGTTCTTTGATTGCCTTGGATTCTTTTCTAAGCGCTTCAAGGTCTTGCCCCTGAGGAACATTTTGCTCAGACTGTGGAAATTGAGATGAAGGCGGAGCCCATCCAGAAAACATCTGTTTTCCTGCTCGCATACCCATTCCCCGGCCTCTTCCTCTTCCCATCCCTCTTCCTGTTCCCGGGCCACCTCCTCCGGGTGGGCCTGTTCCATCTCCCCATGGCATATTTACCACCTCCTTTATTCTTTGCTCAACTCATCAATGCTTTTGGCGATTGACTCCATCTGCTGACGCAGAAAGTCAATCTGATTCTTTAGCATTTGTAACTGTTGTTGTTTACTCACCTGGCCAGGCGGATACATTCCTGGCATAGGCTGTTGCCATCCAGGCATTCCAGGACTCATCCCTGGGCTAAAACCAGAGCCCTGAAGCTGGTCAGGTGTAGGGCTGGTTTGGGTTTGTTCATCGCTAATACCAAATTTACTTGCTACTGTGGGAGCACTAACTTCCTTAAATTCACCTTTATTGAACCTCAAAACTGCATCTTGAACAGTACCTGTTACTCCGGTAATCACCCTTATCCCCGCGGCTTGCAGGGTAGTAAAGGCATTTGGACCAATGTTGCCCGCCAACAAAACTTCTACAGCCTTGTTGGCCATGAGCTGTCCTGACTGAATTCCTGCTCCACTGCCAGCAGCAACACTGGAATTCTCGATTGCCTCAAACTCGAGAGTCTGTGGATCAACAATAATAAAATATGGACACCTGCCAAATCTGGGATCAACCCGGGCATTTAAATCTTTTCCCTGCGCAGTTACACATATCTTCATTTCGTTAAACCTCCTTATTGCCAATATCAATCAATCTATCTTGAACCTATTCTGCAAACTTTTCAAGTTCTTCTATAGTTCTTTCTGCGACAACTTTTTCTTTATTAAAGTGCTTCTTCATCCTTTTTAAGCATTTCTCTTTTTCTTTAACATTGCCCAGATGCTTCGCACAATCTTCCATAAATTTCTTTGTCATCTTCACATTGGCCTTTACATCCTCAGGTATTTTCTCGCTATCGTGCCTTACTGCCTCCTGAGGGCAAACATCATGGCAGATACCACAATGAATACATCCATCCATATTTATCTCTGCTCTTTCATTCTCCATTGAAATCACATTCACCGGGCATTTCTCTACACAAATCCTACAGCCAGTACACTTCTCTGCATCAACCCAGGGCATCAATCACCTCCTAAAATTTAAAATGTATCCTTTATCATAGTAATCATCGTGCATAAGTGTTTTAAAAAATCTTCTTTCAAAATGGAATTTTACCTTTTCTATCTCTTCTATAACATCATCTAAGCTTATATCCTTCAATCCCCATCCAGAATCATCTGCTATGTAATGCTTGGGGTAAACAGAAACAAGGCCTCCGGGCTTCATAACTCTATAAATCTCTTTATATAATTTATCTCTATTAGATACAAGGTGGATAACATCGTAAAGCAAGACAGCATCAACGGAATTATCATTCACTTCGGAAATCTATAACTCCCCTTTGACCTTAATTGTCTCTATATTTTTCAACTTTTCTTGTTCTGCCCTCTTGCTCAATGCACTTAATACCTCTCTATGGTTATCTACGGCAAATACTTTACCTTCTTTTCCCATCACTTTAGCAGCTGGGATAGTATAATGGCCTTGCCCGCAGCCAAAGTCTAATACAATTTGACCCTTTTTAAGGCCTATTTTTCTTAAAAATAGCGCGCCATCAAATGTTAG
>CAZPGX010000063.1:0-2063 GCA_964586605.1 uncultured Planctomycetia bacterium
CAACCATCAAGGCCAAATCGATAATCACAATACGTTTATCCTTAAGCGTCTCGGGGACATTCCCGGCAATAACCTGTTGAGCTAAGCCTTCTACGATGGCAGTCTTGCCCACGCCGGCCTCCCCCAGAAGCACAGGATTATTCTTGGTGCGTCGGCTCAAGATCTGGATTACCCGTTCAATCTCATTTTTTCGGCCGACCACAGGGTCAAGTTTGCCTTCTCTGGCTAAGGTAGTCAAGTCTCGTCCGAAGGCATCCAAAGCAGGCGTCTTGCTCTTGGCTTTTATGCCGGCGGCGGGGCCGGCCTGCGGGCCGGCCTGCGCCTGGCTGGGTATACCCTGACCCAACAGTTCCATCATCTCGCCTCTTACCTTATTCAGGTCCAGGCCCAGGGCCAAAAGCACCTGGGCAGCCACGCCTTCCCCTTCGCGCAAAAGCCCAAGAAGCAAGTGCTCCGTGCCGATATAGTTATGCCCTAAGTTCCTGGCCTCTTCCATAGCCAGTTCAATCACCCGCTTGGCCCGGGGAGTAAAAGGAATATCACCGGAAACAACCGTAGCCGGGCCCGGCTGGACAAGTTTCTCAATCTCCAGCCTGATCTTATCTAGGCTTAAGCCCATATTCTGCAGGACTGCCGCCGCTACGCCTTCTCCTTCGCGGATTAGACCCAAGAGAATGTGTTCTGTGCCGATGTAATCGTGGTTAAAACGTTTGGTCTCTTCTTTGGCTAAAATAATTACCTTTCTCGCCCGCTCTGTAAACCTATTAAACATCTTTATTTCTCTCCTAGTTCTTTTCTGATTAATTCTGCTCTTTTGATATCCCTCTCTTGAGGAGAAAGCATCTTCCCCTCTATCTTCTGCAGGTGGGCCGGCTGAATTAGAATAAAGATACGGTTAACTGCCTGGACGCCTAAGCCCTCTTTGATTATCCCCATATCCACGCCCAGCCTCAGTGAAGAGAGCAAATCCACGGTCTCTTTGCTGGTAATAATGTGGGCGTTTTTTAACGTAGCAAACGCCCGCCAGATGCGGTCTTCAATCCTTGCCCTATCCTGCTCAAGCAGTGCTCTTCGGGCGTTTTGTTCATGGCCGATTACCTGTTTGATAATTCGTTCAATATTGTCCAGGATGTCTTCTTCCGAATGCCCCAGGGTAACCTGATTGGAAATCTGAAAGAAATTGCCGCTGGCCTCGGTGCCTTCGCCGTAAAAACCGCGCGCGGTCAAATTCAGTTTGGTAATCGCCTGCAAAACCTTGTTTATCTGTTTGGACATTGCCAGGCCCGGCAGATGCAGCATCACCGAAGCCCTTAAGCCCGTACCCGTATTCGTCGGGCAGGCGGTCAGATAGCCCCACTCCTGCGAGTAGGCAAAATCTAATCTTCTGTCAAATTCCTCGTCTATTCTCTTGATAATCCGCCAGGCCTCCTCCAGGTTAAAGCCTGATTGCATCACCTGAATCCTTAAATGGTCTTCTTCGTTGACCATAATGCTTAAGATTTCCCTCTCGCCGATTACTACTGCCTTGTGATTGGCCTGAAGCGCATGCTCTCTGGAAATCAGGTGCCGCTCAATAAGAAACTGCTTATCCAGGTTATTCAGCTCCGACATCTGCAAAAAGAGCGCCCCTTTAGTGTAATTGCTGGAGTTGACCGCACTCTTTACTTTCTTCAGCACCTCTTCTTTATCTTTCTTGCTTGCCCAATGAGAAAAGAAAACGCGCTTTAGGTTTCTGGCCAATCTAATCCGGCTGGAGATAACAATATTAGCATTAGGGCCGGTGCCTTTTAACCATTCGCAGGTCTGCTTTACTAAATTATTAAATTTCATCGGGACTGCCTCTTCTTTTTCTTTTTGGCCTCTAAGGCCCTGATTTTATCCCTTAAGGCGGCAGCCTGTTCAAACTCCTCTGTCTCAATTGCCTTTTGCAGCTCGGCCCGTAATGCTTCGATTGCCGATATCTTCGGCGAAGCCGCCGCTTTAGCAGCCTTTGAAGGCGCGCGCCCTATGTGCTGGGTAGAGCCGTGAATCCTCTTTAAGAGAATCGCCAGGCTATCCTTAAA
>CAZPGX010000064.1:0-1938 GCA_964586605.1 uncultured Planctomycetia bacterium
CCTCCAGCTCAATATTCTGCTGGAGGATTAGCTTAATCGCTAAAGCGCTGTCCAGCCCTCCGGAAAACAATGCTATCGCTTTCATTCTATCAAAATGCCCTCACTTAAATACTATATATCAACGGATGAGATTCCCGTTTCTCTCTATATCGCTTAACCATACTTTCCAGGGTGGTAGAGCTTAAAACTTCCATTATCTTCTCACTCATCCGGGCCCAGATTCCCCGGGTAACACAAAGCTCAACCCTATGGCAGAGAGTAGCTTTATTCACGCATTCTACCAGAGCAATCTCTCCTTCCAGGACGCTAATTACATCGGCTAAGGTTATCTCTTTGGCTGGTTTAGCCAGGGCATAGCCTCCGCGGGCCCCGCGGCTTGAATTTATCAGGCCGGCTGCCTTAAGAGGGCCGACTAAATGCCCTAAATACTTCTCGGAGATCCCCTGACGTCCGGCAATGTCCTTCAAAAGGACCGGCCCATTGCCATAATGAAGAGCAAGATCCAGCATCAACCTTGCTCCGTAACGCCCTTTGGTAGAAAGTTTCATTGTCTGTTCCCGCTTTTTAAGATATTATCTATTCCTACTAATCTAATAGGAATAGTAGGAATTATACCAAAAGGGCAAACCCCTGTCAAGCGGTTTTTAATTTTATTTTTTTCGGCTTAAATATTTAAACGCGCCCAGTGCCGCCTTGGCGCCCTCCCCCGCGGCCACAATAATCTGTTTTTCCGGCACATCCGTAACATCGCCGGCGGCAAAAATGCCTGAAATATTAGTTTCGTTGTGGCAGTTTACCTTAATTTCTCCCTGTTCATTCTTTTCTATGCCTTCTGTAAATTCAGAATTAGGAATCAAGCCGATTTCTACAAAAACCCCCTGCACTGAAATAGTCTTCTCCAGGCCTTTTGTCTTCACCTTCAGGCCATTAACCATTTTATCTCCAAAAACAGCGCTAACCTGCGTGTTATTTAAAACAGACACTTTTTGATTCTCTTTTACTTTCTGCTGCACCATTGCATCGGCCGTAAGTTCGCCGGTAATATTAATCAGATAAATACGATTAGCTATCTTGGTTAATTGTAAAGTCGCATCTAAAGCGGAGTTTCCTCCTCCGATAACCGCCACATCCTTACCTTTAAAAAGTGGCCCATCGCAGGTGGCGCAGTAGGTAAGACCCTTGTTTTTGAACTTTGCCTCTCCGGGAACGTTTAACTCTTTGGACCTTTTTCCGGAAGCAATAATCACTGTTTTTGCCTGATAAGCTCCTTTATCGGTCCTGACCAGAATTATATCGTCTTCTCTTTTAAATCCTTTTACCTCCTCGTCTTCTTTGAAGGCAACGGCATATTTTTTCATATGCTCTTCGAACTTCGCGGCAAGTTCCGGCCCGGTAATAAACTGATAGCCGGTGTAATTCTCGACATCTCCGCTTAAGGCCGCCTGGCCACCGACATCTTTGCTGATGACCAACAGGTTCATCATTTCCCGCGCCGCATAGACACTGGCAGTTATACCGGCGGGGCCAGCACCAATAATGATTAAATCATACATTGTTATAACCCGAGAGCCTTAGATATCTTTTCTTTATCAAATCCAACAATGATTTCGCCTTCAATATCCAATACCGGCACGCCCATCTGCCCGGACTTATCAATCATTTCCTGCCCGGCTGCTTTATCGGCGGAGACATCAATATTCTCAAACTCAATATTGTTGTCTTTCAAGAACTGCTTAGCCCTGCTGCAAAATGGACAACTCGGCGTGCTATAGACTTTTACCTTCTCATCCATTTGAGTCACCTTTTCTTTACAGCTCTGTTTCTTTAATCCAGGCTCCGTGGATATTGCAGAGTTCAACTATGCTAAGTTTGCCGCTTTGGGCCTTAAGATGTAGTGCGGCCGCCGGATTGAGCTTCTCAGGTGTTAAGATAACCCTG
>CAZPGX010000065.1:0-1920 GCA_964586605.1 uncultured Planctomycetia bacterium
AGTATTTTGGTACGGGGCAGGGTTTTTTGATCCTGGTGGGTTTTACATATCTATTGACCAGTGCGGTAGTGTTTGTGGCGTTGAGTTTTTGGAAAAGGAAAGTGAATTTTTCCTCCAGCTCTTTACCGATAGCATCGCGCACGCCCTGCGGTAGACTCATCAGTTCCTTCTTAAAAGGGCCAAAGCCTTTTTTGCGCGTCTTGTAGATAAACTGCTCATCACTCATGCCTTCTTTTCTGTCCGCAGCGCAATTTTCACGAAGCCAGGCATAAATCTTCTCCCTTAAATCCTTCGGAAAATGTTCACTTTCGTAAATAATATTCTGAAATCCCGTAGCCAGGTGCACCTCGGCGGTTTCAGTCTCCGGAAAATGACCAAAGGCATCGTCGGGAAGAGTGGATGCGCCGTGTTGCACCGCCCCGCTTAACCCATATTGCCTTCGGGCAATCTCAGAGATTGTCCTCAAGGCCTCAAAGTCCAGTTTTACCTTGGCAATACTCCCATCAGGCAAAACCACTCCTCCGTGGGCAGTCCCGGTCTGAATGCTGATTTTGCTAATCCCCTTAAGGCCTTTTCCGTATTTGTCCAGTTGTTTCCTGTAACCTTGCATAAAAGCATGGAACTCCTCAGGCGTGGTGTTTTTTCCGCCCACTTCGCCTATCTCTCCCCCCACAGAAACCGACAGCCCCTGGGGTTGTATCTTTCTGATGAAGGCGGTCAATTTCGCGCAAACCTCGTAGTTATTCCACTGCTGTTTATCAATTGTATCCTGGGCTAAATCCACTAATGTTGAACTGTCAATATCAATATTGTAAAATCCACCGGAAACCGCCTCGGCAATAAGCTCTTTTAATCCCGATATTTCTTTTTCGGGATCCTCGGCGTAATTCTTCGCCTTGGCCTGAAAGTGGTCTCCCTGGATAAACACAGGCCCCGCAAAACCTTCCTTAATTGCTGCGCCCAGGCAAATCGCAACATACTCCACTGGCCGTTGCAAGGTATAACCGATCTCCGATTTAGCGAGCTCAAAAATAAAACTTAAAGATTTAGCCTTTATTGCTGTTCTGATTAATGCCCGGGCCGCATCGTAAGTTAATCCTCTTAAATTCACAGCGGGAACGGTAATCTTGCTGTATTCTTCTCTGCCCTTGGCCTCGTAGAGGCCCTGGATAGAACAAGAATGGATTCCTAGCTGCGCTGCCGCCTCCCGGATAATCCAGGCACAGCTATCCTTCACTGCCTGATTCTCATTCAGGCAAAGATTATAAACCAACTCATCAATAACCTGGGCTTTAAATTTTGCCCCATCCTCTATTTTGACGCCCTCTGTTGAAACAGTAATTACCCCTTTTGTCTTGCCTGGCAAGTCTTGTAAGTCCTTGTAAAGCATTTTACCTCCTCACTGTGCTAAAATGCGAATTAGCCGATAAAGGCCTCCAATATCGGTTTTTTTCTTCTTGATAGCGTAGCTTAAGTCAACTGCTTTGATGCAATTATTGACCGCAGCCACCATCTTATCTGTCTTACCAGCGATTAAAGACTCTACAGCTTTCGCTCCCAATTGCGTGGCTAAAACGCGGTCATCTGCCGAAGGAGAACCGCCGCGCTGGATATGCCCCAAAACAGTTACCCGTGTCTCTAATCCGGTCTTGCGGGTAATCTTTCCGGCTATATCAGAGCCCTGGGCTGCGCCTTCGGCAACCACGATTATCCAGCTAATCTTTCCTTTTTTGTGGCCTCTGCGGATATCCGCGCACATCTTCTCTATCTTAAAGCGCCTCTCGGGAATAAGCACATCCTCGGCCCCGCCGGCAAGGCCCACTTGAAGAGCAATGTATCCTGAATCTCTTCCCATTACCTCCACGATAAATATCCTCTCTAAAGAGCTGGCCGTATCCCTGATTTTATCTATGGCCTCTA
>CAZPGX010000066.1:0-1546 GCA_964586605.1 uncultured Planctomycetia bacterium
AATCAAACTGGCAAAAGGCGCTACAGCTTAAGCTCTCGCGCAATATAGCCGGGGAACTAGCCACAATCCTAGGCAGTTTCCTTGATGTCCACTTAGAAAAAACAATCAAGTCCCGAAAATTCTTGATTTAAGAATTAAAATGTGGTACAATTTGTAATTCATAATGAGGGACAGAAATATGCAAGCGCCAATGGAAAAGGTTGTTTCCTTATGCAAGCGCAGGGGCTTTATTTTTCAGAACAGCGAAATCTACGGCGGCTTAAGCTCAACCTGGGATTACGGGCCGCTGGGAGTAGAGCTCAAGCGCAATGTCAAGGCAGCCTGGTGGAGAAGCCTGGTTTACGAAAGAGACGACATCGAAGGCCTGGATGCGGCAATCCTGATGCGGCCTGAAGTTTGGAAGGCTTCAGGACACACAGAAGGCTTTTTTGATATCTATTTAGATTGTCTAAGCTGCAAAAAACGGATAAAGGTTGACGATCCGGCATTAAAGAAAAAGCCCGATACCTGTCCCTATTGTGGAAAAGCTGGGCTTACCGATCCAAGAAAATTTAACCTGATGTTCAAGACCTTCCTCGGCCCGGTAGAAGATAAGGGCTCTCAAGTTTACCTGCGCCCGGAAACCGCTCAGGGCATATTTGTTAATTTCAACAATGTCCTCAATTGCGCCCGCAAAAAACTCCCCTTCGGCATTGCCCAAATCGGCAAGGCCTTCCGCAACGAAGTTACCACCGGTAATTTTACCTTCCGCAGCCGGGAATTTGAACAGATGGAGATTGAGTATTTTGTTCAGAAATCCGAGGCAGAAAAATGGTATAAATATTGGGTTAAAGAGAGATTGGATTGGTATATTAAACTGGGGATTAATTCTAAAAATTTACGAAAAAGGGAACACGGTAAAGAAGAATTGGCTCACTATGCTAAAGGCTGTACGGATATTGAGTATAAATTTCCTTTCGGTTGGTCGGAATTAGAAGGGATTGCCAACCGCACAGATTTTGATTTGACCCAGCAGGCCCGGCAGAGCGGCAAAGACCTGAGCTATTTTGACGAGGAGACCAAGACAAGGATTGCGCCTTTCATTATCGAGCCATCCGGAGGCGTGGACAGGGCAACGCTGGCCTTTCTGGCAGATGCCTACGATGAAGAAGAGGTGCGCGGAAAGAAAAGGGTAGTGCTAAAACTGCATAAGTCGCTTGCGCCGGTAAAGGCAGCGGTTTTGCCCCTATTGAAAAACAGGCCGGAAATCGTCAAGCTGTCTAAGGCCATCGCCAACGATTTACGCAGCAGTTCGGCTATCGGCAAGGTTGTCTATGACGACACCGCTGCGATTGGACGGCTCTATCGCCGGCAGGATGAAATCGGCACGGGTTTCTGCGTAACCGTAGACGTAGATTCCTTAGAGGACAAAAAGGTCACGGTAAGAGAGCGCGATTCGATGAAGCAGGAACGCATTGCTATAGATAGCCTAAAAACCTATTTGTCAGAGAAGCTGCAAAGCTAGAGAGGAGCAAAAGAAGTGGCAAGATCAGCAAAAAAAAGTAAA